>CAIPFY010000464.1 GCA_903864435.1 uncultured Chloroflexota bacterium | reverse complement strand
CGGCAGCGCGGGCGGGCATCTCCAGCTTCACTTCCTTGCTTTCCAGTTCCAGCAGCAGTTCGCCGCTAGAAGGCCAAAACAGGCGCAACCGACCATCATCCGTTGTCAAAATACGGGCTTGCGCGGTGCGTACCAGCGGCAAATACGCGCCGTTGGGCGCAACCAGACTGGCCGCGAACGCCGCCCATTTGTCGCTCTGACGGGCAACCGCGCTGTGCAGGTGTTCGCCCACCTGTGCGCCGCTGTCGAGGTCAAAATAAGTCGCACGATCCCGCTGCGTCCAAACGATCAGCAGAGGCGATTTTCCGGGAAGAATGTCCACGCCTTGAATGGCCTGATTGGTCAAATGTACACGCCACGCCATCGGCTGCCTCGCTCGCTTTGGGATAAATCAGGGATAACTTGGGATAAGTGTACCCTCCCAGCAGCGCCGATGCAATCCTACCGATCCTCATTCCACCATTCAAAGCCATCCGGCAGGTTGTCCATGCCCAGCGGCAGATTACCATCATCCAGCATGGGCGGGGGCAACGGCCTACCCGATTCCGAACGGCGTGCGTAGAAAATGCGCGGTTGCGGCATTGCAGTACCCCGTTGGCGGAACGTCCGCATCTGCGACTGAATCAAGATCAGAATCGCGCCCAGACCGAGGAACGCTGCGAACGCGCTGATAAACAAGCCCACTGTGGGCAGCATGGCTAAAATGCCGACCAGCGCCGCGCCTGTGAACAGGCTCAGGTAGGTAATCCGCATACTGCCGTCATCACCGACCACCGTGCGCGTAATCCCCCGCCCCACCACCAAGCACACCAGCACCCGGCTGATGAAAATGGTCACGAAATAGAACACGCTGGTTCCGCCCACCCACGCGCCTAACAGCGTTCCGCCTAGCAACCCGATCACCAGCCCGTCGAGTTGCAGCGCGAGCAAAATGAAAATCGCCAGCAAAATGAAAATCATCACCATCAGCGTGATCGGGAACGAAATCACGAAAGTCAGCAGGCCAACCCCCAGACTGGGAAGCGGGCGGGTATTGATGGCCTTAATCGGCTGTTGCAACAGGCGCGGCACCAGCAGTAACCCGATCACACCGATGAGCGCCAGCACGAAGAACTCGCGCAGCACCGACATGCCGTAAATCGCAAACCCGCTTTGATCCTGCGTGTTGATAATCTGGGTCAAATCCGGCTGCACCACCATCGGCGTGAAACTCGTCTCGCCTGTGACCGTCCCCTTCAAATCGCCTTCCGCCGAACCGGAATAGCGCAGGATGCCTTCGATGCGGCTGCCTTCGGTCATGGTCAACCCCGGCTCGAACAATTCCACATCCCACGAGAACGGGACAAGCAGCGTTTGCAACTGCGAAATACCCGCTGAATTGGGGTCGCCCACAGTGGCATCCACATCGCCCACAATCTGATCGGTGATCCGCAGCGCCGATCCCCAGAAGCTCACGCCGTTCTCGACCGTGCCACTCAGCACCATCTGGTAGCCCAAAGCCACGATCCCGTCCGATATGTCCACGCCCGAATCAATCGTCGTACTCAAGCTAATGCTGACCAGATGGGCGCTTGGGTCAGGAAAGCTGGCACCGGAACGAATATGCAGCACCGCGCCTGCGAAGTGTAAATCGTCGCCCACCTCGCCGCTGACCAGCAGTTGACCGGCAGCCACATACACATCGCCGCTGACCGTGCCACGAATCTCGGCATCGGTGGCAGCCGCGAATACATTCCCATTCACCTTGCCCTGAATATCCAGCGTCCGGCACAGCGCGAACAGATCGCCAGTAATTTCCTCACCGGGCAAAATCACACATTGGTCGCCCTGACGAATTTCCCGCGCCCCGGCTACACCGCTGCCGCCGAGCAAAAGAAACCCAAAGACGAGGACGATGCTCAATCCTAACCTTCGCATAGCATACTCCTTGCATTCCTTCTGATTCTACGGCACACGGCGACTATTGCCAATTTTCAGTTATGAGGTGAGAATCGAATGATCGTGTTGTGTTATAGCCAGTCACCGTGAGAACTTATGCGCGAAGTCTTATTTCACATCGAAGGTCAGTCCAACGGCAGTTTACACCTGCCCATCCTCAGCCGGATCGTGATTGGTCGCGCCGATTCCGATGGCGGCGCCCAACCCTCGCTCGACCTCACCCCTTACGGGGGAGCGACATGGGGGGTATCGCGTGTTCATGCGGTGATTACCTTTGAAGATGATACGCTCTACTTGGAAGACTTGGATAGCACCAGTGGAACCCGTATCAACGGGCTGTCGCTGGTTCCCAACCGCGCCTACCGCCTGCGGGATGGCGACGAACTGGAACTGGGGCAAGTGCGGGTGGTGGTGCGGTTCTCGCGCTTTTGATCGGCATGGCTTGCCAGTACAAGCAGAGACGATTATAGTAGCGTGAGTATCGGGCAAAGCATGATCTTTCGCCTCACCCCGGCTGTGCAGTGGATGAGGTTCGAGAACTTAGGATAAGCATGGTACGCAGTTTTAGCGATCGGGTTTTTGGGGGTGTATGCGGCGGGCTGGCGGCGGTGCTGCCGTTCAGCGCGTGGTGGATTCGCGGCGCGGTAGCCATTCTCACCCTGCTCACGGGCGGCCTGTTCGCAGCCGTCTATGTCCTCCTGTGGTGGCTGCTCCCGCAAGACTCGATCTACGTCCGGCGGCGCGGGGGGGCGGGTCTGTTCCTGTTCACGCTGCTCATCAGCATCGGTGCGCTAGCGCTCTGGGCGGTTCACCTCGGCGGCGGGCTGCGCGGAGCGAATGGCACAGAACTGCTGTGGCCGATCATCCTTTCGATACTGGCGCTGGTCTTTTTTATCAAGCAGGTGATCCGGTGAAAATGCAGCGCCGCACCAATTTATTGTGGGGATTTCTGGCGCTGGTCACAGCCGGCGCTTGGCTGTCGAATAGTCTGGGGCTGCTGCCCACCGGCGCGGCGGATTTGCTAGGACGCGCATGGCCTGCCCTGCTCATCATCGGCGGGCTTTCGCTCCTGCTGCGGGATCGAGTTCCGCTAGGCAGCCTGTTGGCGCTGCTCATCGGGTTGGGGTTGGCGGGCGGGCTGGCGGCGGTGGCCTATTCCAGCCGCGCCACTCAATCGCGGGATGCCACGCAAATCGCCATCAACCAGCCCATCGGCGCGGCGGTCACGCTGCTGCGTGTGCAGGTGGTCACGCTGGATAGCGATGTCGAAATCGTCCGCGCCCTGACTCCGGCACAGGCTGGCGGTCAATTCGTGGGCAGCGCCGAAAGCCAGTTCACCGTGACCTACGAAGAAGCCAGCGACGGCAGCGCCACACTGGTATTGACCGAAACCCAACCGAACCCCTTCCCGCTGCTGGAAGCCGTCGGACGCGGACGGCTGCGGCTGGAACTGCCTGCAAGCATCCCGATCGACCTGAATTTCAACGGGACTGCTGGCGATTCCAGCCTGAATTTAAGCGGCCTGTCGCTGGAACGGCTGAACTTCGACCAGCGCAACGGCGATGTGGTGGTCACGCTGCCGGAATACCGTCCGCTAGGATCGCCGGCAAATGCTTCGCTAGGGACGCTCGTCACCCGCGAAGGGGCGCTCACGCTGCAAATCCCGCTGACCGTCGCCGCACGTCTGGAGTTGAACCGGGGCGGCAGCGGAATGAGGCCGGAATTTGACCCGACGGTGTATAACCTGCTGGCGGAAGGCGATGGCGTGCTGGAAGCGCGTAACTTCGACAGCGCCGAAACGAAACTGCGCTACACCTTAACCGTGCCTCGCGGCCTTATCACCGTGACCAGCGCCGGCAACTAACACCTATTCGGAATTCGGGGGGACGGGTTGACGCCCCCCTCGGAAATTGATAGACTACAACAAACTGCTACGGGGCAGTGGCGCAACGGCCGACGCAATTGACTTAAAATCAATCGGGTAACACCCATGTGGGTTCGAATCCCACCTGCCCCACTTTCTTCGATCAGATCATGCCGGCCTTTTCCGCACCTGCCCGCATAAACTTCAGCCCTTCTTCCGCCAGTTTTCCGGGCGGCGCATTCGGCGGACGCCACAGGCAGGTGGCCGCGACCAGATCAGCGTTGATGGCTGCGAACGATTCCAGCGCCAACGGCCCCTTGTACTTGGAATCAGCCAGCGCCTTAAACACCGCGTCCCACTGAATCGTGCCCGTTCCCACCAGCCCGCGATGGCTCTCGCTCATGTGCATATAGCCCAGCGTATCCGCCACATTCACAATCGGCTGGTAGAAGCCTTCTTCTTCGGTGGTCATCTGGTAGGTGTCACCGTGCAGTTCGATGTTCGGAGCGCCGTTGGCGCGCACCGCCTTCACGATGGCTGCACCATCTGCCAGCGTATTGAACATATAGGTTTCGTAGCGGTTGCAGCATTCAAAGCCTAACGACATGCCGCGCTTGCCGGCATTGAACGCCACTTCGGTGATGACTTCCACCACTTTTTCGCGTTCTTCCGGGCGGGGCGGCGCGCCAGTCATGTAGCCGTGCGCGAAGCCGATGCAACCGCACAGGTACGTGCCGCCGACGGCTTCCAGCTTGTCGAGGCAGTCAATCAAAAACGCTTTGGCCTTCTCCGGCTCAACCGGAATATGCGCGTTACGCGGCAGCACGGTGGAAGCCACCACGCCGATTCCGGCCTCTTTCAGCGCCTTACGGTGCGAAGCCGCGTCAAATGTGGACGGCTTGAGCAGCGGAATTTCGATAAAATCAAACCCGACTTTTCCCGCCTGCGCGATGGCAAAATTGCCGGTTTCAGTCGTCCAATCGCCCACCCATCCAAACGCATGAGCGCCGAATTTTGGCATGATTAGCCTCCTCTAAAGTAATCTCACACACACCCGAATTGTAACGCGCACCGCCCACAAGTGCGCGAACCAATCCACCCGCACCGCCCAAATCCAGCCTAGCATCCATCCGCAAAAAATAGACAATGAAACGAAGTCACCCTGCACATTCCTGCTCGTTTAGTGTGGACTCACGGATAGGCACAAATGCCCTTTGCAACCGAATCCGAAGCGATTACCTACGTTTTCCGTTCCATGCGTAAGCTGCGCGGGCAGCAGCGCGGCTATGATGATGTCACACGCAACCTTGCCCCCACGCGCCGCCTGCTCATGGCGGTTGGCCTGCTGGATCAGTCGCGGGAATACGCCATCGTCACAGGCAGCAAGGGCAAAGGCTCCACGACGATCATCACCGCCAAACTGTTGCAACATCTCGGTCATACCGTCGGGACGATCACCAGCCCGCATCTGGTGAGCTGGCGCGAACGCATCCGCGTGAACGGACGCGCCATCCCCGAACCCGATCTGCTGCGCATTCTGGGCGAGTATGAAGCCGAAATTGACGCCATTGAAGCCAGCCTGCCCGACCACACCTATTTCAGTCCGCAGGGGATTTTCCTCGCGGTGGCGCTGCGCTGGTTCGATGAGCAGGGCGTCAACGCGGCGGTGCTGGAAGTGGGGCGCGGTGGACGCTATGATGATATTTCCGTCGCGCCCAACAAACTGTCGCTGTTCACGCCGATCATGCTGGAACACCCGGACTATATGGGGCCGACCATTGAGCGCATCGCGTGGCACAAAGCCGGCATTATCAAAGCCTACAGCACCGCCTACAGCCTGCCGCAACAGCCTAGCGTGATGGACGTGCTGCAAGCCGAATCCGACCTGCTCGGCGCGGATTTTAACTGGATCGCCCCCAAAGACATTGGCCTCTATCTCGGCGCGGCTCCCGAAGGTCAGCGCGTGGACATCGGGCGCTATGGTGAAATCACCCTGTCGCTGCTGGGGCGCTATCAGATCGCCAACGCCACCCTCGCCATGATGGGCGCGGGCAATGTACACGGGCGCTTGCGAGGCGTGCTGCACGGCACGCCGGAATATGCCGCTTGCATCCGCGCTGGCCTATCCAGCGTAGTCTGGCCGGGGCGCTGCCAGAAGTTGCAATCCGCACCGGCGGTATACGTGGATGGCGCGATCAACGCCGAATCTGCCGCGCTGCTGGTTGAAAGCCTGCGCGAACACCTTCAGCAACCCGTTATCACTGTGATCGGCGTGCCGGATGACAAAGATTATCGCGGCGTGTATGAATCCCTCGCGCCCATCAGCAACTCGCTCATTCTCACCGAAACCAGCCGCAACCCCAGCCTGCACTTTCTCCCGCAGGACGAAGCGTTAGCAGCGGCGCGCAGCTATCACCCGCAGGTAAGCTACAGCCCGAACCTGCCGGAAGCCGCCGAACGCGCCAAAACGCTGGCGGGCACAGGGGGAATGGTTCTCATTGTGGGAACACAGTCCATCGTGGCTGAAACGATCGTGCATTGGGGACAAACTTACGAACAAATCTGAGGGGAAGGACTCACGCCTGCCCAACTGCATGAGCAGGCGTGAGGAAGCTCATTTCTGCGCGGCGGTGTAGTTCAATACCAGCGCGGCAATCGCGCCCGGAACCCATCCTGCCAGCGTCAGCGCCAGCACGATCACCACCGTGCCGCAACCGCGATCAATCACCGCCAGCGGCGGGAAAACGATGCACAACAATGCGCGTCCGCAGCCCATTTTAACCTCCTCTATGCGCTACGATCATATATTCCTAAATACGAACGGGCACAGGAAAAGTTGCAACGCCTAGCGATTCTGCTGGATGAACGCCGCCACCCACGCCCCCACCTGTCGGGCTGTCTCCGGCGTGAAATGCAGCCCGTCGAAGGTGAAGCGGTAGCCGCCTTCGGCCTGTGCCGCCTCGTAATCCGCCCAACCGTTCGCCATGCGCTGCCCGATGAGCTGAATATCGCGCAGCCCCAGCGGAGGGCGCTGCGGCACTTCGCCGGTTGGCAGCTTTTCCGCCAGATCGAACACTGGAATGCGCTGCCGCCGCGCCGATTCCCGCGCCAATGCGTTGTAGCGTTTCAGCGCCGCCGCCGCCGTCGGGTTATGCTCCAGCACGCCCAGCCCCACCCATGTCAAGATGTGCGAGGCTTGCAAGATCATGAGCAGGCTGTCGTAAGCCTGCACGAAGGCTTCCGGCGTCACCACACCGCCCGGAATGCCGTGCGTCTGCTGGTAGTAACGGCGCGTGTCCGGCTGTGAATACGAAATTGCGTCGTTCCCGCCCGTGAGGATGAACACGCCGTCCGGCTCTTGCTCCAGCACATCCTCCAGACTGTCCAGCAGGTTGAGGACGGTTGTGCCGCTGCGTCCAGCGTTCACGATTGTGCAATCCGGTAGCAGGCGGGCGGCCTCGGTCACGAAATTGCCGCCATAGCGCCCTTCGACCAGACTGTTGCCCATAAAAACGATCTTCATCAAAAAACGGCGCGAGATACCCCCACCTTTAGGTGCGGGGAGGGATAGCGCCTAATCCTTTCGTATAGCTGTACCCATCGGAATGATGGATAGTCTTGATATGTTTGTGCGATACGGTTACTTTTCCAGTGGCGGTT
>CAIPFY010000463.1 GCA_903864435.1 uncultured Chloroflexota bacterium | reverse complement strand
GCATAGACAGTTCTAGCCACGTTGCGACCAAGCAACCGCCCTTCGGGGCACTGAAACGCTTCTGGCGAGTCCGGTTGCCTCGCTCAACCCTGTTGCGACCAAGCAACCGCCCTTCGGGGCACTGAAACGTTCCTCGAACCGATGCAACGACATGCGAGTCGCCGTTGCGACCAAGCAACCGCCCTTCGGGGCACTGAAACTACTGATTTCCATAGCTTGTTGAGCAGCACCATCAAGTTGCGACCAAGCAACCGCCCTTCGGGATGCAGGCGCAACGGGGCGGCGCGTCTTTACTGAGTTGTGCAGGCGCGGGTGCAAGGATGCGGTTGTGAGGAATGGGGAGGGTGCGCCCTCTCCTTCCGGCTCGAACGGAGAGGGACGCGGTGCAGCGCCGCCGCTACGAGTTCAGTTCCGGCGGCAAATGGTCGAAACGGTTCTGGTAGCGCAGAATCGTCAGTCCGTTCAGGAAGTCAATATGCGTGACCGCCGTGTTGTAGTGGTAGAAGCGCAGGTCATTCCCCGGCAGCAGGTTCAACAGGGCTTTAATCAGGTGATCCATAAACGTCCCGTGTGTGACGAGGACGAGGCGCTGGTCGCTGTTGGATTGCATCCGCAGCGCATTTGCCACGCGAATCGCCCGCATCTGGCAGGCTTCGAGCGATTCCAGCCCCGCCGCCGGATTCCACCAGCCATCCTCGCGCACGTCCGGCGATAGGATCACATTGGGGAAGCGTTCGTTGATCTCGCGGCGGCTCAGGCCGGGCAGCCCGACAATGCCGCGCTCATCCTCGTGGTGCAGGAAGATGCCGCCGTGTTCGTGAATATCCACCCAGATTTCCGGCTGCAAGTCCAGCGCCGCCGCGATGGGCTGGCAGGTTTGCAGCGTCCGCAGCATCGGGCTGACGTACAGGCGGGTGGCGCCCAACCCGTAAACCGGCTTGCGAACGGCGGGCGGCTGTTCCACCCAGCGGTCAACATTGAGCGCCTCGCCCACGAAACGGCCTACGGCGGCGGCCTGCTTCAGGCCGAGTTCGGTCAGCGCAGGGTCGGCCTCCTGCCGGTTGGTGGGGTCGGCCAGCATGGTCGCGTTGTTCTGCGATTGTGCATGACGGATCAGGTAAAGCTGCATAGGGTTCCTCGTCTTCTGGAGTGTCGCCATTGTACACGATGGGCGTGGGATGAGGGATAGCAGGGGTTTGCATATAAAAAGTTCACTAGAAAATGGCACTCACCTATAGACAGTGCTAAGAAAGAGTGTATGATTTGGATTGCATGAGATAACCTGTCCTAGCGGGTTTGAGGTGAAAGCAGAATGCCGGTTTATACCTATCGCCGTGAAGACGGCACAACCTTTGATTATCGTCAGAAGTTTCTGGACGATCCGCTAACGGTGGATCCCGATTCGGGCCAGCGTGTGACCCGCGTGGTTCAGGCCGCTGGCATCATATTCAAAGGCTCCGGCTTTTACATCAACGACAGCAAAAGCTCCTCTAAGAGTACGATCGGCACGCCGCCGCCTTCCAAAGACAGCGACGCCAAGCCCACCGACTCCAAGAGCGACAGCAAGACCGAGGCTAAAAGTGAGGCCAAAGGCGAGGCCGCCAGCACGAGCAAGCCTGCCGAAGCGCCCGCCAGCAAGCCGGAGCCGAAGGCCGCTGCCGCCGACTGAGCGCCTGCCACGCATTTGCTTGCGAGACGCCCGCCGATTGCTGCGGGCGTTTTTCATATAGAATCCCCCACCCCCCTACAGGGGCAAGCCTCACTCGCCAGTGATGCCCGTCATCTCGACCGATTCGACAAACCAGCGTTGCAAGATGAAATACAGCACCAGTAACGGCAGGATGTTCAGAAACGTCCCACTCATTTTGACCGCTTCGTTCAGGCGGTCAAAAATGTTCACCGTCCCCGGCGGGTACATATTTTCATAGGCTTGCGTGAACTTGGAAAGCTGCATCGGCAGGGTGGTCACGCCGCCTTCGAGGAAGATCACGGTGAGGAAGGTTTCGTTCCAGTACCACACAATCGAGAAGATGAACGACACGATATAGGCCGGCAGCGCGGACGGCACCGCGATACTGAAAAAGATGCGGATGTCCGAAGCGCCGTCCAACCGGGCGGATTCCTCCAACACCTTCGGCAGCGACAGAAAGCCCTGATAGAAAATCAGCACGAAAATCGCGCTCTTGTAGCCTTGCCCCAGCAGCGCCGGCAGGATGAGCGCCAGCGGATTGCCCAGCAGCCCCAGATCGCGGTACATCAGCATTTGCGGGATGACGGTGTTCTGCGGCGGGATGATGAACGTGGAGAGCAGCAGCAGGAAAACCAGCGTTTTGCCCCGGAATCGGTAACGCGCCAGCCCATACCCCACCAGCGAACACACCACCGTCTGAAGCAGCGAGGGAATCACGCTGATAAGGATGGACGTGAGCAGCGTGTTGGGATAATCCAGCACGCGCAGCGCCTTCTCGTAGTTGCCGAGGAATAGTTCGGTGGGAACCCACTGCACCATCGGGTTCAGCAGGTCGCTGGCGCTTTTGATGCTGGTGATGAACATGAACAACAGCGGTTGCAAATACACAAACCCGATGGCGATCAGCAGCGCGTACAGGACGATGCTGTAGACCAGCCCCCGGCGGGCGCGGTTGCCCAGCAGAACGCTACGCAGGTAATCGGCAAAGGGATGATGAAGGAATGACATTAGCGCGTCCCCCTGCTCGCCCACTTCATCAGGAAGAAATAGACCAGCGCCAGTAGGATGACCATCAGCCCGAAGTACAGGAAGGCCATCGCGCTGGCATAGCCGATGCCGCCATGCACATCGTAGGTCTGATCGTAGATGTAGCGGATTACTTTGTTCTCGGAAAAGTGCGAGAGGGTGACGACAGTGTACACGGCGTTGACCACCGTCGCCGTCGAAAGGGATGGCAGCACGATCTTCCAGAAAATCTCCCAGCTGGATGCGCCGTCAATCGCCGCCGCCTCGTAGATACTGCGGTCAATCTTCTGCAAACTCGACAGGTAGATCAGAATTTGCACGCCCGAAAACCACAGGATGAGAATGAACGAGGTGAGCAGGTATTGCACCGGACTGCGCAGCGCGGGGGGAAGTGTCGCCAGAAATTCGACCACCGCCGGAATGTTGGCGATACCGGGCGCGGAGGCCGCCCCCTGCGCCGTCAGTTCCTTAATGACCGGCCCGCTGGTGATGACGATGGGCAGGAAGAAGATGATGCGGAACAGCCCCTTCAGCCGGAACTTGACGTTCAGGAACAGCGCGATAATCATGGCGAAAATCAGCACAATCGGCACCGAAACCAGCGTTTCGACGGTATAGCCGATCAGCAGTTCGATGAAGTTGGGGTCGGTAAACAGGGCGCGGCTGTAGTTCGCCCATTCGCTAAATTCCAGATTGATGCCCGAAGCCGTCACCGTGACCTGATTGAAGCTGTAGTTCAGCGTTTGTACCAGCGGCACCGCCATGAACAGCGCGAAGCCCACAATCCAGAGCAGGATGAAGCCGTAGCCGTACAGCGCCTCGCGGGTGCGGAGGGTGATTTCGCGGCGGTTGTTGCTGCGCCCGTTCATGGTGCATCCTCCACAAGCAAAGCGTTTTGAGCCGCGACGGTGATACCGCTGCGCACAAACGGGCTGTCGGTATAGTTGACGATGATCTGCCGTCCGTTCGCGTAAGTGGTGGCGAACACGCCCGCCGCCAATTGCTCATGCGCGACGATGGCCTGCCCGCGCACAGGAGCCAGCAGCGCGTTCATCCACTGGTAGGTGCTGCGAATTTGCGCCCCCCACTGGTCGAACGACGAGGTGTAAATCCACGCGGAACGGGTGTTGAGCATGTTGGCGGTGGCCTCGTGCGTGAGGAAGAACGAGGGGTACATGCCAAATTCCACATGCCGCAGCAGATCAAGTTGCAGATTGGGGGAGAAGTTCAACGCGCCGCCATAATACGGCACAAACCCCGCCATCACAATCGGCAGGAACGGCACCGCCTGCGAGGTATACACATAGCCGTTATCGCCCAGCGGCATATCGTAATAGGCTTGCGTCAGCCCGAACAGGTAATCGTTGGGGCGGTAGAAGGTCAGGCGTTCCGGCGCAACCGCCAGCACAGCCTGATACGCGCCTATCGCATCCTCGCGGTTGAGGCGGCTACTGTCGCGGAAGTCGCTGTAGAGGGTGGAGCCTATCGTATCGAGCGCCAGCCCCGCCGGAAGCTGTGCCGCCACCGCGCCCGACAGCGCCGCGAAACGCTCCCGCAGGGGGTTGATGCTGAAGTAATGACCGTATAGACGGTTGAAGCCTTCCAGACTGCGGTTGGTGATCGCCATCGCCACATCGCTGCGCGGCGAGTAACCCGCTTCTTCCCAGTAGGCGGACTGCGGATCGAGGTACAGCGAGAAATGCCCGCCCTGCTCCGCAATGGTTGCCGCGAGGTCGCGCAGGTCGTCCAAACTGCCCAGCCCGCCCTCCAGCGCCAATCCGGTCGGGGGCATACTGGACGCGCCGAACGGTTGCCAGCCGTAGTAGATAACTTCCGGGTTCGGGAGTTGCAGGCTGTCGAGGATGTCGCGCATCTGCGCCACCGTCGTCATCGAGATAAGCCGATCCCAGAACAGCACCCGTTCTTTGTCGCCGCCCAGAAATTCCAGACGGATGCCGATATTCGGGTTGGGGTCATCGGCCTTGTGCAGCCACCCGCTGCCGATGAGATAACGCTGGTAACTGTGCGCCATGCCGACATAACTGGCTTCGTCGCCCGTCAGGAAGCGGTAATGCACCACCGCGTCGAAGGCGTTCGGCTGACGCTGCACGGCAGTCACACCCGCGCCAGAACGGTTGGTGGCCTGAAAGTAGCTCTCGTGATAGATGAAGGTGTGGTAAAGGAAATTGAAATTGGTGAGGATGCCCGCTGGATGCACCTGTAGTTCACCGAAGGCCGCGCCCTTCTCGACCACCGACAGGAAAGCGTTCTCGCCCTCGCCATGCACCATGCCCAAAACCGGAAACGAAATCGGATAGGGTGGCCTGACCCGCGCATTGTAAGGCGCTACGGCGAGGATGCCCAGATCGTCGCCGTAATACCGCCCATAGAACATATCTTGGGCTTTGGTCGAATCGGCGAAGCGGATCAGGCTGCCGATCCCGTCCGGCACGAACATATAGCCGGGGGTGCTGCTGCCGCGTGTCGCCCCCATGAAGGGATACACATAAACCTGCCCCAAGCGGAACACCACATCATCCTCATGGATGGACGCGAACGGCACTTCGACGCGCACCCCGTCCGCTTCAAGCTGCACCGTCATCTCGACGGTGATGGCGTAATCCTGAAACGTCACCCGCGCCGAGATACCCTGTTCGATGGGAGTCACTTCCAACGTGTGCGGGGCGTTGGCGAGAGAAACGCGCTTGCTGACGGCCTTCTCATCCAGATATTCGATGCTGATTCCGCTTTGCGCGAACGCCCGCCACGATTTGTTGAGCCGATCACCCTCGATGGTTTCGTCAATGCCGGAATGCCACAGGTAGCCGCTGCGCTTGTCCAGCAGTTTGAAGGCCAGCGTAGCCGAATCAATATACAGTTGGAACGTGTCGTTTTCCGCCGCCAGCGCGTAAGAAGCGGGGATTTCCGGCGGGGCGACATCGGCGCGGGCGCGGTGCAGCGGCGCGAAGATGACCACCAGCAGCAGAGCCAGCAGCGGCAGCGCACGGCCTGCGAAGCGGCAGAAGTTAGCCATGCAAACTGACCTCCTGAATGATGGCCTGAATGAACTCGAATAACTGATTGAACAGCACATACAGGATGTAGCCGGTCAGCAGGAACATCGCCATCGTGAACAACGTGGTCAGGATGTTGCGCGTGGTTTCGGAGAAGGTGTAGTTGTGAACCTCTTTCACCATGATGATGAGCATGATCGCCGCCCAACCCCACATCAACTGGGTGGAGAAGGTATACAGGAAGGCTTCGTTGAGCGTGAGCAGGTTGGAAATGAGCGTGATGGGCAGCGCGAACAGGACATAAGGGAACAGGCTGTAGGCGCTGCCGATGATGACATGGCGCAGGCGGCCTTCCCCATCGCTGATGGTGGCGATCATATAGTTGGCGGCATTCCACAGCAGCAGCGGCAACACCGTGTACAGCACTTCGGTTTCCGGCTGAATCTGCCAGAGGGTGCTGTATGGGCTGAACAGGAATCCGGTGATATACAGCGACAGCACCCGCACCACCAGCACCCATGCGTAGATGAGGAAGGCGAAGAACAGGCTGCCGCGCAGGTTGTACTTGATGTCGTAAAAGCTGTCGGCGGGCTGCTTGATGAAGCGGAACAGGAACACAAAATCATCCACAAGGCGGATTTTTTGCGCCGCCCGCGCCCGCCGCCGCAGCGGGTTCAGCCAGCCGTAGCGCCGTTCTAAGCGCGTAAAAATGTTCTTGGCGACCCACAGCCCGAACAGCACGACGAGCGCCCCCGCCAGATATTGCTGCAAAATGGCGTTGCGCATTTCCCAGAAGGTTTCGGAATAGCCGCTGCGATCTTCGGCATAGCGATAGTACAGAAGCGCGTTGGGGTAATCGTTCTCCTTGTAGTAGGCGTCGCCAATCGCCTGATACGCCATGTTGAACAGCCCGTTATGCGTCAGCACGTCCTCGAAATACGGCTTGGCCTGTTCGTACAACCCTTCCATAAACAGGCTCACGCCCGTGTGGACTTCCCGCGCAAAGTCGGTCACTTGGTACACGACAATCGCGTTCTTTTCCTTGTCCAGCACGTACAGATTGTCCCCCACCCGTTCGATGGCGGTGGGGTCGCTCAACAGGCCAAGCCGCTGATCGCTGTTGTCCTGCGTGCCAAAGGTAAACAACAATGTCCCGTTCAGATCGTATTCATAGATCGAGCCTTGTGCGCTGACCGTCACCAGCAAGCCATCGTCGCTCACATCCAGATCGCGGAAAGTTCGGGAACCGAAATGGGCGGGAAACAGGTTTTTACCGGACACGGTGAACCGGCTAATACTGTTGGAGCGGTCGGTGCCGGCGGTCACGGTATAAACCAGCGATTGACCGTCAATCGCCACGTTGGAAGGGGACGCCGCCTCGTTCTTGATGAACTGATCCAGTTGTTCTTTGGTCAGGAACAGGCGCTGCAAAATCATCTTGAGCGACATTTCGGCTTCGTTCGCGCCAAAATAGCCGATGAAATGCCCGTCCGCGTTCATGATCGCCAGACCGTCTACCGAGCCTTCGCTGACGATATACAGGTTTTTGCGCACATCCACCGCAATCTTGCGCGGCAGAAATTCGCGGTTCTGCCCGAACAGCGGTTCGGAAGGCCGACCAAACTCGTTGACGAGGCTGCCGTTTCTGTCCAACACGATAATCGTATTCCGGGCGGAGTCGGCGATATACAGCGTGCCTTCCGCGTCCACGCACAGGCCAGTCGGCGCTTGCAGGATGTCCTTGCCGAACTCCGCCACCTGCTGCAAAGCGGTATCGAATTTGACGATGCGCCCGTTGCCGGTATCCGCCACATACAGGAAGCCATCCGGCGCGTAAAACATATCCTCTGCGCCCGAAAGCGGCAGGTCTACTTCTTCCAGCGGGGTATAGGCATCCTGCGACGGGTAAATAGACCCGCCCGGCCCCCACGCCCACGTATTATAGGGCGAGTCGGCTTTGAGGGGCGCGACCCGCACCAGCAACCCGACCATGACGAGCAGAATGAGCCGTAGCTTGTTCATTTCAGCCCCGAATGCGACATGGTACTCATCACCTGACTTTGCAGAAAGATGAAAATAAGCAGGTTGGGCAGGAACATAATCAGCGCCGCCGCCGCCGCGATCCCCTGCCCGGCCACACTGTTCGCGCCAGTGGTGGTGGTGGTGAGCGTACTCAGGTAAAAAGCGAGGTTGCGCAAACTCTCGTTGTTGATATACAGCGTGGACGTGTCGGCGTTGTTCCATGCGGCCTGAAACGTCAGAATGGCGATGGTCGCCAGCGCCGGACGGATCATCGGCAGGATGATGCGTAAATAAATCCACCAGTCGGATGCGCCGTCAATCTGCGCCGCCTCGATCACTTCGTCGGGAATGCCGTCAATGAACTGCTTGAGCAGGAACAGCCCCACCGGCATCGCCAGCATGGGCAGGATATGTACCCAGAAGGTATCCAGCAGATTGAACTTCTGGATGACCAGAAAACGCGGGATGGTGACGGCAATCGGCACGAACATCAGCGCGATATTGTTGATGGTGAACAACGTGTTTTTGAGCTTGAAACGTTTCTTGGACAGGGCATAAGCCGCCGCGCTGGATACCAGAATGGAAGCCGCCACTGTGACGAGCGTAATCAGGACGCTATTGAACAGGTAGCGGCTGACCGGAATGCCAGAATTGGTCAGCTTGGAGAACAGGTCGGTGAAGTTCTGGGTGGTGGGGCTGACCACGAAAAAGCGCGGCGGGAAGGCGAACAACTCGTCCGGCGGTTTGAAGGCGCTGGAAAAGATGAAGACGATGGGCAGCAGCATAAACACCGACAGCGGCAACAGCAGCACATAAAACTTGAGCTGGCTGACGTGAAAGCCTTGCGGGTTGATCCCCCGGTTGCGTACTCCGGTATAGCGGCTGAAGCGGCTGACTCTGCGCTTGCTCATCGTGTGATTACCCCTCGCTGGCAAATAGGCGATTGGAAACACGGGTGAAGAACAGCACCATCAGCAGCAGCACCACCGACACGGCAGCCGCATAGCCCATCTCGTAGCGCAAAAACCCGTAGTCCTCGATGTGGTTGACGATCAATTGTCCGGCATACTGCGGCGTGGGGTTGCTGCCCGAAAGCGTCACCCCGATTGCGCCGGCCTGAAACGTGCCCACAATAGACATGACCGCGCCAAACAGCATTTGCGGCTTCATAGACGGGATGGTGATGTAGAAAATCTCCTGCCAGCGGCTGCTCATGCCATCCATTGCTGCCGCTTCGTACAGTTCCGGGCTGATCTCCAGAATGCCCGCCAGCATCGCCAGAAAGCCAATTCCCATGCTGCTCCACAGGGTCACGATAATCATAATCGGCATTAAGTAGTCGGGCGATTGCAGCCATTGAATCGGCTCTCGCAGCAGCCCTAAGCCCATCAGGAAGCTGTTCATGTAGCCGGTCTGATCGCCGCTGAACAGCGTTTTCCAGACCACCGCCATCGCCACGCCTGCCGTCATGGAGGGCGAATACAGGATGAGCGCGAAGATGGTGCGCGGGATTTTGGGAAGCTGTGCCAGCATCCACGCCAGCATAAACGCCAGCGCATACCCGCCCGGCCCGACGATCACCGCGAACTGGATGGTGTTGGGCAGCACGTAGCGCATGAAGGTGTCGTCCCGCGTGAGCAGGGAAATGTAGTTGTCCATGCCGACGAAACGGGGCGCTTGAATGGCATCGAAAAAGGTGAACGAGAGCAGGAAAGCCGCCAGCACCGGCACCACGATGAACACGATGAACAACAGCCCGTAGGGGGACAGGAAAATGTAGGCGCTGCCTTCTTTTGCGCGCCAGTTCTGGAAAGATTGACTAATTTGCATGTTCCATCCACGCTTTCACCGTCTCAATCGTGGGGATGTTGAACTCCCGCACCGGCTGACCTGCCACCAGATAGCCGAACTCCTCCATCTTGCGGGCGATTTCACGATTAATCAGGATGATGGAACGGTCAATCGCCACACGCGGGTTCACGCCGTCGAACACAATCCGGTTCCAAGCGTTGCTCAACTCGCGCTCCTGCATGTAACTACCGGGCAAGCGCACCGGTTCCTGTAGCCACTGCCATTGTTCCTGAATGGCGGTTCGGTGTTCTTCGGGAATATCCAGATGGTTGAACGCTTCCAGATTGGCGCTGAACCACAAATACTCGCGCCCATAATTCAACAACAGTTGTTCCTGAAACTCGGATTGTATTTCGGTGGACATCCACCACTGCAAGAACTGCCACGCGGCCTGCGGCTTGTCGGTATTTTTGAACACAATGTCGGTCTGTGCCGAACCGGTGGCATAGCGGTTTTGCGTGCCATCTGCCAGCACCGTCGCCGGATACAGGTCAATCCCCCACAACCCGCCGATCTCCGGCGCGGCAGTCGCCAGCTTGATGTAGGTCTGGGCGTTGGAAATGCCGATGGGCTGCGTGCCATAGCGGAAGCTCTGATAAAAACTCTCGGTGGTCAAAGGCATCCCGTAGATGGTGAAGCTATCCGCCATGAATTTGATAGCCGAAACCGCCGCTTCGCTTTGCAAGCCGGTGGTCAGGCCGTCGTCGCTGTAGAGTTGCGCGCCATAGTTGAACAGGTAAGGGGCGGTGAGCAGGTAGCCTTTTAACCCGCTGCCACTGGAAAGCGGCGTGCTGTAGTTCATGCCATACCGCTGCAATTCCGGTAGGCGTTCAAGCACCTCCGGCCATGTGCGCGGCACAGTGATGCCCAGCGAATCGAGGATGTCTTTGCGGTAGAACGTCACCCAGAAGTCCTGCGTTTCGGGGATGGCATATACCGACTCGTCAATGATGTAGCTGAGAAGCGAACCGGGCGCATAGATGCGAATGAACGAATCGAACCCCTCGAAGGAGCGCAGATCGTACAGGGCGTTGCGGATCGCCAGTTCAAACGGAATGTTGGTACTCACGCCCATCGCCACATCCGGCTGAATGCCCGCCGCGTTCGCCAGCACCAGTTTGGTTTCGTTGGGCATAATCGAGAATTTGACGCGAATGCCGGTTTGCGGCGTGAACATCCCGTCCACCATCTGTTGCAGCAGGTCTACATACTGCCGGGGACGGTTCACCCACACTTCTAACTCGTCATCCGCCGCGCCAATCGTTTGATACGGGTCTGGCTCAAAAGAGTGGATGAAGCGTTTGGCATCCTCGACCAGCGCCGTTGTGAACGGCACAGCCGGCGTTACCGGAATGCGTTCGGGCGAATGGAGGGTGATTTTGTCCAGCGCCAACGGTTGATCTTGCAGCAGCGGCAGCAGCGAACCTAGTTGTTGCGCCGCCGAACCAGTGCCTTCCGAGAAGCGGCTCATATACACCGGAATCTTATCCGGGTCGGCGGCGAGGAATTGCAGATTGTTGATCGCCATCTGGTAGGTGAGTACTTCCGGCGACGCGCCACTGGGGTCAATCGAAAGCAGCGTGTCCTTGTCGTCAATCAAGTTCTGAATAAGGGTATTCAGGCGTTCCTGAATATCGGGAATGTAGTTGGAGATCACCCATTCTTTGAACGGGTCGCGCTGGTTGCCGGTCAGTTTGCGAATTTCCAGCGCGAGGGCGTTGATGTCCAGCAGCGCCTTCTGGATCGTTTCGATGGCGGGCAGGTAAGGCGCGTTGGTCGCCTCAATACCCAGCACGTTCACGCCCTGATGCAGAAAAATCCGGTACGGCGTTTCCTCGCCCAGCGTCACATCCACCCAATCCGCCGTATAGCGAAAGGGTATCCTATTTAGCTGCGCGAACGGCACCACGCCATTGACCGTGATGCGGCGGAACACGGTAAAACTGCTGCGCGTGTTTTGCAGGGCGCGTAGCGTGAGGGCGTACAACCCATCCTGCGGAACGTCCACCGTGTAGTACACGGCGCTGCCGCTGATGTCCCAACTATCGCCCCCCATCGTATTCAGCAGCAGGTTATACGTGTCGTAGGGCGTGACCGTCAGGTTGCGGTTCGGGGCAGGGCGCACCGCTGTATTGTTCTTATAAGACGGGAACTCGGCTTCGAGCGTGAGCGAAAACCCCGAAGCCTCCGGCGCGGACTGCGCGGCTAGATAATCGGTATAGTCGGGGTAAGGTGTAAACGGCGTCAGATAGGCGCTGCCGACGTACAACGCGCCTTCGGTCAGCGTGAAGGCGAAATGATGTGTTCCGGCGGTCAGCGTCAGCCGCAGCGGGTACGGTTGGCTGAAGTTCACATCATGCGCGGCGGCTTTTGTCCAGCGCACATCGCGTATTTGCCGGATGAGCGCATCGTTGCCGTAGCGATCTTTGGGGAAGGTGTCGGCGCTGTTGCGGTAATAAATCGGGAAAATGAACCGCTGCAAATCGCTCACCGGAAAAGCACCGTCTACCTGCACCTGCCCTTCCGGCGCACCTAGCACCGACGGCGCGGCAACCGCATCGAAAGCCAGTGTATACTCGCCAGCGGCAGGTAGCGTGGCATCGAATTGCAGGGAGTCGCCTTGCTGGAGCAGCACACTCGCTCCGGCATACAGGCGGGCGGTGTCATCCTGCGCGAGGGGCAACCCGAACGAGTCGGCGCGGATTTCGACGGCGGGCAGCGCGAGGCTTCCGGTGGAGACAGACTCGCGGGCAAGCAGCAAGCCGGACGTGTCGGCGCGGCCTTCGCTCACGGGGGGAGCAGCGCAGGCCGTGAGCAAGGCGGTCAGGATGACCATCCACAGCCAGCAGTGAAGCCTATGCGGTTTCCAAAAGGTCGTCGCGGTAGGTATTTTAGTGCGCGACATGTGGCTCTTTAAGAAAATCGTCTAAGTCGGGAAAATCGGTTTTAGAGCATTTTACCCTCATCCCCTGTCCCTTTTCAGGGGTAGGGTTTTGGGGTTCAAGCGTTCTTTCGGGACATGATTTACCGTGTCCGGCAGACACCCCGTTGGGTGTCCCTATGAATTCGCGCCTTCTCTTTCCCCCTCGCTGTTAGGGGCAGGGAGTGAGGTTGAGAAAGCTATCCGTCAAAAAAGAAGGAGAACGTGATGCGACTCACGTTCCCCCTCCTGATGCTTAGACGTTAGCTCGACAGTTCAGCGAGCGCCTCATCCAGAATCTTGTTGGCAAATTCTTCCAACTGCGCCGAGTAGTCTTCGTACTTGTACTGACCCGAAGCGGAGTTGGCGAACATGAACCACATATTCACGTCCTTGTTCTCGCCGATGTCAATGCCGGGCTTGCCTTCCCAACGGGCATTGATGTAGCCGGGGACGATCTTCGCCAGCGATTCAACCGGGCTGTTGGTCAGGTTTTCCAGCGCCTGCTGAAGGCCGGGCTTCTCGCCCACGAACGACATGTACAGGGCGATGCTTTCCGGCGTGACCGACACGGGCATTCTGTTGGGGGTGCCACCAGCGGCCTGCGCCAGTTCCGCTTCCTTAGCGTAACCCGCAGCCGCGAACGACATCCACTTGGCGAAATCATAAGCGGCTGCAACGTCCGAGGCGGTCTGCGAGACCACGAGGATGTCCGTCACCATCACCTGATTGCCACCGGGGATACCCATGAAGTCCCAGTTGAAGCTGGCCGAAGCGAAACCGGGCACGGCCCAGCCGCCATCCCACTTCGCGCCGACTTCCTGATTCAGGAACAGTTCCCACGGCCCCTGCGACTTGAAGTTGGGCTTCAGGTCATCGGTCAAACCCTGCCAAGTGATCGGCATCAGTTCAGCGGCCTTGGCAATGCCGGCCTTGAAAGCAGCCGAGTTGTAGTTCATGTGTGCGCCGTCGAAGCTGAACCACTTCAGGTTGGCATCCTGCGTGTTGGGATACCAGCCGATAATCGGTTCCATTTCGTCCAGACCCAGAACGCCCTGCTGAACGTTGCTGACAGCGGTCACAGCCGAGAGGAAGTCATCCAGCGAAACGCCGTAAGCGGGCGCATCGAGGTTGGCGGCATCAAACAGGTCATGGTTGACGAAATAGCCCATGACGAACTGCGCGGCGGGCACACCCAGAACCTTACCGCTGTGGGTGACAGCACCCTGTAACACGGCAGGCACGTTCGCCCAGTCGGCATCGCTGGCGACCAGATCGGTCAGGTCAGCCGTCCAGCCATTCTTGATGTACAGCGGCATACCGTCCGCCATGAACACGTCGGGCAGTTCACCCTTGGCGGCATAGTTGGTCAGCTTTTCGTCCCAACGGCCATCACCGGACATGTCCACAAATTCAATCGTGACATCGGGATGATCGGCCACATACGCGGCGATCAGTTGGCGC
The DNA here is from genome assembly GCA_903864435.1 of uncultured Chloroflexota bacterium. Classification (GTDB taxonomy): domain Bacteria; phylum Chloroflexota; class Anaerolineae; order Aggregatilineales; family Phototrophicaceae; genus CFX2. The sequence goes on along the minus strand of CAIPFY010000463.1, from coordinate 7,071 downwards.
TGGAGGTTGTTTTCTTCTTCTGTACCCACGTTCCAGTTGGCATAGCGCACGGTCACGCCAGCGGCCTTCACCGGCGCGGCATGAGCCGACAGGCCGATGAACAGCGCAACCAGAACCACAGCAGTCATGATACGGGCAAAGGGTTTCATTTCTAGCTCCTCATAAAATAAATACGATCAGGCACTTGTTGGACAAAAGCGATTCGCACCGCTTGTCCCCGGCAGCAAAATTGAACACATCAAATGCGCGGGCAGCTTCCTTTCCGGGGGGTTAAGTCCCCATGACGATCTTTACAGCGTGTGTTTTCCCATCTGCAAAGACGGGGAGCAGGCTGCCACTCTGCGGCTGCCCATCCACCGTCACGGAGCAAACTCCGCTGTTCACATGCCGGGGATTTTCAACTTCGATGGCGTAGACCGCCCCCCGGAACGTGCGAGTGATCTTGTAACCTGACCAGTGCGCCGGAATGGACGGGTCAACCAGCAGGCCGTCCGCCTGCGGGCGAATGCCCAGAATCCAGTGCGTCGCCATGCGGTGCAGCCATTGTGCCGAACCCGTGTACCACGTCCAGCCGCCGCGCCCGTAAAACTCCGAAATCGGGCCGTCAATGTTGCCGGGGGTGACGTAGGGTTCGGCCTTGTAGGTGTCTATGTCGGCGCTGCGGTTGGGCGGGCAGATGCGCGAATAGGCTTCATAAGCATGATCGGGTTGCCCCGCCGCCGTATACGCCCACACCGACCATGTAGCGGCATGGGTATACACGCCGCCGTTCTCGCGCAGACCGGGCGCGTAACGGGTGACATAGCCCACATCAGGACGCGGGCGGGTAAAAGCAGGGTAGTTGAGCAGCGTGCCGTAGTCTTTGAGCAGATAATGCGTGACCGAAGCCATCGCAGTACGGGAGCGTTCTTCGTCCGCAATACCACTCATGACCGCCCAGATGTTGGGCATGAGGAAGATTTTGCCTTCCTCGTTGTCCTGCGAACCGAGCAGCAGCCCGTCATCGGTGGTCGCCATCAAGTACCACTCGCCATCCCAACCGTGCCGGTTGAGCGCGTCTTTCAGGCTTTCGCGCACCACCTCGCAGCGCCCGGCGAAACGTTCGTCACCGCGCTGCCGTGCCAGCGGCGCGAAGTTGCCGAGGATCATGTACAGGAATTCAGCCACCCAGAAGCTTTCGCCTTTGAGCAGCGTCCCGACGGCGCTCAGACCGTCGTTCCAGTCATGGTCGCCCATCAGCGGCACACCACGCGGCGAGAAGCGCGAGAATGAGCGTTCAATCGCCCGCTTGCAGTGGTCATACAGCGATTCGGCTGCACCGTTCAGGTAGGGAATCTGCTCATCCAGAATCGCGTAGTCGGCTGTCTCCAGCAGGTACGAGTGCAGGATGAAGGGCAGCCACAGCAAATCGTCGGAGCAGTTGGTACGCGGGCCGCCGCCGCGAATGGAGAACCACCAGTGCAGCACATCGCCCTCGATGAACTGCTGCGCCGCGTGGAGCAAAAGCTGCTTGCGGGTGTAGGCGGTTTCGCCCACCAGAAACACCTGACTATCCTGAAGTTGATCGCGGAAGCCGTAGCCCGCCGACACCTGATAGAAGGCCGATTTGCCCCACAGACGGCAGGAGATGGCCTGATACTTCAGCCAGTAGTTGGTCATGAAGTTCAGCGCATCGTCCGGCGTTTCGACGTGTTCAGCATCCACGAAGCGCGACCAGTGCGCATGTACGGCGGTCAGCGCATCGGCGCTGCTGGCGGCGGAGGTATAGCGCCGGATCAGGTCGTGCGCGTCCTCGCGGCCATTTTCGGCAGCGCCCAGCGTGAACACCACCGTTTTTGCTTCGCCAGCCGCCAGCGTGACGGCCACTTGCAGCGCCGCAATCGAGTCGTTGAAGCGCCCCGTGCGGCCTGCCAGAGTCGCATCCTGCATGGCGCGGGGGCGGTCATCGTTGTTGTACAGGCCGATGAAGGTTTCTTTGTCGCAGTCGAAGGATTTCAGCGGTTCGCTGACCGCCATGAACGCGGTGTAAGGCCAGTCCACGTTATTGTGGCGACCATGCTCATCCGGGAAGCCCCACAAACATTTGGTGGCAAAGACGGCCTGCGCCGCCACATCCGCCGTTGTCTCGATGAACAGCTTATGGAATTCGCGGTGTTCATCCGGCGCGAAGCCTAGCAGCCATTCGGCGTAGGAGGTAATGTCCAGTTCGCGGGTTTCGGCGCTGCGGTTGGTCAGCGTGATCTGCACCACTTCCAGCGGGGCATCTGCCGCCGCGAACACCGTCATCACGCTCTCGATGTCTTCCACCTGATGCGTGAAGCGCGAATAGCCCAGACCGTGCGCCACCTGATAGTGCTGATACGGGCGCATGACCGGCTTGTAGGCCGCCGACCAGTACACATTCCGCTTCAGATCGCGGATGTAGAAGTATTTGCCCCAGTTGTCGCGCACGAGGTCTTGGAAGGAACGGGTGATGCGGTTTTGTCCGGCATTCCCGCGCCAGCTATAGCCCGATCCGGTTTGCGAGATCATCAGGCTGTAGTCGCCGTTGCTGATGACGTTGCCCCAAGGGCGCGGGGTGAAGGGGGTCGTAATGATGTATTCACGCCCGTCTTCGGAAAAGTAGCCGTAAGTGCTCTCGAATTTTTTCGTCATTCTGCCTCAAAAACCGCGTTTTTTCTTTTTTGGGAACTCTGCGCTACACTCACTTTATCAAGTGAAACGTTTCACTTTTTTGAATTTAGCATACTTTTTTGGGGCTGTCAATAAAAAACGATGAGCAACCAAATGCGCCCTCATCCCCCCGCCCCTTCTCCCAAGTGGCGAAGGGGAACAAAAGACGGCAGCAAAAATATGCGGGTGTAGGGGACAAGTGGTCTTCGTTCTCGCTTTCTGACCGCTGTTCCACGAGAATCAAATACAGTGCGGTGGCCTGTGCCGCGAACGATCATGAGCGTTTGAGCCGAATGATGGGAAACCCACAATGACGACGATTCGAGATGTAGCCAAACGCGCCGGGGTGAGCGTCACCGCCGCCTCGTATGCCCTCAACGACACGGGCACCATCGGGGATGCCACGCGCAAGCGGGTGCTGGAAGCCGCCGAAGAACTGAATTACCACCCCAACGCCTTCGCCCGCCACCTGAAAAATCGCCAGACCCTAACCATCGGTGTGTTCATCTCACGTTTCGGTGGCTCGTTCTACGAGGAGGTTCTGGAAGGCATCCACAGCGTCATCCTCGATACCGACTATGAACTGCTGGTCTGCCCGGAGAGCCGTTCCACGCGCCGGATGCTGCTGCACCGGCAGGTGGATGGCGCGATTGTGTTCGACTCCAAAATCCCGGACGAGTCCATCCTCAAGTTGGCCTCGCGCCGCTTCCCGATTGTGCTGCTGGATCGCGCCCTGCAAAACGATTTCGTGCTGCCACTGCTGCTGGATAACGCGCAGGGCGTGCGCGAAGCCTTCCGCCACCTGTACGAGCAAGGCTTCCACAAGCTGGCGTTCGTAGCGGGCGCGGCGGATTCGTTCGACAGTGCCGAGCGCATGGAAACCTTCTTCGCGGAAGCCGAAAGCCATCAGCTCACGGTGGATGTCTATCAAGGCAACTTCACCGAAATTTCGGGCTACGAAACCGCCAAGGCCATCATCTACGAACACACGCTGCCGGAAGCGGTCTTTTGCGCCAATGACCAGATGGCGATTGGCTTCCTGCGTGCCATGCGCGAACATGACCTGAGTGCGCCGAAGGATATTGCCGTCGTCGGCTTCGATGACATCCCCCTCTCGCGCTACACGCAACCACAGGTGTCCACCATCGGCACGTCGCGCTTCGAGTGGGGAGCCAGCGCCGCCCATCAGTTGATTGATTTCCTCGAAAACGAGACACCTTTCCAGCCGCAGCGCATCCCCACCCACTTCCTCCCGCGTGAATCCTCCACACAAAAACAGGTTGTACAGGAGAAACCTTGAATGGACATGGCTACGGATACCCGCACCCTGCTGGAACGTGAACTACAAGGCTCGGTGGCCTTCTATGCGGACAGCACCAACCTGACCCCCGACAGCCGGGGTTACGGCCTGACGCTGGATTGCACCCGCGAAAAGGACATCGCCTCGATTGCCGCCACCGGATTCGCCCTGAGCGCGTGGGTGATCGGCTGCGAACGCGGCTACCTGTCGCCGGGGCGGGCGCTGGAGATCACACGCGGGACGCTGCACACGCTCCTGCACCACGTCCCGCACCATCGCGGCTTCTTCGCTCACTTCCTGAACATGAGCGATGCCGGACGGCGCGGCAAATGCGAGTATTCCACGATTGACACGGCGCTGTGCCTGAACGGGGTCATCACGGCGGCGGCCTATTTTCAGGATGAGCAAGTGCGCGAGATGGCGGCGGCGCTGCTAGAGCGCGTGGACTGGCGATTCATCACCTTCGAGCAGGACGGTCAAGCGCGGTTTCGCATGGCCTACAATCCAGACCGGGGCGGCGATTACGTCGAGGGCGATCCGGGGTTCATCAGCCAGTGGGATATGGCCGCCGAACAAAAGATGATGTATTTGCAGGCGGCGGGGCATGTCGAGCCGGAATTGGCGCGGCGGCTGTATGCTGGTTTCCGGCGCGACACCGGACGCTACGATGGGCAAGATGTTATCGTCAACCCCGGCGGCAACCTGTTCGCCTATCAGTTCAGCGAGGCGTGGCTGGATACCGCAGCCTACCTCGATCCTGACGGCGTGGACTGGTTCAACAACACCCGCCTAGCTACCCTCGCCAACCGCCAGTATTGCATAGACCACGCTGCCGCGTTCGCAACCTACGGCGCGAATAGCTGGGGCATCAGCGCCGGAGATGCGCCTTGGGGATACGATGTGTCCGGCGCGTCGCCCGCCCTGCTCCCCCTCAAGCCGAACGGGACGGTCTCGATCTACGGGGCAATCTCGGCGCTACCGTTCGTCCCCGAACACGCGCTGGCGATGATCGAGCATCTCTACCGCGAACACCCGCAGACGTGGGGCAAATATGGCTTCTACGACTCGTACAACCTCGCAGTTGAGCCAGCATGGTACAGCCATTCGCTGTACGGGATTGATAAGGGCTGCTCGATGATTATGGTCGAGAACTACCTATCCGGCCTGATCTGGAACACCTACACCGACAGCGCGTATATCCAGAACGCGCTGAAGATTCTCGGCTTTCAGAAACGTTCGTAAGCCAATGTTGTACCGATTTTAGCCTGCAAAAATATTCATCCAACAAGCGAGACGCTCATGCAATATCCTGATCCTCACAAACTCAATCATCTCATTGGGCAATGGCATTTGTACGCACAACTTCAATCCGAATATGGCGCTTCCGGCGTAAAAGACCTGTGGGCGAAGGCCGAGCAAACGCTCCAATCGCTGGTGGACGAGATGAGAGCCTTGCCGGGTGATGCGCTGCTGACCGCACAGCAACCGGACGATCTGGCGGGCATCCGGCGCTTGCGTCCTGATGGACCGCGCCGCCTGTGGACGCACATTCCCGCCGCCGAATACCGCGAAAAGCTGGAAGGGGCGCTGTTCGGGCGGGTCGCCGCCAACCTGCTCGGCGCGCCCGTCGAAGGTTGCTCACCGGAGTTCATGGAGAACCTGTCGCGGGAAAACAACGACCCCTTCCCGCCTGTGGATTACTGGAAATATGTCCCGCAGCCGTTCGAGTTACACAATGCCTACAGCCCCAAAGAGGCTTACACCCGCACCAAGATGAACGGTGTGCCGGTGGATGACGACCTGATTTACACCCTGCTAGGGCTGATCGTGATGGAAACCTACGGCCCGGACTTCACCACGCAGGATATCGGGCAAGCGTGGCTGCAATACCTGCCGTTCGGCTATACCGCCGAGGAAATGACGCTGCGAAACCTCAAAGCGGGCATTCCGGCGCTGGAAGCGGGGGCGGTGGATAATCCGTTCACCGAATGGATTGGCGCGGACATCCGCGCCGATGCGTGGGGTTATCTCGCGCCGGGGAACCCCGAATTGGCGGCGGAGATGGCCTACCGCGATGCGTATCTCAGCCACCGTCGGCAGGGCATCTATGGCGAAATGTTCTTCGCGGCGGCGATTTCGGCGGCCTTCGCGGTGGCGCACCCGCTGGAGGCCATCCAGATCGGCCTGACCGAGATTCCGGCGGATTGTCAGTTGGCGCAGGCGATCCGCTGGACGCTGGCGGAAGCGCCGCGCATCTCGTCGCACCGGCAGGCGCGGGCAGCGGTCGAGCAGCGTTTTCCCGGCATGTCCGGCGCACATACCCTCAACAACGCCTGCCTGACCGTGTTCGGACTCGCCATCGGCGGGACGGATTTCACGCGGGTGGCCGGCGAAACGGTGGCGATGGGCTTGGACAACGACTGCACGGCGGCGACTGCCGGGAGCATTGTCGGCGCGATCATCGGCAAGGCGGGCATCCCGGAACACTGGTACCGCCACTTCAACAACCGCATCGCCACCTACATGAACGGCTTGCCTGAGATGGCGCTCTCGGATGTGCTTGAACGCTTTATCACACAGGCGGCACGGGTCTACGCCCGACACGAAGGAAGCTAATCATGCCCACATTCGCCCTCAAAGACGGTCAGTTCTGGCTGGACGAACAGCCCTTGTTCATCCACGCCGGCGAGTTTCACTATTTTCGCACCCCCGCTGACCAGTGGGAACACCGCCTGACTCTGCTGCTGCAAGCCGGATTCAACACCGTCGCGGTGTACATTCCTTGGTTGTGGCATCAGCCCGCGCCGGACTTGTCCGATGTGGACGGTCACACCCACCCGATGCGCGATCTAGCGGGCTTTCTGGACTTGGCGACGCGCATGGGGCTGTACATCATCGCCCGCCCCGGCCCGTACATCATGGCGGAAACCATCAACGAGGGCATCCCCCAGTGGGTGTTCGACCAGCACCCGCAGGTGACTTTCATCGCGCAGGATGGCAAGCCGCAGCACATCGTCAGCTACCTGCATCCCGATTTCCTGACCTGCGTCGAAGGCTGGTATCAGGACGTATTCCGCGTGTTGACCCCGCGCCAGATC
>CAIPFY010000462.1 GCA_903864435.1 uncultured Chloroflexota bacterium | reverse complement strand
TAATCGCGGCGCATCTCCTCGATGATGGAGGCGCGGGTCACGCGCAGCACAATCGCCAGCGTGAAGCCGCCTAGAATCAGCGTGGGTAGCATCAAGTGGTGTAGCGTACTCAAGAGGGCGGGAAAATCGCCCGCCAGCAGCGAATCCACCGTATACAGGCCAGTCACACGCGCCGGATCGGTCATGCGCGGGTCGAGCCGCCCCGGCCCCGGCGCAAGGCCGAGGTTAAAATAGAAGATCGTCAGGAAGATCAGGCCACTCCAGAAGGGCGGCAACGAGGCGTTCAGCAGCGAGATCAGCCACGTCAGCTTATCCAGCCAGCCGCCGCGCTTCAGGCCGGAGAGTACCCCTAGCGGCACGCCAATCACCACCGCGAACAGCAGTGACGACACCGCTAACTCGACAGTGGCCGGCAAAAACTGGATCAAGTCAGCCGTCACAGAACGCTTGGTCAGGAACGAATCGCCCAAGTCGCCCTGCGCCATGTTCGCCACATAGGTCAGGTATTGCTCCCAGATGGGCTTATCCAGTCCCCATTTACGGGTAGCGGCCTCGACGGTTTGCGGGTTGTCCATCGCCCGTTCGCCCACGATCATCACCAGCGGATCAATGGCGACCATCTGAAAAATCAGAAACATCACCAACGAGATGCCCAACAGCATCGGGATCGTCAGGATTAGTCTGCGCAGAATATAACGACCCAGCATAGCGTCACCAGAAGGGTTACAGTGCGGCGGGATGTGGATTCACCCGCGCAGCCATCAAAAACAAGACACGCCGCCGGATCGTGCGGGACTCACGGCGGCGCGGAGATACGGTTTTATGATCCGGTGAGCGTCCCGCCTCATCAAGCGGTGAAGCGGGACGCCCGATTGACAGATTTTACGACTTGCTCATGCCGTAGAAGTCCATGAAGTACACGGGATGGAAGGCGAAGCCCTGCACGTTCGAGCGCAGCGCGTACAACTGCTGCGGCTGGAACAGCGGGACGAACACCGCGTTCGCCACATGCGCCTTCACATATTCGGCGTACAGTTCGGCACGCTTGGCGGGATCCACCTCGAAGCCTGCCTTCGTCGCCAGATCAGCGATTTCGGGGATGTCCATCTTCACGCGCTTGGACAGGCCGCTATCCGGGTAGCTGAAGTAGTCCGACCACATGGTTGCGTCCAGATAGTCGGGTGTCCACGTCGAGAACACGAACGAGAGTTCCTGAGCGCGGAAGGCCGTCAGGAAGTCCGAGGTCGGGCGCTGGTCAATGGTGACATTGATACCGGCTTCCGCGAGGTCGGCCTGAATCTTGGCGGCCAGCGTTTCCGAGGGGATGCCACCCGGCGCGCCAGAACCGATGTAAATGGTCATGTCGAAGCCATCGGCAAAGCCAGCTTCCGCCAGCAGCGCCTTCGCGCCTTCGATATCGCGGCTGTAGGGCGCAGCAGCGTCCGAGCCGACGATGCCGACGGGCAGCGGCGCGGCGGGACGGGTGGCATAGCCGAGCAGCAGGCCGTTGATGATGCCGTCGAAGTCAATGGACTTGGCAATCGCCTGACGCACCTTAGCATCGCTCAGGGGCAGGTTGAAATCCGGGCTGGGCGAAATCGCCAGATAGGTCAGGTTCAGGGTGTTGCCGCTGACCAGTTGCAAATCGCTGCCGATCTGCGAAGCGAGGTCTTTGTCCACGTTTTCGTAGATGTCCACATCGCCGCGCTGGAGCAGTTGCAGCTTGGTGGTGGCATCGTCGCTGTGGCGCAGCGTGACCGCCGAGAGCGCCGCCGCCCCGCGCCAGTAGCTGTCATTACGCACCAGCGTGACTTCGCCCAGCGGAGTCCAACTGGTGAGGACGAACGGCCCCGAACCAGCGGAGTTCTGGGTCAGCCAGTCGTTGGCGGTGTCGGTGGTATCGGCATCGGCGGCATCCGTCGCGCCGTGTTCAATCGCCAGCTTGCTATCCAGCACGCTCAGAGCCGGAGCCGTCACGATGGTGGCGAACGCCGGATACTTGACGGTCAGCGTGACCTTCGCGGTCAGGTCGTCCACCACTTCGATGCTGGCGATCTGATCGGCGTAGAAGGCGGGGTTGCCCTTCAGGTTCTTCAAACGAGTCCACGACCAGCGCACATCTTCGGCGGTCAGCGGATTGCCCGAAGCAAAGGTCACGCCCGAACGCAGCGCGAAGGTGTAGACCAGACCATCATCCGAAACGGTGTAGCTTTCGGCGAGGCTGGGGACAATCGCGTTCAGATCATCCGAACGGATTTCCAGCAGCGTGTCGTAGGTGGCATGGTTGATGGTCAGGTTGGTGGTTTCGTAAGCGCGGCCCGGATCGAAGGTGATGACATCATCAATCTGGGTGGCGACGATCAAGGCGCTGTTATCCTGCGCTGCAACGGTCAGCAGACCGAGCATGAGCGCCACCACAGCGACGATCCCGATACGCAAAAACAATTTCATTTTTCGCTCCTTTTGAGTTCAAAACAGTCGGGAGCGTAGTTTAACACGTTGCGAGATTAGCAACAATTCGATATTTTGACGGTAGACGGGCGAAATTCTTCTGGTGATTTGATCTTGCGATTCGTCCTCAAGGGCGGTTTTCGCTGCCTGTTCAAATCGTAGTAGCGTGGCGTTTGTGCCTACAAATGTTTGAGGAACGACTCGGGATCGCGCAGGAAATCGCGGGTCAGGCGGACGTGTTCCAGATCGTCATAGGCGACGGGGGCAAT
>CAIPFY010000461.1 GCA_903864435.1 uncultured Chloroflexota bacterium | reverse complement strand
TAATCGCGGGCAACGGCTTTGATCTTGTCTAGCAGCTTGGGATGGAAGTTCGGCCCGATGCCGATGCCCGGCCCGCCGCCCATCTCTTTCGCGTCGTCCGCGTCCACGCCGGCCTGCGGCGCGAAACACACGTCCAGCGCAATCGCAATATCCGGCGCGATGTAATGTGCGGCGGTGGCCGCACCATACAGGCCGGTTTCTTCCTGTACCGTCGCGGTGGCGTACACATCCCATGCGTGGTGCATCCCCTGTAGGTGATGCAAACAGGCGGTGACGGCGGCTAAACAGGCGCGGTCATCCATCGCTTTGCCGGCCACGCGCTTGCCGTTCAAATCAATCATCGGCACATCTACCGTCACAAGGTCGCCAATCCGCACCAGTCGCGCCACGTCCGCAGCGGGCAAGCCCACATCCACGATCAACTCATCGAAGGTCGGGTACTTTTTGCGGGCGGCGGCGGGCAGCAGATGCGGCGGCACGCTGGCGACGATTCCCGGCAGCGATTCGCGCCCGTGTACGCGCACCGGTTGCGCCATCATCACGCGGTTGTCCACGCCGCTGATGCGGTGCAGATAGATGAAGCCATCCACCACATCGCGCACCATCATGCCGATTTCGTCCATGTGGGCGGCCAGCATGATCTTACGGCGGGGCGTTATGGATTCAGTGGCGGGTTTGATGCCGATTAGACTGCCGAGTTTGTCCTGTTCGGTGCGGGCAACCAGCCCGTCCCATGCCTCCGCCACAATCGCTCGCAGCGGGGCTTCGTGACCGCTGGGGCCGTGAGCTTCCACCAGCGTTTTTAAGTGCGCTTTCAGATCAAACAATTTTCATCTCCTGTGTGTCGAAACCGCATCATCCTCCGCTGGGCGTTCCGGGGTCAGCGGTGGGCGGGTCAAAAGGCAGCGGTGTTTCGGATGGCGGCACAAATACCTCGGTATTGGTCGGCAGGGGCGTTTCGGTGAACGTGGGAGTCCACGTCGGCGTTTCGGTGGGCAGCGGCGGCAGCGGTGTATTGCTGGCAACCGGAATCAGCGTGAGCGTGGGCGCGGCGGTCAGCGTCGGGAAGGGCGTGAGTGACGGCGCGACGGTGCTGGTGGGGATAAACGCCGTTGTGGGCAGCGACCCGAACGGCGTGGCGGTGGGCAACTGCGGCAGCGGGACGAATTGCAGCGGCGTGGGCAGCAGCGGGCTGGAACTGGTCGTGGTGAGCGACAGCGGAGTTGTGGTCGGCAGGCCGGGTGTGACGGTTACGCCTGCGCCGATGGGAGTCAGGCTGGCGAGGGGCGTGATGGGCGCGGTGGCGCGGGGGGGAGCCGTTCCCCACAGCACGAAACCGAGGAAATAGAAAGGAAGTGTCCCCAGTATAATGACGAACAACCCGATGCGCAGCCAGCGCCGCCGTCGTTCAACCGCTTCAATTCGAGGATCGCGCATCATTCCACCTACCCGTGACCGGAGTCGAAGATGCGGTAACTATACCATATTCGCCCGCCCAACCTCACCCCCTGCCCCTTTCAGTCCATCGCGCTCATCCTAAAATCCATCCTGCGCTATGATTATGAAAATACGATGTGATGAATAAAGAAAGGAACACTCATGTTTAATACGCTACCTGCCAGTGCGTTAGAATTTGCGGATTGGTCGTGGGCGCAAATCCAGCCGTATTACACCGACCTTCAGAACCGTCCCCTGACCGCTGACACGGTGAACGCATGGTTGGCGGACTGGACGGGGCTGGAGCAGCGGTTACAAGAAGCCGTGACCCGCATGAGCATTGCCACCACGCTCGACACCACCGATACCGCCGCCGTCACCCGTTATCACACGTTCTTGCAGAACATTGTGGAACCGGCGCAGGTTACGGAGAACGCGCTGCGCGAAAAACTGCTCGCCAGCGGTTTGAAGCCGGACGGTTTTGAAATCCCGCTACGCAACATGCACAACGAAGCCGAACTGTTCTGCGAGGCCAATATCCCCCTGTCCACGCAGGAGCAAAAGCTCTCCAACGAGTATCAGGCGGTCATCGGCGCACAGTCGGTGCAGTGGGAGGGCGAAGAAAAGACTCTCGCGCAGCTCAAGCCATTGTTCCAGAGTGATGACCGCGCCCTGCGCGAACGGGTGTGGCGTGCCATTTCGGAGCGCCATCTGGCGGATCGCCCCCGTCTGAACGAGTTGTGGCAGCAGTTCATGAGCCTGCGGAAACAGCAGGCCACTAATGCTGGCTTCGGAGACTTCCGTTCGTACCGCTGGCGGCAGTTCGCCCGCTTCGACTATTCGCCCGCCGACTGCGAAACCTTCCACGCCGCCATCGAGAAGGTGGTGGTTCCGGCGGCTACCCGCGTTTACGAACGGCAGAAGAAGCTGCTGGGTGTGGATAGCCTGCGCCCTTGGGACTTAGACCGGGATGACACCTATCCGCCGTCGCGTCCGCCCCTCAAGCCGTTCACCAACGTGCAGGACTTGATTGACAAGACGGGCGTGATTCTGCATCAGGTTGACCCGGAACTGGGCGCGTACTACGACATCATGAAAGCCGAAGGGCTGCTCGACCTCGAAAATCGCAAGGGCAAAGCGCCCGGTGGCTATCAGTCCTCGCTGGGGTTCGTCAAGCGCCCGTTCATCTTCATGAACGCCGTCGGGATTCATGATGATGTGCGAACGCTGCTTCACGAGGCCGGGCATGCCTTCCACTGGTTCGAGGCCAGCCGTCTGCCCTACTTCCAGCAGTGGAACTATGGCGCGGAGATCGCGGAAGTGGCCTCGATGAGCATGGAGCTACTGGCCGCGCCCTATCTCTCGGAGAAGCACGGCGGCTTCTACAGCGAAAGCGAAGCGGCACAGGCGCGCATCGGTCATCTGGAACATATCCTGTTGTTCTGGCCGTATATGTCAGTGGTGGATGCTTTCCAGCACTGGGTGTACACCCATCACGATCAGGCCACCGATCCCGCCAACTGCGATGCCAAGTGGGGCGAACTGTGGGGGCGCTTCCTGCCCGCCTTAGACTGGAACGGACTGGAAGATGCGCGTGTGACCGGCTGGCATCGCAAGCTGCACATCTTTGAAATCCCATTCTACTATGTGGATTACGGGCTGGCGCAGATGGGGGCGCTGCAAGTGTGGCGCAACGCGCTCAGTGATCGCCCCGCCGCCATCCGACAGTACCGCGAAGGGCTGTCGTTGGGCGGCACGCGCACGCTACCCGACCTGTTCGCGGCAACCGGTGCAAAGTTCGCCTTCGACGCGCAAACGTTGGGCGGGTTGGTTGACCTGATCGAAAGCACCATCCGCAGCCTGAAACCGGCCTAGCCGCACAGCGGCCTAAAGGGGGGCAATGTGTGTCTTGCTCCCCTTTATTGACGATCTATACAGGGAAAATTTTGAGAAAGGAGACTGATCTGCGTGCTGCTCGGTAGGTAGCATATTGCACGGGTTTGGGGACTTATGGGGAGGGAGTGAATCATGCTCGACATCAATCCAGATGGAAAGAAGTTGATCCTGTCCATTGACGGCGGCGGTCTGCGGGGGATGCTGACAGTGGCAATGCTGGCTGAATTGGAAAGCATCACCGGCAAAACCTGCCCTGAAATATTCGATATGGTCGCGGGAACCAGCACCGGCGCGATCATCGCCGCTGGCATCGGGCTGGGGCTTTCGGCGCAGCAGCTTCTGGAAGACATCTACCGCCAACGGCTGCCCGATGCGTTCCGCAACCAGCCGCACGGCATCGGGCTGATCGCTCGCTATCTGTTCGGCGGGCTGCGAAACCTGTACGACCTGACGCCGTTCATTCAATCGTTAGCACCGTTTGCGGCGGGCAAGCGCATCAGTGACTTCAGCAAGCCGATTGTGTTCATGACCACCCGTGATGTGCGTACCGCGAACACCTATTTCATGGTGAGCAAAGGCCCCGGCGCACGGATGTTTCAGGATTATCCGGTGGCGGGCGCGGTGGGAGCCAGCGGCGCAGCGCCTATCTTCTTCGCGCCGGTGCTGGGCAACCTGATTGACGGCGGCGTGGGGGTGAACGGCAACCCGTGTCTGGCGGCCACCATCGAAGCGATGGAATATATCAAAGACGAGGGCGGCTTCCGGGATGGTGAAGTGATCCATTTCTCATTCGGAACGGGGTATTTGCCGCGTGGAACCGCCGAACGCGCCGCCGGACGTTTCTGGTTGGTGAACTGGCTGAACTATGTCATCAGCGACATTCTGAACGACACCCTTCTCAATCAGGTGCAAACCACGCGCACGCTTTACCGGGGACGGGTGGATTTCCGCCGTTACAACCCGTATCTGGAACTTCAGAGCGTGCGCTATCTGCTGGGTGTGGATGCGCAAAGTCAGGCGAATCTGGATAAGATCGGGAACGGCCTTTCGGCGCTGGAACCGGACGTGATCGAACTGATGGAAGCGATTGGCCGCAGTTATGCCAGCCGCATCCATTGGACGGAACCGAACTATATGCCATGGTGGACAAGCGGAGCAGACAGCGGACAGGGGCGCGATGGCGGCCACCCGCTGCCGGGAATGCTACCGGTGGACTGGTCAAAGTCGCCTTTCGATCCGGCGGCCACTGCTTAAAGCTGTGCGGGCAGCCGCAGTGAGACTTGCGTGCCTTTGCCGATTTCACTGGCAATTTCGATGCGCCCATGATGCAGATCAATGATGCGCTTGGCAATCGAAAGGCCGACGCCAAAGCCGTGTGTGGTGTGCGCGGTGTCTTTGCGCCAGAAGGTTTCAAAGATGTACGGCAGGTCTTCCGCTGCGATGCCGGCGCCGCTATCGCAGATGGTGAGCAAGATGTGGGACTGTTCGCGGCGGATGTCCATGTGGACAGTACCGGGTAGCGGCGTGTACCGGCAGGCATTATCCGCCACCTGCCGGATGGCCTCGAACAACACGGCGGACTGCCCCATCACTTTAGGCAAATCCGGTTCAAATGCGCATTCACACGTCAGCCCGTCCGGGTAGTGGGTTTTCATGTCCGCGCACACGCCCTCCACAATTTCGTACAGCGCCAGCGGCTTGAGGTCAAGCGTTTCGCGGCCTTCCAGCGACGACACCTGATGGAGCATATCCAGCAGGCGGGTGATTCGTTCGATCTGTTCCAACGCTTGCTGCGCCCGTATCTGGCTTTTCTCGGTGCCGGGCGCACGGGTCATCAGGTAAATATTGGAACCGATGATGGTCAGCGGGGTGCGAAACTCGTGGGACGCGCTCTGAATAAAGTGGGTCAGGATATGCACCCGTTCGCGCTCAAACCGCACTTCCAGTTCGCGTTTCTGGATCGCTTTTCGCTCGGTCACATCGCGGATGATGACCATGACATCATCGCCGCCACTGGGGAACATGCGAATTTCAAAATCCTGTACGCCTTGTGCGCTCTCGAACAGGTAATCAAAGACCTGCATCACGCCGGAATCGAGCGTCTGCCGGAGATGCTGTTGCATGAGTTCGGGCAGACCGGGCGCAGGGCAAGCGTTGATCGAACCGCCATCCAGCACCATCCAATGACCATCGTTTTTCGTCTGTGGCTCTTTGTGGCTGAGGGCGCGCCCGTGCCGATCCATGCGCACGATCATATCGGGAATGGCGTTGAGCAGCGCCTTCGCATCTTTCTCGCTTTGCCGAACCTGATCTTCGGCGGTAATGCGCTGTAAAACCGTGACCGCCTGCCGCACAAAGGCTTCGATAGGCTGAAAATCCGCGATAGTATTCTCGCCCCGCATGAAAATTTGGATACCCGCGAAAAATGTATCCTCGTTTTGCAGGCCGATGAGGTACGACTGCCCCAGATAGAAACGTCCGGCAAAGCGCCGCGCATGGCTGGCCGGCATAAACCCTTCGAGTAGCGTAATCGGGTTGCTGCCGTAGCGCATCATCCGCCCCTCACGGAACAGCGCGATCAGTTCCGGTTCCATAAAATAGGGCTTATCCACCGGCGAAAAGCCGAGTATGCCGGCCACTTGCTGCGCATCGGCGCCATACACCCCCTGCACGCTGGACTCATGCTCGGACGATATGCTCCGGTTGATGATGATGATGGCCTCATGAAGGAGATTGTTCAGTTGTTCGCCCGTGTAGGCCAAAACCGACCCGACATCGGTCAGGTGCATCAGTTGTTCGGCGCTGCGGCTGAGGAATGCCAGATTTTCGTGCGCGATCTTTTGATCGGTGATGTCCTGAAACGTGCCGAACAGGATATGCTCCTGCGGATGCGCCCCCATTTTCGCCCGATTGATGAAGCGGGCGTAGCGCAGTTCACCGCTAAAGGGGATATAGCGAATCTCAATATCCACATGCTGCGGCTGCGGGATCAGCGATTCCCGAACCAACGGGCGATCATCCGGGTGAATATGCTGGAGCAGCAGCGAATGGGAAGCCGCCGCCGAACCGGGTTCATACCCCAGCAGGTGGTACAGCTCATCCGACCATTCTTCTTCGCCAGTGGCATGATCGCGCCACCAGCTACCGATCTGCGCCGCCTGCTGCGCTTCATTAAACTGTCGGGTGCGGCGCTCTAAGGACTCCTGCGTGGCACGAGCGTCGGTGACATCCGTCAGGATTGTCCAGCAGCAGCGCAGGCCATTCTGGGTGACGGGTTTGCTTTCGAGGCGCACATAGGTGGGGGGTTCGCCCCGCAGACGCATATCCACCGTAAACGGACGATCATGCTTGAACACATCCTGAAGATGGGCGGTGAACAGCAAGGTGTAGTCGCTGTGGAGATGGAGGAGGAAGGGTTTATCAACGAGATTACGGCTGGGAATCCCTAAAATATGACGGGTGGTTAAATTGGCTTCTTGCACCACACCGCGTTCATCCAGCGTCACATACCCGACCGGCGCAAGCTGATAATAATCAGCATATTTCTCTTTGGCTTCTTCCAGAGCGCTCTGCGCTTGCCGGAGTTCTTCATTCTGAAGCTGTAACTCGATCTGATGAATACGGAGTTCATAAAGCAGTTCAGGCAGCGCGGCATCTGCCAACGCCTCCTGAATGCTTAGACTACCGTCAATGAGGGCTTGGGCTTTCAGGTACTGCGCTCGATCCATAAAAAGGGCTGCTCATCATGGGTTATTCATATCATCTTGGATTCATTTTAATACAATATCCTACGAATAAAGTTAAGGAATGCACAGGACTGGAACAAGCCCGAAGGCCGCAAGCGCACAAACAAAAACCTCCCCGTACCTGTCGGTAGGGGGAGGCTGGCGGGGCATTCAAGGGGCGGGTAAGCGTCCCCGCTGCTTTTCACCCCTTGCCCCATGTATGGGGATAAGGGGACGGGGGATAGGGGACTCGCGCCCCCACCCTTTTCCGCGTTCGGCTACCCTTCGCTGGTCACTTCATAGGCCACATCTTCCAACAGCACAATCACGCGCTCGCCCAGTGCGAAGTATTCGCCCAGTTCGGGGTGCTGTTCCAGCAGCGCGAAATACTCGTCGCTCAGGAAGGCCACCTTCTGCGTGGTCATGGTGTCCGGCGCGAAGGTCGTATCCATCCACACGCCATCCTGCATCAAGAAGGTCTTGCTGTTGACCGTCTGAATGGGGTTCACGCTCGAACCCGATTTCTCGCCTTCGCTGATCGCTTCACCGGGCATCATCGTACCGGCAGCGGTCATGGTGGGCATTGCCATCATGGGCGCGGGGGCATTGGCGTTCGCCATGCCACCGGCGGCATCGGCGGCGCTCACAGCGGCGGCACCGCTGCTGGTGCTGGCGAGTTCTTGCGCCTCGCGGGAGAAGTTGGCTTCCGCGTCTGCCAAGCCCTGCGCCGTCAGGATGTCCTTTTCTTCGATCAGGAAACTGGTGTAGGGGGTGATGATGCCGTAGCGCACACTCAGCTTGACGATACTCTGCACCAGTTCAGGGTTCTCCCCGTTCAGGCGCACGCTGTTCAGCAGATCACCGATGCGCCGCGTGGCCCACAGGCGGGCGATGAAGGCTTCGCCACCAGCGCGACCGGGGAAGCTCAGGCCATCATAGCGGTATTCTTGAGCCTGCCCGTTGACAGTGCCGCGCAGCGTGAAGGTCAGGTTTTCGGCCTCGCCCCGGAAGCGCCCGACAATCGCCAGTTGCGATCCGGCGAACAGGTCAGGCAGCGGTTGACCGGGGTACAGGTCAGCCGTGTTCAGGCCGCCCGTTTCCAGCGTGACATCGTTCAGCACCGGGGCGCTGATCTTGTTGTACAGGGCAGCCACCTCTTCGTCAATGCGTTCGCTGGGGCGCACATACGAGCCTGCGCCGCGCAGGTCACGGGTGATCCCGTCCAGCAGGAAAGTATCCACATCATCGCCCACGCCGAAGGTGAACACACGGGCATTGGGGCGGGCGGCGGCTTTCAGGTTGCTCAGGATGGTGTCGGGGTTGATTTCGCCCTCGGTGGCGAGTCCGTCGGTCAGGAACAGAATGGTGGTGGGGCGTTCGGCGTCTACCATATTCAGGGCGGTGGTCAGTGCGCCGTTGATGTCGGTGCCGCCGACTGCCGATTCGCCGCGCAGCCAGTCAATCGCGCTGGCCGCCAGCGACGGGTCTTCCATCTGGTTGCTGTACACGCGCCAGCCGGTGCTGAACAGGATGACGTTGAAGCGATCCACCGCGTTGAGATGACCGAGTACATATTCCGCTGCGGTGCGTGCCTGATTCCACTTCTCGCCGTCCATGCTGCCCGATTGATCGAGAACAACGATCACATCTTTGGCGGCCATGCGATCATCCGGCAGGGTAATCGGCGGCTGCACGAGGAACAGGAAGTAACCGTCCTCATTGGCGCTTTCGCGGAAGGTGAGCAGGTTGGCGTTGATGGCCTGCGACTCGAAGCCGAGATACAGGCTGAAATCGTCGGTCGGGACGGAGAAACTGCTTTCATAACCCGCCGTGAAGCCGGTGTTGGCGGCATCGCGCTGAACGGCAATCGGGTGACTGGGCGAGTAGATGTTGCCAATCGTGTCCTGTCCGCTGACCTGCACACGCACACTCAGCGTATCCACCGGGCGCGGGGTGAGCAGGTTGGTCACTTTCAGCGGATACAGGTAGTGCAGCAGGCCGTTCTCGACGGTCAGGATTTGCGAGTAGCGAATTTCCACGCGGCGTGACTCGCCGGGGGGGATGGGGAACACGCTGGCCTGTAGTGCGGCGCTGCCCACATATTCCAGCAGCGCGGGGTCGCGGTACTGGCGCACGATCTCGTTATAAATGCTGCGGGCTTCGCCAGCCGGTAGGATTTTCGCGTCCACCGTCACGCCGTTAATGGTCATGGTCAGTTGGTCTACCGAGGCTTCGCCGGGCAGCGGGAAGATGAACGTGCCTTCCGCCAGCCCGTTCCCCTCGTTCACAAATTCGATGTCCACGCGGGTCACGGCGATCTGGTTGGCGATGCTCACATCCACGCGGTGATGGGTGATGCGCAGCCATTCGGGGTTGGTGAACACGCCCGGTTGGATGGGCGGCGCACAGGTGGGCATGGACGGGCAAACATCACCGGTGCAGGGCGGCGCGGTGGGGCAAGGGATAGGTTCCTGTGCGCTGATCGGCAGAGCGACCAGCAGCAGCGCGGCGATAATCCACATCACGAACGTTCGGGTTTGCATCATTTCCTCCGGGCAACGCTATCGAACAGATGGTGCTGTGTGATAGACGCTGCCCGGTTGCAAATGGTTCCCGATGGGCGAAAATTGGGTCTAGTCGTCGCTGTTGCCGCCCTCTGCCCCTTCGCCGCCGCCCATCTGGTGACAGGTGTCGCAGGCTTGCTGCGCCATCGGCACATCCATGAACTTCAGTCGCGGGTCGGCATCGGCACTCACGCTCTTGTGCGCCAGATGGCAGCTGGTACAGGTTAGCGGAATGTTGTTGAAGGTGCGGAAACCGCCCCCGCCCTGTACGCCGACCATCTGCTTGCCCTGTGCCAGCAGTTCGCCCGTTTGCGGCAGGAAGTTGTGGAAGTGATTCTGGATTCCGTTGAACGTGAGCAGCGTCGTTTCGTGGCAACCGACGCAGGCCGCGTTCACCAGCACCGATTGTTCTACCGTACTTTTCTCAATCGTCGGGTCGGCTTTGCCGCTGACCATAATCAGCGTGTCGCGTGCGCCCAGCGCCAGCGTTTGGATGCGGTCACTCAGGCTGGCCGTCCCGCGATGGCACTGAATACACTGGAAGGTGTCGTTCAGGTGGTAGTGCTGTGTGGCGAGGTCGGATATGGGGGCGGACGTGTCGGCGAGGAGGGCGGTGGTGCGCTCGAAATAGGTGGTTTCCGGCACAGTATGGCACGAGGCACAGAACGAATCCTGTTCTTCCAGTATCGTCCCGCCCACAAAAGCCACTCCTGCGACAATCAGGCCGATCCCGCCCAGCATGAGCAGCAGGGTGAAGAAGCGGCGTCGCTGCTGTGCGGCGATCAACGGTACAGATTGATTAGTTGTCATGAAGGGAAACTTTCGATTGGCGTCATGCGATAGCCTGAAATTGTACCCGCGTTTAGCTTAATGGCTTGTGAATAAACCGTAATGAAACAACGTGTTCCCATTTCGGCAGGTGGCGTGATCCGGTATTCAGAAGCGCAACCGCAGCGGTATATAATGAAGGTAGCAATTTCATACCAGTAGACAGGCACAACTCGATGAATGAGAACAGCACCCCGGAAGCGATCCGCAGCAATCCGCAATTGAACGCCATGCGTACCAAAATTTGCCGCATCGGTGCCCTGATGTACGAACGCCACCTGACCGACGCCGCTGGCGGCAACGTGAGCGCCCGCGTGGGGGATTACGTGTGCATCAGCCCGCGCTATGCCGGCAGCAAGTACCAGTGGAACATCCAACCGGAGCAGGTGCTGGTCGTGGATATGGATTTGAACATCCTCGACGGCACGGGCGAAATTTCCCGTGAGTCGAAGGTACATTTCAAGCTGTACCGCGAGTTCGGTGAACATGGAAGCAGCGTGATTCACGCCCACGCCCGCAACGCGCTGGTGTTCGCCGCCGCCGCGCAGCCCATCCCGCCCGTGCTGGAAGCCACGCAGAAGTTCGGCACCGTCCCCTGCGTGGAGTTCGCCCCCGCGCACGGTTCCGATCTCGCCGAGCATGTGGCCGGCGCGATTCGTGGCAACGAAGCCCGCATCCGCAAGCAGGCGATGGCTGTCCTCGCGCCCTGGCACGGCCTGTTCGTGATGGGCAAGGATATTGATGCCACCTACGACGCGGTGGAACGTGTAGACGAGAACGCCTACATTCTGCTGATGGCGAAACTGTTGGACAACAACGACCTGCTGGCGGGGCCGCGTCAGGGCTTGGTGGACGCGCTCAAGCGTTACGAACACTAAATCCCATCAAGACTCCCCACCCCTAGCCCCGCCCCATACATGGGGTGGGGAAAAAGAGGGCAGGAGTCTTGTTGTGTGCTTTCCCCCGTTGCCCCATGCATGGGGATAAGGGGACGGGGGATAGGGGTTTCTGCGCTCAATCGCCCTTCAGGATGGTGAATGCCTCCGGCGGCGTGGGCGTTCCCCATGTGCTATCCGGCTGTTTGGCGCGCACCCGCCAGTAATACTGTCCGCCATCCAGCGGCGGCGGCGTCACCGTCAGCGCGTTGGCTGCGAGCGCGTTGTTGCTGTAGATCAGGTTAGCCGCGCTGAAATCCGTCCGTACCGCAATCTCCGCCCAGTAGCCCATCGCCTCGCCCACCCGCGCCCAACTGAGCGTGATGCTGGCCGCCGTCTGCACATTCCGCGCCGGAACTGCGGTGGATGGGCTGGCGGCAGTGTTGTTCAGCGCCCGAAATTCAACCGCGCCCAGATCGCATTCGGCTGTGCCGCTGTTGTCGCCGTCGAAGTTGCGCAGCCTGCCGCGCTGATCGCGCACGGCACAGGCGGCGCTGGTTCCCGCGTCAATCGCCGGACTGCCGGGGAGCAGCGCCCGCGTCTGCCCGAAGCCGCCGTTGTTCGCCAGCGCCGCCAGCAGCGGGTTGCCGAGCAGAATGCTAGGGGCGCAGGGCGGGTCATCGGGGTTGAGCAGCGGGGATTGCAGGTTCGCGCCGCCGCTGCGATAGCTTCCGTCGCAGTTCTGCTTCATCCCCCACGGATTATCGGCGGTGTTCCCGGCGATGATGCTGTTGGCGAGCGTGACGGCCTTGCCCGTCGCGTAGATGCCGCCGCCCATCTGTCCAGCCTGATTGTCGGTAAGGGTGGTGTGCGTCAGGAAGAAGCCGCCGCTGTTCGCCACGCGGATCGCCCCGCCGAAGCCGTTGTCCGCGCCGACGCCGGGGCGCTGTTGCCGGAGAACGTGCTGTTGGTCACATTCACCCGCGCCGCTTCGCCCGACCACAGAGCGCCCCCCTGTTCCTCCGCCACATTCCCCGTAAAGGTGCTGTTTAAGATGCGCACCGGCCCGTTGCCCACTCGCAGCGCCCCGCCATAGGCGTGTATATCCCCCTGCGCGGTGGTGAAGGCGTACACACGGTTTTGGCTGAACACGTTGCTGTCGTACACCGCTTCGATGTTCGGGTGACGGTTGATGTACAGGTAATTGAAGACTGCGCCGCCCTGCCCGTAACCGCTGTTGTGGCTGAAGGTGTTGCGCGTGAAGGCCAGCAATCCGCTGGTGGTGATGCCCTTGCCATCGTTGATCGTGCCGTCGCTATAGAGCGCCCCCGCGTAGTAGGTGGACGTGTTGCCGTCGAACACAGTGTTGCTGATGGCGGCGTTGCTGTGCAGCAGATGGATCGCCCCGCCGGTGCTGTTCTCGGCGTGGTTGCCGCTGAAGAACGAGTCGGTCAGGGTAAGCGTGCCGGTGTGCATATAGATCGCCCCGCCGCCATAATCCATGTGGGCGATTTCTTTCAGGGCGGTGTTGATGGCCGGAGCAACCGCCTGATTGTTCAGGAAACGGCAGTTGAGGACGGTCAGGCTAACGCGGTAACGCGCCCGCACCGCGCCGCCGCAAGCTCCATTCTGGCAGACTCCCTCCGGGCCGGCAGGCAGCGCCTTGCCGTTCGCCAGCGTTAGATTCTTCAGGGTGAGCAGCGGCACATCTTCCAGCACCTCCAGAATCGTCACCGCGCCGCCGCCATCCAGCGTGATTTTGCTCCCGCCGTCCAACGTCACCGAACGGGTAATCAGCAGCGTGCTGCTGAACAGGATGGTGGCCGATGCCGCGCCGCAGTTGAAGGTGACGAGGCCATCTGTTCCCGCCGCCGTGATCGCGTTGGCAAGGGCGGCCTGCGTGCAGCTACCTGCTGTGCCGCTGCCCACTACCGCCGTCGCAGCGGCAGCCGGCGCAGCGCCCATCAGCAGCCCGAATAAAGCCACGATCATGAGCAGGTATTTCGGGGGAAAGTGCATTTGAATATCTCCCGCTGAACCTTACGAACAGGGTATCCGTTAGCGTGCCGGAAAAAGACCCGTTTGGCGATGGGCAAATAGTCGGGGGTAGGGAAGTTCGTTCCCGTATGGAACTATAGCAGCAGTCGTGTCAAAATCGCAAGTGAGGGGGCAGGGGAGGGTGCGGATTCGTCAGCGCCCCCCCACGAGAGCGGGAGGACGCTGATTCTGCACCACAACGAGGTTATCGCTGTGGAGGGTAGGATTGCTTAGGGGCAGGACGGCAACGGGATGGGAGTAGAAGACCACTGGAAAAAGGTCTTATTGGCAGGAGAACCTATCCAATTATATACATCATAGCCTGTTCCCGGAGTGACCTGAGAGACTGGGTCTTGACTCGTTTGGTTGCCGTTACTCAGATCAACTATACACTGGCCATTCTGCGGTGGCGGTGGCTGTACACCGCTACCGCCGCTGACGACTTCTTCCTCGGCGGGTATGGGCTGCGGAACCGGATTGTAGCTGCCATCGGACTTCGGTGCGAAACCATACGGCTTGGATTCCTTGCCTTCGGCTTCAAAAGCATTGATTTGCAACGAGCAGATCGGATCGGCGTTCGGGCCGTCATACACCGCCGACAGCGTGAACGGGCCGAATGTGCCTTGAATGGTGCCGATGATGACGTTGCTGGCACTCGCCGCGCAGGTCGCTAATGCACCCTGAATATCGGCCTGCGGGAACTCGCCTAGCAGCGCGGGAACCGACCCGTTGGCCGGGCGGTTGCTATTCAGCAACCAGCAACCGCGTGTGCTGTTGCAAAATAGGCTGTCACCACCGAAATAACCATTCGCCGAACCGTTAATGCCACCGTCTGCCGAAACTACGCCTGCCAGCGCCAGCAGCGCCAGCACGACGACCAGAACACGAACCATACTGCGCACCATGATCTACTTTCTCCCTGACTAAACCAAATGACACTAACATTAGGTTAACCTTAAAATCACTTTTAAATCGTTGAGAGTTTCAATTTTTCACAAATTTTTTATTTCATTCCGGTAATGTCAATT
>CAIPFY010000460.1 GCA_903864435.1 uncultured Chloroflexota bacterium | reverse complement strand
GCGCTGAAAGGCCGCTTCAGCATACAGAAGGCGGTGAAGCTCATCAGCACCAACGGCGCGAAGCGTTTTGGCCTGTATCCGCATAAAGGCGTCATTGCTGTGAATGCGGATGCCGATCTGGTCATCTATGACCCGAACGTGACCACCACCATTCACCCCGACATGTTGTTCAGCAAGGCCAAAGCCTGTGACAAGCTGTACGAAGGCATGACTTTTCAGGGGCGCATCCGCCGCACACTGGTCAACGGGCGCACTGTCTTTGTAGAGGGTCAACTGGTTGGCGAACGCGGTTGGGGCAAATTCGTTCGCCCGGATGCCTCGCGCATTTACGATGAAGTGTGGTAGCGCATGACCTATAGCATAGATTTCAGCGAATACTTTCTCTACGACGACTTCACCCGCCATCTGCAAGGGCTGACCGCCGCCTATCCCGCGCTGGCTGACCTGCAATCGTTGGGCAAAAGCTGGCGCGGGCGCGATGTGTGGTGTATCACGCTGACCAACAGCGCCACCGGCGCGCACGACACCAAGCCGGCTTTCTACATTGACGCACACATTCACGCCGAAGAAGTGACCACCTCGCACACTGCGCTCTATACCGCGTGGTATCTGCTCACCCGCTACGGCAGTGATGCGGAAGTGACGTGGTTGCTGGACAACCTGACGTTCTACATCCTGCCGCGCCTGAATCCCGATGGTGCGGAAATCAGCCTGACTACCGCCCATCACTGGTGCGGTAACGGACGCTATCTACCCGGCGAAGAACAAACCGCCGGATTGTGCCAGCAGGACATCAACGGCGACGGGTTGATCGTGCAAATGCGCGTTCCCGATCCGGCTGGCGAGTGGCGTGTTTCGCCGGATGACCCGCGCTTGATGATCCTGCGCCAACCGGGAGAAGTAGGTGGCGGCCCGTACTATCGCCTGTTCCGCGAAGGCGCGATTAAAGGCGCGTGGGACGGCGTGACGATTGACATTCAGAAGCCGCGTGATGGCAATTTGAATCGCAACTTTCCGGCGGGCTGGTGGGCAGAGTTCCGGCAGTACGGCGCGGGCGACCTGCCGCTTTCGGAACCGGAGGCGCTGGCCTGTGCGCAGTTCATCCTCAGCCACCCGAACATCGCCGGGATGCAGTGCTACCACACACACGGCGGGTTGCATCTGCGCCCCTCGTTGATCGCGCCGGACAGTACGCTGCCCCGCGCTGATCTGGCGCTGTTCAAAACCATCGGCGCGGTGGGGACGGCGCTCACCGGCTATCCGGTCATCTCGGTGTACGAGGAATTCACGATTGACCCGGATAATCCACGTACCGGCTCGCTGATGCAGTGGTCATACGACGAACTGGGCATCATCACGTTCTCAACTGAACTCTGGAATCCTGAGCTGGCTGCTGGCCTGCAAGACCCCGCCAAATATCAGATTCGCGCCCGTTCCACCGAGGACGAACTGAAGTTGCTCCGCTACAACGATGAACATCTGGGCGGCAAGGGTTTCGTGAACTGGCAACCCTTCGATCATCCCCAGTTCGGGAAGGTCGAAATCGGCGGTTGGACGCATATGTATACCTTCCGCAACCCGCCGCCCGCTTCGATGGCGACCAGCGAGAAGGCGCGGCACTTTTTGCCCGAAACCATTCACGCCAACTGCCTGTTCACGCTGCGCCATGCCGCCTGTTCGCCGCTGGTGCGGATCAATTCACTTCGCGCCGAAGCGTTAGGCGCAGGGCTGTATAAAATCACGGCTGTGGTCGCCAATCACGGTTACTTGCCCACGCACATGACTGCCCGTGCGCTGAAATACGGTACTGCTGGCGCGGTGACTGCCGCGCTGGAATTGCCGGCAGGTGCGGAAATCGTCATGGGGCAAGCCGTTCAAGACCTCGGTCATCTGGCGGGACGCGACGAACGCAGCGCCACATGGTCGCCATGGTTGCGCGATTGGAACCAGACCCGTTGTAAAGCCGAGTGGATTGTACGCGCCCCGCAGGATAGCACCATTGCACTCACCGCCAGCGCCCAACGCGCCGGCAGTCATCGTCAAGAGGTCACGCTTTCATGAAACTGCTGCCTGAATCTTTTTACCGCCGCCTTGTCACCCGAATACAGACCGCCCTCGATGCCGAACGCCTCGACGGGCTGCTGCTCCTTGATGTGCCGAACGTCATCTATGCTTCCGGCTTCTTTCACGTCCCTTCGGAGCGCCCGCTAGGATTCTATATCCCCCGCAGCGGCGAACCGGCGTTCTTCGTCCCGCTGTTGGAGCAGGAGAACGTTGCCCATACATGGGTGAAGGACATCCGCACCTATTTCGAGTACCCTGGTGAAACCCATCCCGTCGAATGGATGGTTGCCGAATCGGGCGCGGCACGGTTGGGTATTGATGCACTGTCGCATGAAGTGTTTCGTCGTCTGGGCGAGAATGTTGTCCTCAGCCCGATTGTGGAGCAAATGCGCTGGGTGAAAGAGCCGGAAGAAATCGCCTTCATCGAAAAAGCCTCGTCTTATGCCGACTATTGTCTGGAATATATCCGTGACCATGCCGCTGACATCATCAGCGACGGTGGCACAGAACTGGATATTTTGAGAGCCTGTGTGTCCGCTACTGCCGCCAAGATGAAAGCCGAAGTGGGCGAAATTTTCAAACTGCGCGGTGGGTCGGTGGTTGGCACGGTTCATAGTGGCCCGCGTGCTGCCCTGCCGCACGGGTCGCCCATCGAGCGCCGTCCGCAACCGGGTGAGCCGATGATCGCGGGGATTGGGGCTTCTGTGGGCGGCTATCATGCCGAAAGCGGCGCCACATTCATCGTTGGCGACCCGCGTGGCGATCAGATGCGCTGTTTGCATGCCGCCGCCGCCTGTGACGCGGCAGCAGTCCGCGCTCTGCGCCCCGGTGAAACCTGTGCGCGGGTCAACGAAGCGGCGCTGGGCGTGCTACGCGACTACGGACTGGGAGATGCGATCCGCCACCGCATCGGGCATGGGATGGGCTTACAGGGGCATGAAGGCCCGTGGTTAGCGCCCGGCGATCAAACGCTCCTTGTGCCGGGTATGGTGTTCTCGAACGAGCCGGGCATCTACCGCCCCGGCGTGGATGGCTACCGCACGATCAACAGTATGCTGGTCACTGAAGGCGCGGCCCGTGTGACCAGTCGTTTTCTGGAACAACACCCGCCCGAAGCGCGGATTATCGTGCTGTAGTGCTAAGAACCTCATCCTTTCCTTCAGAATACGGGAGAGGATGAGGACATTGTATGAACGATTCATTTTGGAAAGGAAGCAGCAACCATGCCTGAACCAGCCGCTTGGCGTTATCAAAAGATTACTGCGCCCATTTTCGACATTCCTTCGCCGCACCGCATCCTGAAGAATGCCCACGTCCTGACCTGCGTGGGAGATGAAGTTATCGAAAATGGCTTTGTTGAGATTGAAAAGGGGAAGATCAAGGCGGTGGGGCGCTCTGCCGATCTAGGTAGCACCGATGCCGAAGTGATTGATGTGGGCGGCGCTACCGTCATGCCCGGTATGATGAACTCGCACGCGCATCTGGCGTGGGACGGCGTACACGATCTCGCCCGTCAATCTATGGATGACGCGGTTGAAATCAGCGCCTATAAAAGCGCCGCCAATATGCTCAAAAGCCTGCGGGCGGGCGTTACGCTGGTGCGCGATCTGGGGATGAACACATCCAACTTTTTCTCCAAGCAGGCTGTTGAGCAGGGTATCTTCCCCGGCCCGCGCCTGCTGATCTGCGGTGAAGCCATCATCCAGACTGGCGGCCACACCTACTGGTGCTGCCACGAAGCCAGCGGCGCGGACGAGATGCGCCGCGCTGTGCGTGAACAGGTGCGCGGTGGTGCCGATCTAATCAAGATCATGGCCTGCCACGACACGCTGGAATTTACCGATGCCGAACTGGAAGCCGTGATTGACGAAGCGCATCGCAACGGCTTGCCCATGACCGCCCATGCCACCTATAACGAGTGTATCTACCGCGTGGCGCAGTTTGGCGTGGACTGTGTGGAACACGGCGGCTCGATGGACGACAAGACCATCCAGTTGTTGGTTGACAAGAAAATCCCGATTGTGACCACCTTTGCCCCGTTGGTGATGCAGGCGGACGAAGTGGT
Source organism: uncultured Chloroflexota bacterium (assembly GCA_903864435.1). Classification (GTDB taxonomy): domain Bacteria; phylum Chloroflexota; class Anaerolineae; order Aggregatilineales; family Phototrophicaceae; genus CFX2. The sequence goes on along the minus strand of CAIPFY010000460.1, from coordinate 16,178 downwards.
GGCACGCAAGTTCAACATCCCCGAATGGAAGATCGAAGAACGCAAGAAGGCCGTCGCCAGTCCTTCGCGCTACACCGGTCTGGTGAACGCCGCCAAAGCGGGTGTGCCAATTGCCTTCGGGACGGACGCGGGTAGCCCTGCCGTCGGTCATGAGATTGTCGCCCCGGAACTGAAGTTCATGGTGAAGGTGGGCGTGGTGGCGGATAACTACGCCGCGCTGCGCAGCGCGACCATCGTGGCTGCCCGCGTGAGCAAATTGCAGGACAAGCTCGGCACGCTGGAAGCGGGCAAAGAGGCCGATGTGATCGTGGTCGCGGGGAACCCGCTGGCTGATCTGGACGCGCTCAACCACGTTCAGATGACCTTTATCGCAGGCAAGCGCATGTTGAGCGTGGGCTAGTCTAGGCTTCATTCGGACAGGGACATAAAGAGTCTTCAATGTCCCTGACAGGGTGATGGAACGAAATATGGGGAATGTCATCCGTCGCTGGTTAGCGCCCGTGCGAAATAGCCGCGTCAGCCGCTTTATGCTGTTCAGCGCGATTTTTCATATCGGCTTGTTCGGGATCACCGACGTGATCCTGAATTTCTATTTCACCAGCCTCGGTCATTCCGCCGAAACCATCGGTATGTTGCAGTCGCTTCCGCGCATCGGCGGGTTGGTCGTCAGCCTGCCGGTAGGCATCATCGCCACCCGGTTCGGCCCGTATCGCATCATCCTGTATTCCACCATTGGCATCGCGGCGGCGCTGATTCTGCCGCTGGCGGTGCCGGCTTTGCCCGCACTGGCAGTCAGCCGCTTTTTGATTGGCCTGTTCTACGGCGGTCAGCAGATCGCCACGAACCCCTTTATGGGCAATCTGGTCACTTCAGAACAGCAACCGTTCCTATTTTCGTATCATAACGTCATCACGATGGTTGCCACCGCCTTTGGCAGTTTTGTGGGCGGTTTCTTGCCCACGCTGGCGGTCAGCTTGCTAGGGCTGCCACCCGCGCAAGACTCTGCCCATTCCACCGCTGCCTATGCTGCCGCCTTGTTCACGGGTATGGTCGTCGTGCTGCTTTGCTTGCTGCCGCTGTTCAGAGTGTCCGAATCGTCGTCGGCGCTGGCCGCCACACACACACGCCAAGCGTTGCGGTCTTTCCCGTGGCGGCGACTCCTGCTCATGGCAACGCCTATGCTGTTCTTCGGGTTTACGGGCGGGTTGACGTTTCCGTTTTACAACCTGTTTTTCCGCGAAACGTTTGGTGTGAGCGATGAAGTGGTCGGCACAATCCTCGGCATCGGCTGGATCGGCATGGGGCTTGTGCCGCTACTCAATCCCTATCTGGATCGGCGCTTCGGACGGGCGGCGGCGCTGTTCATCACGCTTACGACAGCGGCGGTAGCTTTCTTCGCGCTCAGTTTCGCGCCTACGCTGCCGTTGAGTGTGATCGCGTTCGTCATTGCCTGTTCAGCGCGGAACACCATGCAACCGCTGTTTCAACCGCTGGTCATGGCGAACCTGCCCGCCCACATTCATAATATGGCGAGCAGCGTGGGGTTTGTGGTGTGGAATATCGGCTGGTTTTGCGCCACCAGCCTCAGTGGTTTTCTAAAAGCGGCGCAGGGGTTCGATTTCATCATGCAGGTGGTCGCGGTAGGGGTTCTGCTGACGGGGGTCAGCGTGATGCTGGTTTTCCGGCAGACTCCGCTTGCCGCGTCGCCCATACACGAGGTATAGAGATGAACAGCAAAATCACGGGTATTTTCAATATTCTCGCCACGCCCTTCACGCCTGATCTGGCGGTGGACTGGGACAGCCTGCGCCGTCTGGTCAACTTTCAACTGGAGATGGGCGCGTATGGCTTGACCATCCTCGGCGTGTTGGGCGAGGCTGCCAAGATGAGCGTGGAGGAGCGCCGTCAGGTGGTGGATACCGTCCTCGAAACGGTGGGCGGTCGCGTTCCGGTGGTGGTGGGAGCCAGCCATGAGGACACCGCCACCTGCATCGCGCTCAGTCAAGCGGCGTTTGCGGCAGGGGCAGCCGGGGTGATGATCGCGCCGCCGCGCCTGACCGCGCCGACCGATGACAAAGTGCTGGCACTCTACAGCCAGATTGCCGAACAGGTGACGCAGCCAATTGTGGTGCAGGACTTCCCGCCCGTGAACGGCGTCATCATGTCTGCTGACCTACTGACCACGATTGCCGAGCGTATTCCTAATGCCCGTTACCTGAAGCTGGAAGACCCGCCGCTGATGGAGAAGATTGGCGCTATCCGCGCCCGCACCGACAAGTTCGAGATTTTTGGCGGGTTGGGCGGGATGTTCCTGCTGGAAGAACTGGGGCGCGGCGCGTCCGGCACGATGACGGGCTTCGCCTTCACCGAGATTCTGGTGGCGGTGTTCAAAGCGTGGCAAGCGGGTAACAAGGCCGAAGCCGAACGCATCTTCGACCATTACCTGCCGCTGATCCGCTACGAGAATCAGCCCGTGATTAATCTCACCATCCGCAAGGAACTGCTGCGCCGTCGCGGGGCTATCGCCAGCGCCACGCTGCGCCCGCCCTTCGCGCCGATTGATGCCGGTACACAGGACGAAATCGGCTGGATTTTGCAGCGGGTGGGTATTGCTGATCCCACGCAAAAGGTGAGCCTTTAAGAGTACGAAGGTCGAAAACAGACCGGTTTATATGAGGAAAAGATTCGATGAATGGTTATGATGCCCTTCAAACGCATATCGCTCAACTGAGTGACTTGCTGAACGCGATTTCGGTGCTGAAATGGGATGCGCGCACCAACATGCCCCCCGGTGGCGCACAAACTCGCGGTTTCCAACTGGCGACGCTCTCGCGGGTGGCGCAAGAGCATTTCGTCAGCGACCGCACCGCCCGTCTGCTGGATGCCGCCGAAACGGAAGTGGCGGCTGAACCAGCGGATTCGTACCGCGTTCGCGCTGTGAAGCAAACGCGCCAGTATTATGAGATTGTGCGCCGGATTCCGGTGGAACTTACCGCCCGCAAAGCGACCCTCGCCCCTGTTTCCGAACAGGTGTGGGCGGAAGCCAAGCAGAAGAATGATTTCGCCAGTTTCGCGCCGTACCTTCAGCAAATGCTTGACCTTGTGCGCCAGCAGGCGGAAGCCATCGGCTACTCCGGTCATCCTTTCGATGCACTGGTGTTTGAATATGAGCCGAGCGTGACCGCTGCTTCGCTCAAAGTGTTGTTCGGTGAATTGAAGGCGGGGTTGATCCCGTTGCTTCAGCGCATCGTCGCCAATGACTGCCCGCTGGAGCGCGATCTGTGGCAGCACGAATACCCGCTGGATAAGCAGAAGGCGTTCGGGCTGGAGATGGCACAGCGCATCGGTTATGACCTTGAACGCGGGCGGCTGGATATTGCCCCGCATCCGTTTGAAATTTCGTTCACGCGGCAGGATGTCCGCATCACCACCCGTTACAACCTGAACTACCTGCCGATGGCGCTGTATGGCACGCTGCACGAAGCCGGTCATGCGCTGTATGAGCAGGGGGTAGACCCGGCGCTCACCCGCACCGCGCTGACCACCGATTTTCTCGGGCAATATCCGGTGGGCGGAACCAGCTACGGCGCACATGAATCGCAGTCGCGCCTGTGGGAGAACCAGATCGGGCGCAGTCGTGCCTTCTGGGAAGCGCATCTTGACCGGTTGCGCGAAATCTTCCCGGAACAACTGGCGGGGGTTGACCCCGACCTGATGTACCGTTCGGTGAACCGTGTGCGCCCCAGCTTGATTCGTGTGGAGGCGGACGAAGTGACCTATAACTTGCACATTATGTTGCGGGTGGAGATTGAAATGGCGTTGCTGGAAGGCAACCTGAAAGTTAGCGAATTGCCGGCCTTCTGGAATGCCAAAATGCAAGAATATCTAGGGGTGACGCCGCCCAACGACAGTAAGGGTGTGCTGCAAGATGTCCACTGGTCAGGCGGCGGTTTCGGCTCGTTCCCCGGCTATACCATCGGCAACATCATGTCGGCGCAGTTTTTGGAAGCCGCGTACCAACAGATTCCCGGCCTGCAAGACTCGTTGAACGCAGGTGACTACGCGCCGTTATTGGGCTGGTTGCAGCACAACGTGTACCGGCATGGCCGCGCTTACGACGCAAACGAGCTACTGGTGCGTTCCAGCGGGTCGCCGCTGCGGGTTGCGCCCTATCTGGCTTATCTGGAAGGCAAGTTCACTGAGCTGTATCACCTGCCCTAGCCTATGCGCTGTGGGGTGCATTTCAAGTTCTCGGATTTACCCGCATCCCCCCACGCACTTTTTAGGGGTAGGTGTTTGGGCTTTTGTAGGGACACAGCGCGAGCTGTGTCCGCTTGCTTTACACCCTTCGGCATGACGTGCAGCGAAAGGGCGGGGGATGCCCCAACCCGAATGCACCCCCTGCGGTTCCGGTGGTTTCAGCGGATTGGCTGCCTTGCGCTATAATGCAGCCTATCCCTGCTTGTCATACCATCGGGAACTCATACCCTATGCTGCATGAACCTGCTTCCACCCGCGAAGATCGCCCCGCAGTCCGTGCGCCGCAATTGCCCCTTTCCCGCGAGGAAGTGTTGTTCAACGAACTGCGGCAGATGGTGGCGGAAGTGATGGCGATTGACCACGAACTGTTTGCCGAACCCGATACGCTCCCACAGGTGGCCGTCACGCCGGAAAGCCGCCTGATCGCCACCTTTGAAGGCCAACTCACGCTGGATTCCGAAGCTGCCTATGATCGGCTGGATGCGCGGTTAGCCCCCCTCCAGCACATCGCCGCCTTTCGCCTGACGGTCAGCCCGCCGCCGCAGCCCGCCCGCCCGCACACCATCCACATCCTCACCGGACGCGCCAACCCGCGCCCGCGTTCGTGGTGGCCGAACGCGCTGCTGTTCATCGCCACGCTGGTCAGTTTGCTGCTGGTGGGAACCACGCTCGCCATCAGCGAAATGGCCGAAACGGATGTGGCTGAGGCGATGCAGGTGGCTGCAAACTTGCCGCTGGAACTGTGGCGCGGCTTCCCGTATGCGCTGGGGCTGCTGCTGATTCTGGGGTCGCATGAACTGGGGCATTATTTCGCGGCGCGGCGGCACAAACTGGCGGTCACGCTGCCCTATTTCATTCCGCTGCCGTTCATCAGTCTGTTCGGGACGATGGGCGCGTTCATCCAACTGCGCCAGCCGATGAAGAACCGCAAAATGCTGTTCGATGTGGGCGCGTCTGGTCCGCTGATCGGCTTGATTTTCGCCGTGCCGATTCTGTTCATCGGCCTCGCCACCACCCGGCTGACTCCGGCGGGCGGGGGCGGCTTGTACGAAGGCGACTCGCTGCTGTATGCCGCCGCGAAAATCATCACCTTCGGTCATTTTCTACCGGATGGCCGCATGGATGTGTGCGTCAATTGCAGCCAGTTGTTGTGGGCAGGCTGGACGGGGCTGCTGGTGACGGCGCTCAACCTGCTCCCGCTGGGGCAGTTGGACGGCGGGCATGTGCTGTACGCTCTGGTGGGCGAGAAGGCGCGGCGGTTGTACTTCCCCATTATGGGCGTGATGTTCTTGCTGGTGTTCGTCACCGATGTGTGGCTGTTCTGGTTGGTGCTGCTGTTATTATTCGGGCGGGTGTATGCCACACCACTCGATATGATTACGCCGCTGGATTCGCGCCGCCGTGTTCTGGCGATCTTCACGCTGATTGTGTTCGTGCTGATTTTCGTCCCCGCGCCGCTGGCAGAGCAGGCCGCCGCGCCCGCGCTGCCCGATGCGCCGCGCAACAGCGCCATGCTCCTGCCGCTGGTCGCTTCGGCGCTGGTGCTGGTGCGGTCACGCCTGCGCCGCTGAAACAAAAAGAGCGCACAAGGCGCTCTTAGCGTATAACCGCACTTCGGGGCACTGAACTAGCGGTTGACGAAACGGTAGCCCACCCCGCGCAGCGTCATGATGTATTCGGGATGGTCGGGGTCAAGCTCCACCTTTTGCCGCAGATAGTGGACGTACAGCTTCAGGCTGTCTATGGCGTCGCCGTATTCCTCGCCCCACGCTTCCGTGACCAGTTCCGCCCGTGTGACCACACGCCCCGCGTTGCGTACCAGCACGCCCAGCAAGTTGAACTCTTTGGGTGTCAGGTGCTTCAGTTCGTTGCGCACCCACACCTCGCGGTTCATGAAGTTCACGCGGAAATCGCCGCCGTTGAACACCAGTTCTTCGCTGATGTTGGGACGCGGGGATCGGCGCAGATGCGCCCGTACCCGTGCCACCAGTTCGTCGTTTTCATACGGCTTCACAATATAGTCGTCCGCGCCCATTTCCAGACCGCGCACCACATCACGCACTTCGGTGCGGGCGGTGAGGAAAATGATCGGCACGTCGGACATTTCGCGCAGGCGACGGCACACTTCCCAGCCGTCCATGTCGGGCATCATGATGTCCAACAGCACCAGATCGGGCTGATGGCGATAGGCTTTCCGCAGGCCGTCTTCGGCGCGGTAGCCTTTGATTGTCTCGTAGCCGCGTCGTTCCAGCAGCAGCGAGATCAGTTGTACGGTGGCTTCTTCATCATCAATAATGAGAATCTTTTCGGCCATGCCGATCATCCTCTTTCGCCGGATTAAGTCTGTATTTACTAACCATAACATTACGAATGGCTAACAAAATGTAGCATGTTGTTGCTTCTAGCGCAAGTGAAAGTCCAATCTTGCCTCAAACCTCGTTCCGATTAGCCACGATTTTCTGTAGCACCTTTCGCAAGGGCGAGGCGAAACCCATGCGTTTGAAATACACCACAATAAAAAAGTGATTGACAATAAGTTTCATCTATGGTTAGATTATGAAAATGATTTTCAACATGCAGGCATTTTTCGGATATGAAAACTAAAAATAACCCGGATCGGGGTTCGTTATCGCTTATTTCAGATGCGTTACCCAAATTAAAGGGAACCACTCAGAAAGTGGCGCAGTTCATTCTCAACTCGCCACAGGAGACGATCAACCTCACCATCACCGAGTTAGCGACGCGGGTGGGGGTGAGCGAGGCGAGCATTGTTCGCTTTTCAAAGTCACTGGGGTATTCCGGTTTTCACGCGCTCAAAATTCGCTTGGCTGAAGATATTGTCTCGCCAATGATGATCGTCCATGAAGACCTGATGCCGGACGACACCCCTGCGACTGCTGTCCAGAAAGCGATGAATGTCGGCCTGCGCTCGCTAGAGGATACGATGCGTATCCTCGATATGCCGATGCTGGGAACGGCCATCCAGACTCTGTGCAGCGCCCGTCAGATTGTTCTGTTTGCGTCGGGTAACTCCATTCCCGTTGCTATGGATTTTGATTTTCGCCTGACCAAGATCGGATTGCAAAGCCGCTTTTCGATTGATCCCACGATGCAAGAAATGTATGCCACGCTGATTTCACCCGAAGATGTGGCGGTTGGCCTCTCGCATACTGGCAGTTCGATAGACACGGTTCACGCGCTGGAACTGGCTAAGCAGCACGGCGCGAAAACGATCTGCATCACCAATCACTCGGATTCACCCCTCACCCGTTATGGCGATTTTTGCCTGTTCACTGCCGTGCGGGTCAGTAACTTTCGGGAGGAACGGTTGGACTCCAGCCTCGCTATGCTGGCCTTGATGGAATCGCTCTATGTGGGAATCTGCATACAGCGTTCCGATGCCATGATGCGGGCTGTCTCTAAGACGATTAGAGCCACCGAGCACCGCAAATATTGAGTTTGAAGTTACAGAAAGCGAGGTCAATGCCTGATTACAAAACCGCCTGACACGCAACGCTTGAGACTTGTTGTTTTAGATGTTCTGTTCACATTAACATCTTCTGAAGGAGACTTGTGATGAAGAAGTGGCTTGTTGGTATATTGATGATAGCGATCCTGCTCATCAGCGGCAACGTTATGATGGCACAGGACCCGATTACCCTAGAGTTCGCTCAGTGGTGGGAGCCGGAACTACCCGCAGGCGAATTCCGTGCGCTGATGGATGCGTTTGAAGCCCAAAATCCGGGCATCAAGGTTGAACTGGTCAGCGGCCCGTATTCGACAACGAAAGATCAGATTGTCGCCGGCGCAGCCACCGGAACCATGTCCGATGTTGTGGGTCTGGATGGCGCATGGGTGAGCGACTTTGTGAAGCAGGGCGCACTGGCCAGCTTGACTGACCTGATGGGCGCCGTTTCGTATGACGCCAGCGAACTGGCGGCACAGATTCAACTGAATGGCGCGACCTACATGATCCCGGTCGTGAACTTCATTTACCCCGTGTTCGTCAATCTGGATTTGCTGGCCGCAGCAGGCATTGAGAACCCGCCCGCTACCCGCAGCGAATTCGTGGATGCGGCCACCAAGTTGACCGATGCCGCGAACAACGTTTACGGCTGGGTGCTACCCCTTTCGATGGAACAGCCCAATGGCATTCAGAATGATGTGATGTCGTGGGTCTGGGCGACGGGTGGCAGCATGATGAAGGATGGCATGCCCAATCTGGTAGACAATGCCGATGTCAGCAGCGCCATGGAATTCATCAAGGGCATGTATGACGCTGGCGTGATTGCTCCGGGAGCCTTCTCGATGCGCGAACAGGACAAGGTGGAAGAATTCACCAATGGTCGCGTGGGCATGATGGTGGACAGCTTGGCGCACATCAACCTGATCCGCGAACGCAATCCTGAACTGAAGTTTGCCATCACCGCGCTGCCCGCTGCCGACGGCTACGAAGGCCCGCGTGGTCTGCCGTATGCTTCGTGGGGCATCGGTGTCGCCGAAAACAGTGAACACAAGGCCGAAGCGTGGAAGCTGGTCGAGTTCCTGATGAGTGCCGAAACCAACTCGAAGCTGTCCTCGATCGCCAATGCCTTCCCCGGCAACGTCAAGGCCACCCCGGACTTCGTTCAGACCGATGAACTGTTCGCCGCCGCTTTCGACGTGTTCCAGAAGGGCTTCCTCGCCAACGAATTCGTTGGTCTGCCTGTCGCCGAAAACCTGATGCGCGAATTCGACGAACCGTTCCAACTGTACCTCGATGGTGGCATGGAACTGAGCGAATTCCTCAGTGCTGCACAGGACGCTTGGACTGGGCATTTCTAAGAGCTAGAAACACAGTCGCTTAGGAACTACGCTCAGTTATTGCATGGGGGCTGTAACGCACAAGTGCTTTGCAGCCCCTACTGCAAAGAGAAAGAAACTCCGAAAACATGGCAAAGATCAGCATTTCAAACGAGACTCAAAACCTTACATGGCAGCGCATGAAGCGACAGGCCGTTCCCTTTGCCTATCTGTCCCCGACCCTGCTTTTGCTGGCGGTGCTGTCGTTTATTCCGATCGCAACCGTCGTATACTACTCCCTGATGAACAATGTCATCATCACAAAAGACCCGCCATCTTTTGTGGGGCTTGATAATTATGTCAAAATTCTCTCTGACAAAAACTTTTTTAATGCGCTTGGAAACACCCTTTTCTTTGCCATCGCCAGCGTGATCGCGCATTTCGTTCTGGGCTTGTTGTTCGCCATGCTTCTGAACTCCAAAGTGGTCGGGCCGGTTACAAAGTCGCTTTTCCGCGTAATCTATATCCTGCCGTGGGTGTTTACTGCATCTATTATTGCTGTGTTGTGGCGTCTGCTGTTGTATCCCAACGGGGTAGTCAACTATTTTATGCTTGGCGCCGGTTTCTCCACCGAACCGATTGAATGGCTCAGTTCGCGGCAATTGGCGTTGCCAACCGTGACGTTTATCAATATCTGGTCAGGCTACCCGTTCTACATGGTCAGCTTTTTGGCCGGCTTGCAAGGGATTTCCGAAGACCTGTATGAGGCCGGTAAGATTGATGGTGCCAGCGGGATTCAACTGTTCCGGTTCATCACGCTGCCCCAGCTCAAGCCCGTGATTATCAGTCTGGCTATGCTCGACTTTATCTGGACGACACACCAGTTCACGCTGATCTGGATGACCACCGGCGGCGGCCCCGTCCGTGCTACCGAGATGTTGAGTACTTTTACCTACAAATTGGCGTTTACGTCGTATGAGTTTTCTCTAGCATCCACAACAGCCATGCTTATCCTTGCCTTGTCGCTCTTTGTGGGTGTGTTCTACGTGCGTAATCAGAGATCAGCGAATGAGTAAGATGATGGCGCGACCGACCCGAACCGGATTGACAAAAGCGTTGGTGTTCATCGGGCTTATTTTGGGGGCGCTTTTTGCCGGGTTGCCCGTGCTGTGGATGTTCGCATCCTCCTTCAAATCCAACACCGAGATTTTTGCGTACCCGCCTCGCCTCGTTGATAGCTCGTTCTCCTTCACGGCGTACACAACCGTTCTGGGTGATCCGCAGCAGCGGCGGTTCTTTTTCAACAGCTATCTTATCTCTGGCCTAGTGACCCTTTTCACATTGATTGTGGGTACCCTCGCAGGGTACAGTTTCAGCCGCTATGATTTCAAGTTCAAGCGATTCTTGAATCTGGTCATTATTGGTGTACAGTCTGTACCGCCGATTACGCTGATGATTCCTTACTTCGGCCTGATCGTCTGGCTTCAACTCTATAATTCGTATGGGGCGCTCATCCTCACCTACATGGTTTTCACGCTGCCCTATGCCATCATCATGATGACCGGCTATTTCAATACGCTCCCTCGTGAGTTGGATGAAGCGGTCATGATTGATGGCGGAAGTAGTTTCGTTGTACTCTGGAAGATTCTCGTCCCGATTTCTTTGCCGGGGATTGTTTCCGTCGGCGTGTACACATTCATGCTGGCGTGGAACGAGTTTTTGTTTGCGCTCACATTGACCAAAACGAACGATATGCGAACCGTTCCGATTGGCATCCAACTCCTCATGGGGCAGCATTCCTTTGAATGGAATCAAATGTTGGCGATGAGCGTGCTAGGATCTCTGCCTGTCTTGATATTATTCTTAGTCTCGCAACGTTATTTTATTGCTGGGATGGCCGCAGGGTCAATTAAAGGTTAGCACTGCTCTGGGCTGTTAGATAATTCGTCAAGCGTTTTGCAAAGATCAACAACATTCCAAAGAAAGGAAATCACACAATGTTGATGAATATGAAGGATTTGCTGGCTGTCGCCCATGCAAATCATTTCGCGGTGCCTGCGTTCAATATGAGCAATAGCATGCTGCTTCGCGGCGTGATCGAAGCCTCGGAAGAAGCAAATTCGCCCGTCATTCTGGCTATTCACCCGGATGAACTGGCCTTTGTGCGTCACTCGTTCATCAAGTCCGTCATTGAAGAAGCTCATAAAACCAGCATTCCCGTCTGCATTCATCTGGATCACGGCTCATCCATTAAGCAGATTATGGAGGCCATTCAGTGCGGGTTCACTTCGGTGATGATTGACGCTTCTACGCAACCGCTGGATCAGAATATTGCCATCAGCAAAGAAGCCGTCAAACTGGCACATGCCGTCAATGTTTCGGTCGAAGGCGAACTGGGTACGATTGGCACCACCAGCCCGCAGGCCGAAGCCGGCAGCGAAAAGATCATCTATGTAGACCCGGCTGATGTCGAAACGTTTGTGAATGCCACCGGTGTAGATACGCTGGCAGTAGCCATCGGCACCGCGCACGGCCTGTACCCGAAAGATCGTAAGCCGGAACTGCGGCTGGATTTGCTGAAGGAAATCACCGCCCGCGTGGATCTGCCGCTGGTGCTGCACGGCGGCTCCGGGAACCCGGATGAAGAAATCGCCCTGTCGGTGAAGCTGGGTATCAACAAGATCAATATTTCCAGCGACATCAAGAATGCCTTCTACGGCAAGTGCCGCGAAGTGCTGGCCGATCAGGGGTTGTATGAGCCGCTGATGATCTACCCCGCCTGCATTGACGCCATGAAGGTCGTCGCGCACCACAAAATTAACCTGTTCGGTGCGACGGGCAAGGCTTCGCTGTATTAGCCTGCGCTCCATCAGCACAGTCGGCAAAGCGAGCATTCTTCCCCGCAGATTGCTCGCTTTGTCGTCATCTTTGATCTACACCAACACACGGGTGAAAAATCCATGAAGGAAAAAATCGCTTTAGGGTTTGGAAACAACACGGATTACGAAATTGCATGGGATTCCAGCGTTTTTGAAGCTCTGATTATTCACTATGGCATTCATCATGCGGAATTGGATATTGACCGCATTATCACCAGTGAACGTGATCTGGTGATTTCGATCATGGCATTCTTGGAACTGGGCAGCGGCGGCGAACGCTTTGTGTCGTCCTCGGACATTGTTGAGGACTTGGCGCAAAGATTTACCAAGAAAGTCACACTAGGTGGCACCAGCGTGCGGGCGGCCATCGCCATGCGGAAATTCGGCTATACCTCGACGCTGCATCTCGTCACCATGAATGAGCATGTGCGCAAGCTGATTCCGCAGGACAGCTCGTTTGTCTGTAGTAACGCACAGGATAGCTCGTATCCTCACCTGATCGTGCAATTTGGCAAAGGCACGCGCATCCAAGCCAATGATATTGACATCTGCTCCAAGCAGGCGAATCGCCTCATCTATCACAGCGATACCGACAATATCATCATGGAACTGAACATGGGTTTCTCGGAACAGATGACCGATGCAAAAGTCCTGATGGTTTCTGGCTTTAACGCCATGCACAATGAGATTTTGCTGGTCAACCGCCTTGAAATGTTGCTGAGGATGATGGAGAGCCTTCCTGACGATGCGGTGGTTTTTTGCGAGGACGCGGGCTATTACGAACCCCGGTTCAGCCAGATTGTGTACACCACCTTAGCGAACAAGATTACGATCTTCAGCCTCAACGAAGACGAACTTCAGGGCTATTTGAAGAAAAAGCTGGATTTGCTGAATGTCGCTCAGATCACCGAGGCGTTGGTCGAACTCCAGCAACTTATCCATATCCCCGTTCTGGTGGTGCATACCAAGCATTGGGCGCTGGCCTATGGCGAGGATGCTCACAGGCTTGCAAAGGCGCTCAAAGCGGCGGTGACGATGGCTACCACGCGGTTTTGCTATGGCGATGATTTCACCGTCGAGAACTTCCGGGAGGTTGAGGGGCTTGCGCCGAACCGGGAGAATGCCGTTTTTGCAGATGCCCTCAACAACTTGCTCGGCAACCACATCTGTTGCGTGCCTGTCGCGCAGGTTGAACCCGCCCTTGCGACCACTGTGGGGCTGGGCGATGCTTTTGTCGGCGGATTCCTGCCCGCCCTGCTGGGGTAGAGTGCCGATAGCCAATGATGGCTCCGCAAAACGAATCGCACTGTGTAGCGGTTCGGCGGCGGCACTCATTGGCTTCAGGGCGCGGTATCTCAGTACGCACGATCACCATCAATAGGCGCTTCCGGTGCGGTTGGCAGCGGTGGCGTTGTTGCGTCGGGCTGCGCTTGCCCCGCCGGACGTTCGCCCCACGCCACCGCCCCCAGCCCGAAATACCGCGCCCGAATCTCGTTCACGCTCAACACCGGATACGCGGCGCGAATCTCCTCCAGCCGCGCTTGCGAATCGGTCGGGCGGATGTCCTCGAAGGCCGCGAAATGGTCGCCTGACCAGAACGGGAGCAGGTCGGCGCTGATTTTTTGGGCGATCCGCACCAGCTTGGGCCATAGCGTGCGCTCGATGAACTGGCGTTCGGCAACAGTGGCGTTGGCTTCGGTGGCGTTCTCGCTCAACAGCCCCACCGGAACCCCGAAGATGCTCAGAATTTCGTCGCGGTGCGCCAGCCGCCCTTTCAGAAAATCCAGTTCGTGATGGCTGAGGCCGATGTGCTGCCACTGGATATTTTCGCCGCGCAGGAAGGCCGTGCGCCGCTGCGGGCCGCCGTAGCTCTCGCGCCATTCGCGCTGGATGCGCTGCAAATCCGCGTCCGAAATCATGTCCTTGATGGTGACAATTCCGGCAGGCACGCCGTTGTCGCGCCCGAAGGTGCTGCGGTTCCATTCGGCCATCGCCCGGTCGCTGCTTACCGCCAACCGCGCCGCCTCCAGCGCCGACAGGCCGTAATAGTCGTCGGTGGGATGCCAGCGGCGGAAATGTACTACTTCGGCGGGGAGCAGCGGCACGCGCCGTCCGTCCACCTCGTACAGGTAGCCGCGCACATAGGCTTCCGGGTCAGGCACCACCGACACGCGATCCGGTCGTAAAGGCCAGATTTCGGCGGGCTGCCCCGCTGCGTCCCCTGCCAGAAACCAGAACGCATCGCCCGTCAGTTCCAGATGTCCCACCGTCTGTTCGATCAGTTCAAAGCCGCTGAGGTGCGGGTTGGGCGCCGCCAGCAGGCGTTCCAGCGGGTGTGTGGGCGCCGGCTGCGGATCGTCCACGCCGCGCCGGTACACCCGCAGCGGCACCAGCGCGGCGGCTTCCGCGATGCGGTTGACGGCGATATACACCCAGGGCGATTGCTGATAGACGCGGGCTTGCGCCGCCGTCTGTGCGAAGTCCGCCCCGGCGAAGGTGTTGTGCGCCGCCAGCGCGGGCAGGTGGACGGGCGGGCGCAGGCCGCGCCGTTTGGACAGCTGTTCCGAAAGCCAGTTGAACATGGTGTGCATTCCTTGCTGCAAAGCTGCAAACGGATGATGCGGCTGATCGTAGCACGTTTGTTCGTGCGCGGGGCGATTATTTGCTCGAACATTTGCTCGGCTTTTGGGGGCGGGGGAAGGGGTGTATGTGTTCTCGTTCCTGTTTCAAATTCCTGAAGGGAAGCACCTGCGCGGACTGGTCATTGACCTTTAGCTGCGGGAAGTAGGCCGCATGTCATGAACTTTGAGCGAAGATATGATTATTCTCGACTTTGAGTATTTGTTTGGACAGCATAAAGTCAATAACGTCTGAAACATAAGCATCTCGGTTATTGGTACGACCGCGACTTGCGAATCCTAAGCTGTTACACGTGATCTGGATCAGTTCTTCACGTTGTATCCCTAGCGATTTTTTTGCCACCAGTGCAACAACCACTTCGATCTCTTGAGGCGAAACCAGATTGATGTCCTTATTGTCAGGTGTATCACTCCGATCTCGCCCGATGATTTTAGTGGTGGGTGTGGTGAAGAACTCCCCCATTTTTTGAACGCTTCCGTCTTTGATGAGTCCCTCAATAACAGCGAGAATCCTGCTTTTGATAATGCTGCCCGTGCGGTTAAAGCCTAGCGCATTGGAGACACGCTTAAACACTTCCTCCTGATGAATGGGACTTTCAACCTCAAGCAGTTTCAAGATGAGTTTTTCGATATGACTATCATCAATCTCACCAATCCCGGAAAAGCTGGATTGAGGTAGATCGGCCACTTGATAAGGCGCTAACTGAAACGGATTGACCGCATCATTTGCAATCTCATCCTTGATGGGGCGGTTGATCGTTTCGGGTTGGGGACTCTCATTCGAGCGCGGTTTTTGGGATTTTCTAGTCTTTGCGTCCTCAATAGCTTGAATCGTTTTGGCAAGTTCACGTTCAGGATTTCTGTACCAGTCGGTACTCCAAATTCTGTGCAGTTGCCAGCCCTTACTTTCGAGGATGCTTTGGCGTAAGCGATCGCGTTCACGAGCCGATGCTGAACGATGATACGTTGCGCCATCGCATTCAATGCCGATGAGAAATCTCCCCGGTTGTTCGGGGTCAACCACGGCTAAATCAATGAAAAAGCCCGCTGTGCCTATTTGATTGTGGATGGTGTAGCCTTCACGCTCAAGGCGTTGGGCAACAGCCTGCTCAAAGGGCGAATCAAACCCGCGTCCAGATCGTTCAGACAGTTCAAGTTCGCCTGTTTCCGCAAATTTCAAATACCGTTTAAGCGCCGCCACACCTTTGGATGCCGTGCGCGAAAGGTCAATATCATGGTGTTGCAAGTTGGTGAAAATCTCGCAACGTGCTTTGGCGCGTGTGATGAGGACATTCAGGCGGCGTTCACCGCCATCGCGGTTGAGGGGGCCAAAGTTCAAACTTAATCTTCCATCTTCTTGTTTGCCGTAACCAATGCTGATGAAGATCACATCGCGTTCATCACCCTGTACATTTTCAAGGTTTTTGACAAAAAAAGGTTCTGATGGATGTGCGGAAAAGAAGGATTCCGTTTCTGGAGATTTTCGCCTTAGCAACTCCAGTTCATCTCGAATGATTTGGGTTTGAGTGTTACTAAAGGCTGCAACCCCCAGCGTTAAATCGGGATGCTCTTGAGCGTGTTGTAGCACCGCCTCCGCCACCGCTTTCGCTTCGCCGGG
>CAIPFY010000459.1 GCA_903864435.1 uncultured Chloroflexota bacterium | reverse complement strand
AGCATGGCGAAGGTGAGAAGGCGCTGCGCTGTAGGCCAACCGGCGGCGGGCGCTGCGGCGGGTGTTTTTTGCCAGCGCAGGGCGAACGGCAGCGTGATGACGAGATACGGCAGCATCGCAGTGATGAGCGTGGGGCGGATGCCGAGCAGCATTTGCCCGTATAGGCCGAGCGTGAGCAGGCCGCAGCCGAGCGCCAGCGCCAGCGCCGCTGTCAGGATGCGGGTGTGTTCAAGCGGGGAGCGCCGCAGTAGCCCGTCCGCTAGTGGATAGGCCAGCAGCAGCAGCGCGGCACTCAGCGCCCATGACAGAATCGCAGTCATCGGTTAGGGGCGTACCGCTGTGGGCAGCGGTTGGCCTGTGACTCCGGCGATCAGATTTTCGGCAGCCATGAGCGCCATTTGATCCCGCGCCCATCGGCTGGCGCTGCCGATGTGCGGCACCACGATGGCGTTGGGTAGGCTCATTAAGGGATGGTCAGCGGGCAGCGGTTCGGGGTCGGTGACATCCAGCGCGGCGCGAATGCGGCCTGTTTGCAGCGCCGCCACCAGCGCGGCTTGGTCTACCACCGGCCCGCGTGTGGTGTTGATGAGGGTTGCGCCGTCTTTCATCAGCGACAGTTCGCGTGCGCCGATCAGGTGGCGGGTGCTGGCATTTAGCGGCACATGCAGGCTGATATAGTCCGCACGGCGCAGCAGGTCATCCATCGAGAGTAGTTCCACGCCCTGCGTTGCGGCATCGGCAGGATTGGCGCGTGGACTGTGCGCGATGATGCGCATATTGAAACCGGACGCCCGCCGTACCACCGCTTGCCCGATGCGTCCGAGTCCGATAATGCCTAGCGTGGCGCCGCTTAAATCGCCGCCGAGCAGGGTGGTCGGGTGCCATGTTACCCATTGTCCCTGCCGGATATAGTCCACGCCTTCCACGATGCGCCGCGCTGAGGCCAGCAACAGCGCGAAGGCGAGATCGGCGGTGGCTTCGGTCAGCACGCCCGGCGTGTTGCCTAGCGCAATTCCGCGCTTGTGTGCTTCGGCGGCTTGAATGTTGTCGTACCCCACCGCCATCTGGCTGATGACTTTGAGCGTGGGCAGGCCGGCATCCATCAACGCGGCGTCTATGCGATCTGTGAGCAAGCACAACAGGCCGTCTTTGCCGCGTGTGTGTGCGACCAGTTCTTCGTAAGGCGGCGGCATTTCGCCCGGCCACAAATCCACATCACAAACTTCCCGGACGCGGGCGAGACCGGCTTCGGGGATGGCGCGGGTGACGAATACGCTGGGCTTCATTGAAATCTCTCCATCGGGCTGTGCGAGACTGCTGAACGACAATGGTGACAGATTATAACCTGCTTTTGGAGGGGTGCGGAGAAGTCCACTATGGTCATGTGAACAGAAATAGTTATGATGTGTCTATGATGCCAACTCCTAACCCGCCTAACGACCTTCCATTCGCTGCTCAATCTGAAAACCAATCAGATGTTGTGAGTTACGATCAGTCGCATTTTCCATCCCTGTTCGCGGCTGAAGATCGTCATTTCTGGTTTCGTATGCGGAATAAGGTGATCGCTGCGCTCGTTAAAAGGGCGGCGGCGCGTTATCCGGCGGGGTATCGTTTTTTGGAGATTGGCTGTGGCAACGGCAATGTGCTGAAGGAACTTGAAGTCGTCTGCGCTCAAGGTCAGGTGATCGGCATTGATCTGTTTATCGAAGGGTTGCGGTTTGCCCGTCAGCGCGTTTCTGCGCCGCTGATACAGGCAGATATTTATGCCCTACCGTTTAATGTGCTGTTTGAGATGGTGGGGTTGTTTGATGTTCTAGAGCATCTGCCGGATGATGTGGATATATTGACGCATGTCCGCGAAAGTCTGTCGCCGGACGGGTTGTTATTCATCACCGTTCCCGCTTATCGGTCGCTGTGGAGTTACGCCGACCGCTTGGCTAACCATAAGCGGCGCTATACCCGTGAAGACCTTGAGCGCAAACTGGGCGAGGCAGGCTTCGCGGTTGAATATGCCAGCTACTATATGATGAGCATGTTACCTATTGTGTGGCTCAGTCGGAAAAGATCGAATTTCAATCTACAATATTCGGAAAATCCGCGTGTGCTGGAACGCGAAATGTTTCAGAATGAACTTAAAATTCGGCCTGTTATGAACCAATTTTTGTATCACTTGTTGATGCTCGAAATACCTTTTATCGCCCGCCATTTTCACCTTCCGTTTGGCACATCGTTAGTCGTCGTTGCCCGCCGAATTTAACCGCGTGCGAAGGGGGTTAATTCGGGCAGTCTGCGAGATGTGTCTGTGTGGAATCGGATCGTTGTCCCCAGACTTCTACTAACCCAAAAGCGGTGGTTTGCCAGCATCCGATACGTTCAAAGTGGAAGGTCTGCATATAGTTGAGCAGGGCTGGCGTGCGTGCGGGTTCTTGGGGCCAATTCTGTGAAAAGACGATGTAATTGGGTGCGAAATCTGCCCACGCTGTATCTGCTTGGCGTTGAGCGATGGTCACACTGTTTTGTTCAAATGCGCCGCCGCGAAATGTATGCTGGAAATTGTCGAGCATACCAAAGTAGTAGGGTTCTGCCGCCACAATTCTCGCTTCTGGCGGCAGGGTTTGCGCGATTTGACGGCCTGCCTCGACGACATCGCTCAGGTTGTCGGCACTGGTCGCCCACGAAGCTGCCCACGCGCTTAGCCAGAGTGTGAGCAAGATGATCGTTGCTGTGGTGGGAAGGGATAGTGTTCGCAGCCATCGGGTTATGCCCTGTGTGACCCCAACGCCCGCCAGAATAGCCAGCAAAGGTAGCCCGTGAACCGCGTAAAAAGCTGGAAAATAATGGGCAAGGAAGGGGACGAAACATAACCAGATGCCCGTGATGACCACTAATCCCCGATCCAGTGATCGCTGTTTGACTAACGCCGCACTCCCGATGATTGCGAGTAGGGTCAGCGGCGCTAATGCGGTCAAAAGAGAGTTTAAATCTGTCGTCGGAGTCAGTGTTTTGATGTGATTGAGAACCGTATTCAGGTAATCCGATTCCAGTGAAGCACCTGTAAACCAACTGGTGCCGGAGCGAGTGAGGAGGTAAACAAGAATCGCCAGCCCACCGCCCATGCCCAACCCGATCAGGGGCCACAGCGCACGTATCCTGTCTTTGCGGAACGCTTGCACGAAACGCCCAAGATATAGAACTGCGACGGCTACCCCGAAAATATAGGCAAGAGGGGCTGCATCTATGCAAAGTCCGATGAAGAATCCGGTTAGAAAATGGAATAGAATACGCTGACCGGGCTTCGCATAGGCATAAGCAACCAGCGCAGTCGATAGGTAGAGGGCGACGAACATATCCGGTCGCAGATAGCTTAACCGCAGCACCATAAAGGCCATGATGATCGCCGTCTAGCAGGCTGTTGCCCAGTCATAGAGGCGAGCAGTGGCAATTCCTGTTAAGGTGGTAGCCAGAAAACCTGCCAGTAGTATGTAGTGTCGCCCCTGAGCCAACCCTTCACCCACAACCTGTATCCAGAGTGCCAGCCCGCGCAACCACAACCCGCCCCATGCGTAATGATCGGCATAAATACCTTTATAAATCAGTGGCGCAGTATCCCCGAAATCACGCAGATTGATTCCCATACTCAAGGTAAAGGCTTCATCTGTTTTGAGTAGTGGCGGCATAATCGTACTGGCGAACAGCGCCAACAGGACGGGGATGCTCAAGCCGATGATGATGATGCGTATTTTGATCTTCCGGGTGGGCGGCGTACTGGTGTCCCCGCCGGTTAGCATGGCAAGCGCCAGCATGAGGATGGACAGGGCGAGAAAAGCTCTCAGTGCCGCATAGGTTGGCAGATGATCGCCCAGAACGAACAGATAGACAGCAAAGACCGCTATTCCTGTCAGCCCAACAATCAGGAATGGCACAACCCGAATCGTTCGCCACTGGCGCAACCGTCTATCCACTTGTTCGGTTCGGGAATCGTGCCGGGAGAGATACCCCGCCGCGCCATAGGTGACGACTGTGAGCGTGAGCAGTCCGAGGAGGACAAACGCGATGAGGTTGGAGTATCGGGCGAATATCGTCGGTGCATCGCTCTGGTGGGTTGTCATGACGAGAAACATGACCAGCGATACGGCTGACCAGATACGCAGACTATAGGGAAGCCAGTGCGTGGTCATGGTTGTGGAAGGGGTTGTAGGGGTTGAAGTGGTCATCAAGCGTTCCCAACTAGGAGAGCAGCGTTCACTGACGATGGTGTGCGAAGCCGTATTCGCGTGTGAGATGGCGAACAAATCTGGAGGGCTGAATCGTACTCAAGCACGGGGCATTTGTCAAAATTCGGTGGCGTATTGTAGCAGCACGGGTACTTGGTCATACGTGGCCTGCGGTGGCAATGATACCATAAGGATTGCCGTTATCATTCGGACATAGGGTGCGTTCATGGCCTCTGAATTTGTGGCGCGGTCAGCTTTTCGCTCGAACCGTTCCAGCCCGTTACGCTTCATCTTGTCGCACATTTACCGCCACCCGCTTGTGGCGGTTTTGATGATTATTGGCGCGTTCAGCAACGCGGCGCTGGCCTCGGCTGTGCCGTATTTTATCGGTCAGTCCTTCAATATTGTGATTGCCTCCGGTCAGCTTGTGGACGTGGTGCCAATGGTGCTGGGCGTGCTGGGTTCACAGCTGTTGCGCGGCCTGCTGCAACTCGTGCGCAACTTCTCGTCGGAGATTTTTGCACAGCGCATTGAACGGAATGTGCGCGATGAACTGTATGCCAGCCTGCTCGGTAAGAGCATGGCCTACCACGATATGCAGTCGGTGGGCGAGATTATGGCGCGGGTGACGAACGATGTGCGCGAACTCAACCTGATGATGAATCCCGGCATGAACCTGCTGATCGGGTCAGGCTTTTTCTTGCTCATGCCGCTGGTGACTGCGCCCGCCATCGCCCCGCCGCTGATTCTGACTCCGTTGATCTTTCTGATTCTCTACTTCACGGCGCAGGTGTTTTTCATCCGGCGTTTGAACCCCATTGCCACGCAGGTTCGTGCCAGTTTCGGGCGCATGAATTCGCGCTTGGCAGAAACGCTGGACGGTTTGCAAGTGGTGAAGGGCGCAGCGCGGGAACGGTATGAGATCGAACAGTTCACTGCATCGGTGGACGAGGTGCGCGACTTTTTCATCGCTCAAGGGAATATCGAAGCGCGATACCTGCCGTTCCTGCTGCTGGCCTTAGCCACAGTGGGCGGGTTTGTGCATTCGGTCTACCTCTACGAAATCGGCATGATGAACGCCGGCAACATTGTGGCGTTCATGGGGTTGATCTTCCTGTTCCAGTTCCCGGTGTATTCGTCGCTGCGCTCGCTGTCGCAGGTGTCGTTAGGGTTTGCCAGCGCACGGCGCATCCTGAACATCATCACCGCCGAGACGAACCTTGACCAGAACGAGTCCGGTTATCAAGCGCCGTTGCGCGGGGCGATTACCTTCAAGGGCGTAAATTTTGGCTACACCGATGGTCGCCAGTCCATCTATGATGTGTCGTTTGAGGTGCGCCCCGGTCAGACGGTGGCGATTGTCGGGCAGACGGGTTCCGGCAAGAGTACCCTGACCAAACTGCTCAACCGTATCTACGATGTTGATTCAGGGCAGGTTTTGGTGGATGGGGTGGATGTGCGCGAGTGGAATCTGGCTTCGCTACGGTCACAGATCAGCGTGATCGAGCAAGATGTGTTCCTGTTCAGCCGTTCGGTGGCGGACAATATTCGTTTCGCCAAGCCCGAATCGCCGCAAGAAGTGGTTGAGTCTGCGGCGCACAAAGCGCAGGCGCACGAGTTCATCGGCGCGATGTCGGAAGGGTATGAAACGGTTGTGGGGCAGCGCGGCGTGACTCTCAGCGGTGGGCAACGCCAGCGCATCGCTATCGCCCGCGCCTTTTTGACCGACCCGCCCATTCTTGTGCTGGACGACAGCACCAGCGCGATTGACAGCGCCACCGAAGACCGTATTCAACAGGCGATCTGGGCGGCCTCTCGCGGGCGCACCACGCTGCTCATCACCCATCGCCTATCCCAGATTCGGTGGGCGGATCATATTGTGGTGATGCGGCAAGGACGGGTGGCGGCGCAGGGCAAGCATGAGGATTTACTGCGGTCATCCGAAGCGTACCGCCGGATATTTGCGCGTTACGAGTCGGCGGATGATTTGACGCCAGCGCAGCGGGAAGGGTAGGCCGATATGGGTTTCTTCGATGCGCTCAACCAAGACAACTACGACCGCCAGTATGACGATAACTACCTGCTGCGGCGTATCTGGGATTATTTCCGCCATCAGCGTCGCAACTTGCTGGCTATCGGCGCCACGCTGGTTGTGTTCGCGTTTACCGGTGCG
This sequence comes from uncultured Chloroflexota bacterium, assembly GCA_903864435.1. Taxonomy (GTDB): domain Bacteria; phylum Chloroflexota; class Anaerolineae; order Aggregatilineales; family Phototrophicaceae; genus CFX2. Next base: position 5,222 of record CAIPFY010000459.1, on the reverse strand, counting down.
CTGACGCCGATTATCATTTCGAGTGGCGTGGGCGCGTTGCAGACCAGCAATACGCTGGAAACGATGACGATCTTAATCGCGGCGCTGTTTTTGACGGTGATGATAGATTATTTCCTGAACGTGTACCGCCGCCGGGTGACGGCGCACGTCATCGGCATCGGCATCAGCCAGATGCGTAAAGATGCGTTTGCCGCCGCCGTCAACCGCGATTTGGCATTTTATGACGATAACAAATCCGGCAAGATTGTCAGCCGCATCACCAGCGACACGCAGGAATTCGGGAACGTGCTGGTGATCTTTAGCGACATTTTCACGCAGATGATGGAACTGGTCATTCTGTCGGTGGTACTCATTCAGCGGTCGTGGCAGTTGACGCTGCTGGTGGTGTTGTGGATGCCGGTATTCGGTGGTCTGGCGCTGATGTTCCGCTATCTGGCGCGTAAGGTGGGGCGGCAGGGCGCACGGGCGATGGCGGCGGTGAATGACAATATTCAGGAGAGTGTGGCGGGGATCAGTGTCGCCAAGAATTTTCGCCGTGAGAGCATGATTTACGATGAGTTTACAGAGGTCAACCATCAGTCGTATACGATCAACCTGCGCCGGGGATTTGTGATGGCGCTGGTGTTCCCCACGCTGAACGCGGTCACGGGGGTCGGAACGTCTTCGGTCTTATATGTGGGCGCACAGGCCGCGATTGGTGGGGCGATCAGCATTGGCTCGTGGTATTTGTTCATTCAGAGCGTGGATCGTTTCTGGTTCCCACTGATTAACCTTGCTGGTTTCTGGAGCCAGCTTCAACAGGGCTTGAGCGCGGCGGAGCGTATTTTCGCCCTGATTGATGCCGAGAATACCGTGAAGCAGAGCGCGGCGCTGCCCGCAGGGGAATTAAAGGGCGAGATTGCGTTTCAGGATGTGGTGTTCGAGTACAAAACGGGTATTCGGGTGCTGGATCATTTCAGCCTGACCATCGCTCCCGGCGAGAGCATCGCGTTTGTGGGGCATACCGGCGCGGGCAAAAGCACCATCGCCAAGCTGATCGCCCGTTTCTATGAATTTCAGAGTGGCGAAATCCGTATTGATGGACAGGACATTCGCACTTTTAACCTCGAATCGTACCGGGGCAAACTGGGCATTGTGTCGCAGCAACCTTTCCTGTTCAGCGGGACGATTGCCGAAAACATCCGCTACAGCAGGCCGGACGCGACCGATGCCGAGGTTGAAGCGGTTGCCATGAGCATCGGCAAGGGCGAATGGTTGGAGACGCTGCCCAACGGGCTGCATACGGACGTGGGCGAACGGGGGGCGCGGTTGAGCATGGGGCAGCGCCAACTGGTGAGTCTGCTGCGCGTGCTGCTTCAGCGGCCTGCCATTTTTGTGCTGGACGAAGCCACCGCCAGCATTGACCCGTTCACCGAGACACAGATTCAAGAGGCGTTGGATTTGATACTGGCGCACAGCACATCTATTTTAATCGCGCATCGCTTGAGTACGGTGCGGAGCGCAGACCGCATTATTGTGCTGCGCGATGGCAAGATCATCGAAACGGGCGACCATCGGGCGCTGGTGCAGCAGGGCGGGCATTACGCCGAACTCTATAATACCTATTTCCGCCACCAGAGTCTTGAATATCTCAACGCCAATCCAGATGAGAAGTTTAAGGCACTCAAGGCGTAAACGGTATCATTCGGACGAGTTTGGCGCTGTGAGCGTACTCACGCTATGATAAAGGGGAATAATCGAACGACCATTTAATAAAATGTGATATATGACTGTTATCCACTCTCAAATTAACCCCCACAGTGACGATTTCCGCGAGAATTACGCTCACAACCAGCAATTGATGCAAACGCTGTCCGAGCGTCAGGCCAAAGTCCGCGCCGGCGGCAGCGAACGCGCCGTCAAGAAACATCTGGACGCAGGCAAGTTGCTGCCCCGCGAACGGGTGGAACTGCTGCTTGACCCCAACACGCCATTCCTCGAACTGAGCGCCCTTGCCGCGTGGGATATGTACAATAACGAGACTCCCGGCTCCGGTGCGATCACGGGAATCGGCATCATCAACGGCGTGGAGTGCATGATTAACGCCAACGAAGCCACCGTGAAGGGCGGCACCAGCTACCCGATCACCGTGCAGAAGGCGTTGCGGGCGCAGCGCATCGCCACCGAGAATCGGCTGCCGTGCCTGTATCTGGTCGAGTCGGGTGGCGCGAACCTGCCGCATCAGGCCGATCTGTTCGTGGAAGGCGGGCGCAGTTTCGCTAATCAGGCCAAGATGAGCGCCCTCGGTATCCCGCAGATTTCGCTGGTGTTCGGCAACAGCACAGCCGGCGGCGCGTATATCCCCGGCCTGAGCGATTACAGCGTGTTTGTCCGCAAGCAGGCGCTGGCCTTCCTCGGTGGGCCGCCGCTGGTGAAGATGGCGACGGGCGAGGAAGTGGACGACGAATCGCTGGGCGGCGCAGAGATGCACGCCCGTCTATCCGGGCTGGCAGATTATGTGGCGGAAGATGACGCGGACGCGGTTCGCATCGGGCGCGAGCTGGTCGGGCGGCTGAACTGGCGCAAGTCACTTCCCGCTGACATGCGAACGCCGGAACCGCCGTTGTATGACCCCGACGAATTGCTCGGCATCGTGCCGATGGATACCATTCGCAAGCCGCTGGACATGCGCGAAGTGCTGGCGCGCATGGTGGACGGTTCGCGCTTCATGGAGTTCAAACCGGATTACGGTTCGACGTTGATTTGCGGTCATGCCCATCTCAACGGTTTTCCAGTGGGGGTGATCGCCAACAACGGCGTGTTGTTCAGTGAGTCCGCCAACAAAGCCGCGCAGTTCATCCAGTTGTGCAATCAGTCGCGGATTCCGCTGCTCTATCTGCAAAACATCACCGGCTTTATGGTCGGGCGCAAGTACGAAGAAGAAGGCATTATCAAGCACGGCTCGAAGATGATTAACGCTGTCGCCAATAGCAGTGTGCCGCAGTATACCGTGCTGATCGGCGGCAGTTACGGCGCGGGGCATTACGCCATGTGCGGACGCGCCTATGACCCGCGCTTGCTGTTCGCGTGGCCGACCAGCCGTATCGCCGTGATGGGCGCGGAACAGGCGGCGGGCGTGCTAGGCATCATCCAGACGGACGCGGCGCGGCGCAAAGGTGAAGAACCGGATTTGCAGCAGATCGAGCAGATGAAGTTCATGGTGCGTTACAAGTTTGAGCAGGAAAGCGACCCGTATTACGCGACGGCGCGGCTGTGGGATGACGGGCTGATAGACCCGCGTGATACCCGGAGCGCGCTGACGGTGGGGCTTTCGATGAGCTACAACCGCGACTGGATGACGCAAGACAAGCCGCATTACGGCGTTTTCCGCATGTGAGAGGGTAGGGCGCATGAAACAGCTACGGGGTGTTTCGCTGGCATCGCGGACGGTATTCTGGTTGATTCTGATCGGGCTGATTGTGCTAGGGCTGTTTGCGTTTTTCAGTTCGCAAATCGGTCAGCAGGCTTTGCTGATTTGCTGCGGCGGGGCGGTGGTGCTGGTGGTGGTCGGGTTGCTTTCGGAGCGCGGGATGCGCCGCCGCTAGGAATGGTCTCTGCTGCGATTTCATCCTGAGTCTTTTTAGAGAATAGAACGTTTTACGGGTTGAGGTGAAAAAGAATATGAATACACGGGTGAGCGCCTATCAGCCCTTCACCGACGAACATGAGATGTTCCGCAAGAGCGTGCGGAATTTCGTCGAGAAGGAGTTGAATCCGCACTGTGACGAATGGGAGGAGGCTGGTACATGGCCTGCTCACGACATCCTTAAAAAGATGGGCAGCCTCGGCTTTCTGGGGCTGAACTACGAGGCCGAGTATGGCGGTGCAGAGGCCGACATCTGGTTCACGGTTGTCCTCGCGGAAGAATTGGGGCGCTGTGCTTGTGCCGGTGCGCCGATGGGCATCCTCGTCCATACCGATATGTGTACACCTGCTCTCGCCAAATATGGTAGCCCGGAACTGAAGCAGAAGTTCCTCGCGCCAGCGTTGCGCGGCGAGATGGTGGGCTGCATCGGCGTGACCGAACCGGGCGCAGGTAGCGACGTGGCGGGGATCACCACCCGCGCCGAGCAAGACGGCGACGACTATGTGATTAACGGCTCCAAGATGTATATCACCAACGGCACACAGGCCGATTGGGTGTGCGTGCTGGCGCGGACTTCGGCGGGGACAGGCTACCGGGGCATGTCGCTCATCCTCGTGCCGACGAACACGCCCAGTTTCAGCGTTAGCCGCAAACTGGATAAACTCGGCAACCGCAGCAGCGATACCGCCGCGCTGTCGTTTGAGGATGTGCGCGTGCCGATGAGCAACCTGATCGGCGGCGAGGGGATGGGCTTCTACCTGCAAATGGAACAATTCCAGATGGAACGGCTGGTGGGGTCGCTCTCGGCGGTGTCCGGCATGGAATGGGCGGTGCGCGAAACCATGCGTTACTGCCACGAGCGCCAGACGTTCGGGCAACCGCTGATTCATAACCAGTGGATACAGTTCAAACTGGTGGAACTATTGACCGAGATCGAGGCGCTGCGGCAGTTGTGCTATTCCTGTGCGGGACTGATGGAGCGACAGGCGGACGTGCAGGAGGTGACGCGCATCGCTTCGATGTGCAAGCTGAAGGCCGGACGGCTGGCGCGGGAAGTGGGCGATACCTGCATTCAATTCTACGGCGGCATGGGCTACATGACCGAAACCCGCATCAGCCGCTATTTCCGCGATGCGCGGTTGCTCTCCATCGGCGGCGGCGCGGACGAAGTGATGATGGGGATCATCGCCAAGCTGGAAGGCATGATGCCCAAACGCGCTAAGAAAGAGAGCTAGGCCATGACCTACCGGATTGGTTCGGCGCAGGGGTTTTACGGCGATGATGTGCTGAAGGCGCTGCCCATGATTCGCGGCGGTCATGTGGATGTGGTGTGCTTCGAGGCGCTTTCGGAACTTACACTCGCCATCCTGCAAAAAGACAAACTGGCGAACCCCAAACGAGGCTACACCTTTGATGTCAAGCTGATCGCGCAGAAAATCCTGCCGGAAGCGTTCGCCCGTAAGATTCCGCTAATCACCAACGGCGGCGGCTTGAATCCGCAAGCAGCGGCGGAAATGGTGTGCGAAACCGCCGCCGCACAGGGCTTGACCGGGCTGAAGGTGGCGGCGGTCAGCGGGGATGATGTGCTGGCGCGATT
>CAIPFY010000458.1 GCA_903864435.1 uncultured Chloroflexota bacterium | reverse complement strand
CGCGATAGAATTGAATGCCGCCGAGGAGTTCTTTGTTATACGTCCAGTAGCAATCCGTTGAGAGCATCGGAGATAAATGTCGGGCGGTTGCTTCGTCCACTACATCGGCATAAATTACCTGAGCGCCCAGCCCCTCAAGGATTTGAACGACCGTTTTACCGAGTAGTGCATCATAGGTCACATACGGATGTGCCACCACAAGCACCCGGCACTGATCTGTTTTATCGTCGCGGATCGTCATCAACTGCCGATCCAACCGATCTTGTTTGTGCTTAGCCTGTTCCCGCAGCGCCTCATCATAGGCTTGCTGGATTTTCGAGTAGTTGATGTTGAAATACTGCCCCATCTGAATGAATGCAGATATCTCATCCTCCCCCCTGTCAACATCCACCGAACATTCCAGAAGGGGCGCGTCCTCGAACGTGTTCCGAACGATGTCTGCCAACGCAAACAATTTGACGCAAAGCATTTCACCCGCTTGCAGTGCCCGAATTCGTGGAATGAAAATGTAGTCCACTTTGCCGATCAAATAAGCCACATGCCCCAGAAAGACCTTCACCGCGAGGCAGTTCTCATCAATCGAGTACCGCACGCCCTGATCCAGAATGGCGCGATTGGTATTCGGGCTGGTCACAATCTGGCAACCAATAGATCGGAAGAAGTGCGTCCATAATGGCGCGTATTTGTGATACAACAACGCACGCGGGAACCCGATCCGAACCCTTTTTTCTGTGAACATGGCCCACATATCCTTTTCTGAACTCATGTTTCCCTAAAAGGCACCATCTGAAATAAGCAGGTGGGTCGGAGTGAGGTGTTTCCACCCCGGCCCGCCCGCTGCACCTTAGATATAGATAGCGCCTGCTCCCCGCCAAACGTCCTCATTTGCACATGCAGCGGGATATTCGGCTCGACAAGCATCATGGCATTGGCGTAGAAAGCGTAGAGAACATCGTAAGGCACATCATTGCCGCTTGAAGCGATCAATACGTGGTGACGACAGCGCAGTCCAACTGTGGGCAGGCGCGGGCGTTAATCGGCCTATCCCCCAGAACGCGGTAGCTTTCCGACTCAGCTTGTACGACGAACACCTGCACCAGCAGCAACAGACCCAGTACCAGCATCCCCAAACCGACGTACCGCTTCATGATCCTTACCTCCGAATTCACTACCCGGAGTGCGTTATGCACCCCGGGGCTTCTTATCCGAATACAACGTCACGCCAAGCCTGTCTACAGAACCGCGTTCAGCAGCACCACAATGCCCACCACCACCGCAATCAGCACCCCGAAGGCAACCAGCGCAACCGTGTCGTCCTCTTTCACAGCCTTCAAAATCGGGAACAGCAGCCGCTTGTTGAACATCAGGAACGCGGTGTGGAACGGCCAGATGATGCCGCGCAGCAGGTCAAAGACTCCCCGCACCAGCGACAGGATCAACGGCTTGAACAGCGAGAACACGGTGTTCAGCAGCACATACATGCCGCGAGCCAGAATAACCACCGGCAGCAGCACGATGCTACCCGCCAGCGCCGCCGCAATCTGCGTGAGCGTATCGCTGAAGGTGATCCACAGATGGCTACCCGAAGTCAGCACGCGGTTCCCGTACAGGCCGAGGCGGTGCTTCAGCAACCCCATCCGCGTGAGCTTGCCTACGGGTGCGGGCGCATCCGGCTCAACCAGTTCTTCGCGTTCCACTTCGACATTCGCCGCTTGCAACACGGGATCGAGATCGTTTGTTGGGTGTTTATCGGTACTTTTGCGTTGTGCGTTGAGATCATAGGTAAACATGGTTCACATCCTCTGGTCTAAACCGGATCAACTAGAACTATGCTTACCGTATAACGCGCCGCGTCCCGCTGTCATGGGGGCAGCGTCCCGACTTGTACCCGGAATAGCTCCGGGACAAATCGGGACACTGTAAATGTGAAAAAGGGGTTCTAGCTGGCGGAGAGAATGCTGAAGAAACTGGTCAGTTTCTGTTCGTAGTCGGGGAGGTAATTAAAGACCGACTGCACATGACCGCAACCTTCCGCGATCCACAAATGGTCAGCCGACAGTTTCAGAATGTCCGACATATCCTGTGCATACTTCACCGGCAAGGTGGCATCTTCCTGACAGTGTACGACGAACACCGCCTGATCGGTGAATCCACGCACCGCATTTTCAGGCGTGCGGGCATACAGATCATAGCCGGACATCAACCGCGCCATCAGTATGCCGCCCGGCGCTAAGAAGCGCGGGTAGCCATCCGCCTCCAGCGTGTCGCTGATCGTCTCGAAGATGTTCACAAACGGGCTATCCAGCCAGATCGCCGGAATACGCGGTTCTTCGCCCATCGCAATCAGCGCCGAAGCCGTCCCGCCAGAATAGGCCAGCAGGCCAATCTGCGCCGGAACCGCGCCCTTCTCGCTTTGCAACCAGTCCCACGCGCCCAGCACATCGCGGTATTCTTCTGTACCCGCCGCCCACTTGCCGCCGGTGCTGGTCGAATCGCCATGATTACGCAGGTCAATCAGCAGGACGTTGTAGCCAGCGCGGTGCAATATCCCCGCCGGCAGCAGCGCACGCGGCTGATGCTTGCAATCCGGCGCGCCCACGCCCAAACCATGTACCACCATCACCGTCGGCTTGCCACTGTCGCCCGCCACATACCACGCGCTCAACGTGATACCGGCATCCCGGCTGGGAATTTCCACCGTCTCATAGTCAGGCATGAAATACGGCGAGGTATCCAACTCCGGCATAAACGGCGCGGCGGTGAATTGCGCGGGCGTGTTATCCGCAAATTCGCCAGCGCACTTTGGCTCCACTGTAGCGAGGGTGTTGTAAAGCACCACCGACATCCCCATATAGGCGACCACCGCCAAAACTGCCACAATCCCGACCACAATCCCTATTTTCTTCATGGTTCATCCTTTATATGTTTCAAAAATCACTTCTTTAACCCTACATCCTCACCTAGCCATCTAGCATGAGGTGAGCGTCCTATCTCACACCTGACCGCCATCGGGACAAATTCGGGACAACCGCCCCCTGACACCGGGACAGACCTGTTTCTATAGTAAAGTTAAGGAAGCAGATACCTTTGCCCGCGACATTCGAGCGTAATAATACGATACACGCATTGGTCGCTTGGAATAAGGGTCAATCCAGAAAGCGGAAAGTCTGATGAACATCCAATCAGCGTATCTCGGACGGCGGATTGTCATCATCACCGCCATCCTCATGTACGCCAGTGCGCTATTTTTCGCCTATCAACGCCTTTCGCATCCCTCCGATGGGACGCGCTTATGGCTGGTGGCGCAGCAAACCACCCCCGGATCCATCTCAACCGTTCCGCTGAACCCCGAACGCAGTCTGTTGCGCGAAGGGGATCGGGTAATCGCCGTCAACGGCAGGTCAATGACGGATTGGGTAGACAGTCTTTTCCAGTTCAACGTCGAAAAACCGGCGTGGCAGTTCGGGCAGCAGGTCACTTTCCGCGTGATGCGCAATCAGCAGGCGCTAGATGTCCCCCTCACGCTAGAGAACTACCCGCTAGGAACCATCCTGAAAGCTAACCTGCTCACGGTGGTCTTTCTGGCGCTCACGCAGATCGCCTCCGGTTGGCTACTCGTACAGCGCCCGGATGAACGCACCTCGCAAACCTTATTCGTGGCAACCGTCAGCCTGACCACCTTTAGCATCTGCTGGTTCATGGGAACTGATGTGGCCTCGCTGGTCAACGCCGGCGCGATATGGGTTTTTTACCGCGTGTTGACCTTCATCCTGATTATGGTGATGTGCGCCTCGCTGCTGCATTTCACGCTGTTGCTCCCTCGCTTGAAGGATGAACGCCCGCTGCCTTCCGCGCTGGTCTGGGGGCTATACCTAGCGCCTTACCCGCTGTATACCGGCTTCCTGATGGTGTTCTACACCAGCAATACGCTGGAATGGCTGCGCAGTTGGGAACACGGCATCTGGTTACTCATCTTCAGTTGCTTCATAACCGGCTTGATCGCCGCCGCCATCCGCTACCGCCACATCGCTGACCATCTGGCACGCAAGCGCCTGCTGGTGGTGGTACTAGCCATCTTCACCACCGGACTGCTGGCAATCTTGATCGGCTGGCTACCCGTCTGGATGGCACGCGGAACGGGCACGGAATGGCAAATCCTCCCACTGGTCACGGTACCCATCGTCATCGGCCTCATCATTACCGTTGTGTTCTACCGTCTATTCGACATTCGCATCGTCATCCAGCGCACCCTCGTCTGGAGTGCGCTCACCGCCATGATTGTCGGAATCTACATTGCCATCGTGGGAACACTCAGCCTCGTCTTCAACCAGCAGTACGACCCGATTCTCTCGTTGCTGGCAACCGGGGTGTCTGCCGTCCTGTTCCAACCCGTCCGGCACCGCCTACAACATGCCGTCAACCGCTTCATTTACGGGGAGCGCGTCAGCCCTTACGATGTGATCGTGAGCTTGACCAAACGGCTCGAAGAAGCCATTGACCCGCAAATTGCGCTCAATATGATCGTCGAAACCATCGGCAAGGCGCTCAAGTTGCCCTATACCGCCATCGAACTCATGGAGAACGAACACTCGGTCATCGCGGCGGAATACGGCCTACAGGAGAACCAATCCGACAACGAACGGTTATACTTCCCGCTGAAATATGAAAAAGGAACCATCGGACGGCTGATTGTCGCGCCGCCCTTCGCTGGAGCCACCTTGACTCTACAGGATCACAAGCTCATCTCCGGGCTGATTCACGTCGCGGAAGTCGCCATTCAAACCGCGCACCTCACGGTTGACCTTCAGCGATCCCGCGAGAAGTTGGTGCTGGCACAGGCCGAAGAACGCCGCCGCATCCGGCGCGATCTGCACGATGGCTTAGGCCCCATCCTCGCCAGCTTAATGCTTCAGGTGGATGCCGCCCGCAACCTGATGAAACACGACCAGCCTAAAGCCGAAGCCCTGCTACTTGACCTCAAAAAACAGATTCAAACCGCCATCGCCGATGTGCGCCGACTGGTGTACGAACTCCAACCGCCCATCCTTGAGGAACTCGGACTGATCGCCGCGCTGGAAGAAAAAGCCCGCCAGATCGGACAATCCTCCGAACTGCTGGTCACGGTCAGCGCCGCGCCGCTGCCGCCCCTCTCGGCAGCGGTCGAATCGGCGCTGTACCGCATCGCGCTGGAAGCCCTCGCCAACACCATCCGGCACGGGCAAGCCTCCAAATGCAGTATCCGCCTCACCCTCAATGGGGATTTGCGCCTCGAAGTGACCGATAACGGGCGCGGCCTGCCCACAAACCTACGTTATGGAATCGGTATAAAATCCATGTTGAATCGTGCAGAAGAACTCGGCGGCACTTGCACGGTCGAAAATGTTCCTGAAGGGGGATTACAGGTCGTCGCAAAACTCCCGCTGCGGACGCTCCCCATCCCCGCACCCCAAACGAAAGGATAACGGTTATGGAAATCATCCGTGTACTGGTGGTAGACGATCATCCGATGTTCCGTAACGGTCTTCATCTGCTACTAGATTCGCTCCCGCAAATGAAATGGGTGGGTGAAGCCGGAGACGGTCAGAGCGCGGTGATGCTGGCGCTGGAACTTCAGCCCGACGTGGTTCTGATGGATATTCAGTTGCCCGAAATGAACGGGATTGATGCCACACGCCAAATCCTGCGCGACAGTCCGCACATCGGCATCTTGATGGTCACGATGTACGAAGATGACGACATGGTATTCTCCGCCATGCAAGCGGGCGCACGCGGCTATTTGCTCAAGGGATCAGATCAGGACGAGATCATCCGGGCGATTCAGGCAGTGAGCGAAGGGGAGGCCATCTTCAGCGCCAGTATTGCGCGGCGGCTGGTGAGCTACTTCGGCAAACCCCAACCGAGTGTG
>CAIPFY010000457.1 GCA_903864435.1 uncultured Chloroflexota bacterium | reverse complement strand
GTCAAGGTATACACGAAGCGCCTGTTTCAAGCTGAGTGTGCGCGGTTCGCCGTCTACCAGTGCCAGCATGATGATGGAGAAGGTTTCTTGCAGCGGGGTGAGCTTGAACAGGCTACTGAGGACGCTGTTGGCATCTGCGCCGCGCTGAAGTTCGATCAGCATCCGTAGCCCCTGCCGATCGGATTCGTCGCGCAGGTCGGCGATTCCTTCGATTTTGCCATCGCGCACGAGGTTTGCCACACGCTCGATCAGCGCCGACTTGTTCGTTTGATAGGGGAGTTCGCTGATGATAATGCGCGACTTGCCGCGCCCCATCTCCTCGACATGCACTTTCGCCCGGATGGTGATCTTGCCGCGTCCGGTTGCGTAGGCGCTGACGAGTGTATCCTCATCGGTGTCCAGCCCGTCAATGTGGCGGTAAACAAACCCGCCGGTGGGGAAATCCGGCCCTTTCACAAACCGCATCAAGTCCTGTACGGTGATGTCGTCGAGGCTATCCCAGTTTTTGAGGAGATAGGCGAGCGCATCGCAAATTTCGCCCAGATTGTGCGGCGGGATGTTGGTAGACATGCCGACGGCAATCCCCGACGACCCGTTCACCAGCAGATTCGGAAAACTGCATGGTAGGACGGCGGGTTCTTTCAGGCTGCCGTCGAAGTTGTCATCAAAATCAACGGTTTCCTTTTCAATATCCACCAGCAGTTCTTCGCCAATGTTCGCCATGCGGGCTTCGGTATAACGCATGGCTGCTGCGCCGTCTCCGTCAATGCTGCCGAAGTTTCCCTGTCCATCAATCAGTTCGTAGCGCATGGAGAAATCCTGCGCCAAGCGTACCATTGCTTCATAGACTGCCGAGTCGCCGTGCGGGTGATACTTCCCTAGCACTTCACCAACGATACGGGCGCTTTTCTTGTAGGGCGTGGAGGCGCGTATGCCCATGTCGTGCATGGCATATAAGATGCGGCGGTGTACGGGTTTAAGCCCGTCCCGCGCATCGGGGAGTGCGCGGGCGACAATGACACTCATTGCATAATCGAGATAGGAGTCCCGCATTTCCTGCCCGATATTGACCTGACGAACTATACCATGCGACATTATGATTTCCTGCGACATCTTGTTTCCCGTCTGCGAGGTTTCATTCTAGGGAAAGTCAGAGTATGTGTCAAACACCAATATTGAACGAACGTTCTAATTATAGCACAGCGCCGCATCCCACGCTTACCCTATTTTCGCCCCTCTGCTCATCGCGCAAGTTCAATCGTTATGGTAGTATGCGTGGTATGATGACTCAAAAACTCACCCCCCTCATCTGGATTCTGGTTGGTGTCGTGTTGCTGGCTGGATGTGGTCAGCAACCCGTATTGGTCTATGTGACCCCGACGCCGGAGCGTGTGTCCAGCGATGCGACCGTTGTCCCGACGGCGGTGCTGGCTACACCTACACCCCCTTCTGCAACTGTGACGGATGCCCCGACGGTTGCACCCGTGACTCCCGTTAATGCGGTGGGCGCGTTGATAGACAGCAGCTACACATTGCCGCCGCCCCCGCCGACGGCGACATCGCTGCCGCCCACGCCCGCCCCCACGCAACCGCCTGCGGAGCCGACGGTGGTGCCGCCGACCGCAGTACCGCCCACCGCTGCGCCGCCTGTTGCGCAGGGAGCGATGCCTAATCTTGACCCGGTTCGCATGGGCATTCAGCTTGATCCGACTTTGAGTCAGGACGACTGGAATCAGGCGATACAGGATATACAACGGTTGGGCGTGAAGTGGTTAAAGGTGCAGGTGAACTGGAAACAGCTTCAGCCAAACAGCGCCGATGAAATTTCGGTAGATTTCCGCCGCTTGGAGATTTACCTCGAAACCGCCTTCAATGCCGGTCTGGATATTCTGGTGAGCGTGGCGAAAGCGCCCAATTGGGCGCGGAGCAACCAGAATGAAGATGGCCCGCCGGATGACCCGCAGGCGCTGGCAAATTTCGTTACGCTGCTGCTGAACGAGTTTGGCACTTCGGTGGATGCGGTAGAAATCTGGAATGAGCCGAATCTGTCACGGGAATGGCAGGGGCAACCGCTGAATGGTCAGTCGTATATGCAGTACTTTGTGCCTGCTTATCAGGCCGTTACCGCTTATGTGCAGCGGATGGTCAATGATCCGCAGACGCCCCGCACAACGCCGCTGACGGTGATTACAGCGGGCTTGGCGCCAACCGGAGATAACGCCGAAATTGGCTCCCGAAATGACCGTTCCTACTTGCAGGAGATGTATACGGCAGGGCTGGGGAACTACCGGGATGCAGTCGTGGGCGTTCATCCTTACGGGTGGGGTAATCCGCCGGATGCGCGCTGCTGCCAGATGGGAACCGAACGCGGTTGGGATGATGACCCGCATTTCTTTTTCCTCGACACGATTAGCGATTTTCGCGATATCATGGTACAGAACGGTCATGCCGACGGGAAGCTGTGGGCGACGGAATTTGGCTACGCAACGTGGGACGGTTTCCCCGGCGACCCGCCGCAGTTGTGGATGGCCTATAACGATAAGCGGGTGCAGGGGCAATATACCGTTACGGCTTTCCAGATGGCGCAGGGAATGGATTATATGGGGCCGATGATGATCTGGAACCTGAATTTTGCGCTGTTAGCTGGAATGGTGGAGAACCGTGACGAACGTGCCGCCTACAGCCTGATTACGCCGCTGAACCCGCGTGAACGGCCTGCCTACTGGATGATCTATGATGCGGTGCGTCCTGATGTGCAGTTGGAGAAATACGACTAAGCAGAGCAGGGCTGGACGAGCAGAATAAAAACGCGCCGGTGACATTCACCGGCGCGTTTTTGTTGCGTTCGATCAGGCAGGAAGCGAATGGCAGTTAGCCATCCATGTTTTCATCCATGCCTTCGTTGTCATCATACGATTCGTCCACGATTGCCGAGGCATCGTAAGCGCCCTGTTGTTCCAGCGTCACACTGGGGGCGACCAGTTCACGATCCTGATAGGTGTGGAAGCCCGTTCCGGCAGGGATGAGCTTACCGATGATGACGTTTTCCTTCAGGCCGTACAGCTTGTCAATCTTGCCTTCGATGGCCGCGCCCGCCAGCACCTTGATGGTGTGCTGGAAGCTAGAGGCCGAGAGGAAGCTGTCGGTGCTGAGTGCCGCTTTGGTGATCCCCAACAGGATCGGAACGCCGGCTGCCGGCTCTTTGCCGTCGGCAATCTGGTGTTCGTTCAGGTTGAGGAGCTGAAGTTTGTCAATCAATTCACCCGGCAGCATACCGCTGTCACCGCTTTTGGTGATTTGCACCTTCGACAGCATTTTGCGGATCATGATCTCGAAATGCTTGTCGGAGATGTTCACGCCCTGATTACGGTACACTTCCTGCACTTCGTTCAGCAGGTAGTTCTGGGTGGCTTCTTGCCCCAGAATGCGCAGGATGCGGTGCGGGTTCTTGGAACCTTCGGTCAACTGCTGACCGGCTTTGACCTGTGCGCCGTCAAAGGCTTCGGGAACCAGACGGGCGTTCGAGGGAATTTCGTATTCCTCTTCCACGCGCCGTTCATAACGGATGTAGAGCGTGTGGCCTTCGATGTGTACCAGACCGTGCATCTTGGCGATGATCTGGCCTTCGCCGCCTGCTTCCTGCGCGACGACATCCCCTTCTTTGACTTCTGCCTCATCGTTGACGAGGACATCCCAGCCTACAGGGATTTGGTGCTGGTCGCTGAAGGCTTCGCTGTCAATGACTGTGGCGATGCGCACGCCTTCGCGCTTGCTCAAGCGCAGCGTACCGCTGATGTCGGTGACTACGGCTTCGCCCTTCGGCTTCTTACGCGCTTCAAAGAGTTCTTCCACGCGGGGCAGACCGCTGGTGATGTCACCGCTGGCTGTCGCCGTACCGCCGGTGTGGAACGTGCGCAGCGTGAGCTGCGTACCGGGTTCACCGATGGACTGCGCGGCTACGATGCCGACGGCTGCGCCGATTTCCACCATGTCGCCACGACCGAGATCACGCCCGTAGCATAGGGCGCAGATGCCGTGAATGAGGGCGCAGGTCATCGGGCTGCGGACGCATACTTCTTTGATGTCAGCATGCTGCTGAATGCGATCCGCGATTTCTTCATCAATCATTTCGTTGCGTGCCACGATCAAGTCGCCAGTCACCGGATCATGCGTATCCAGCGCGGCACAGCGACCCACGATGCGCTCGTACACCGTCTGTCCGGCGATGTTATCCACTCGGCGAATCCACTGACCGGATTCTGTGCCGCAGTCCATACGGTTCACAATCACGTCCTGCGCCACATCCACCAGACGGCGGGTGAGGTAGCCGGCGTCGGCAGTACGCAGGGCGGTATCTGCCAGACCTTTACGAGCGCCATGCGTGGAGATGAAGTACTCCAGCGCGGTGAGTCCTTCGCGGAAGTGACTGCGGATGGGCAGGTCAATGATGCGACCAGACGGGTCGGCCATCAGACCGCGCATACCGGCCAACTGGGTGATCGGGCCGAAACCGCCTTTGGTCGAGCCAGAAATTGCCATGATCGCAATCGGGCCGTATGGGTCGAGGGTCTTGCGGATCAAATCCTGCAAGCGATCCTTTGCCGAGTTCCATTCGTCAATCGTGATCTGGTAGCGTTCGTCTTCGGTCAGCAGGCCACGACGGAAATCGCGTTCGGCCTGATCTACAGTGTGTTCAGCACCAGCCAGAATTTCGCGGCGTTCATCAGGAATGGTCAGGTCGTTGACCGCGATGGTCGTGCCGGAAATCGTGGCGTAGTGGAAGCCGAGATTCTTGATGGCATCCACCACATCGGTTGTCCGATCCGGGCCGACTTTGCGGTAGCAGCGGTCTACCAGTTCTTGAAGTTGCTTCTTGCCCATCGTGTCTTGCACGAAGCGCATTTCGTCGGGCAGGATGCGATTGAAGATGGCGCGGCCAATCGTGGTGATTTCCGGCTCATCCTGCGCTTGGCGGGTGTCGTAGTAATTGCCGAGCAGAATGGGCGTGTGCAGCTTGACTTTGCCGAGGTTATACAGGTACTCGACTTCATCAATGTCCACGATCTTGAGACGCTCGCTCAGGTTCGCCAGTTCCATCTTGTCGGCCAGTGCCGGTTTCTTTTTCCACAGCTTTGCCATTTCCAAGCTGTTGTTCAGCATGCAGTCAATTTCACCTTCCAGCAAGGCGCGCACGGTGCGGTCAAGCGCCTTTTCGGTGACTTTGACTTTTCCTTCATCGTCGGTTTCGGTGACATCATCGAAGACGACGATACCGGGAACCGGATTGGACAGGGTGTGATAGTAACCCGCGCTGCGGAAGGCCACGCCGACCTTTTGGGTGCCATTGAGCATACTCATGGCACGGAACTCATCGGCGCGTTCCTTCAGGCTGATAAGTTCAACCGTCGGATCCATCGTCAGGTAGTAGTTACCTAGCACCATGTCTTTCGAGGGGCCGACGATAGGCTGACCGTCTGCGGGCTTGAGCAGGTTGCGCGTGCTGAGCATCAGCTCACGGGCTTCGGTGACGGCCTTGTCGCTCAATGGGACGTGTACGGCCATCTGATCGCCGTCAAAGTCGGCGTTGAAGGCGGCGCACACCAGCGGGTGAATTTGAATGGCCTTGCCTTCCACCAGCTGCGGCTCGAATGCCTGAATGCCCAGACGGTGGAGGGTGGGAGCGCGGTTCAGCAGAACCGGACGATCCTTGATGACCTCCTCCAGCACTTCCCAGACTTCGGGTTTTTCGCGCTCAATGATGCGCTTGGCGCCCTTGACGTTGCTGGCGTAGTTATGGCTGACGAGGCGGCTGATGACGAACGGGCGGTAGAGTTCCAGCGCCATCGTCTTCGGCAGGCCGCACTGATACAGCTTGAGCTTGGGGCCAATCACGATGACCGAACGACCCGAATAGTCCACGCGCTTACCGAGCAGGTTGCGGCGGAAGCGGCCTTTCTTGCCCTTCAGCATATCGCTGAGGGATTTCAGTTCGCGGCGACCCCGGCGGCTGAGCGCCTTGCCGCGCTGGCTGTTGTCTACAAGGCTGTCTACTGCTTCCTGAAGCATACGCTTTTCGTTGCGGACGATGACATCCGGCGCGCCCAGATCGAGCAGGTGCTTGAGACGGTTGTTGCGGTTGATGACGCGGCGGTAGAGATCGTTCAAATCGCTGGTGGCGAAGCGTCCGCCGTCCAACTGCACCATCGGGCGCAGGTCGGGCGGGATGACCGGCAGCACGGTGAGGATC
This sequence comes from uncultured Chloroflexota bacterium, assembly GCA_903864435.1. Classification (GTDB taxonomy): domain Bacteria; phylum Chloroflexota; class Anaerolineae; order Aggregatilineales; family Phototrophicaceae; genus CFX2. The sequence goes on along the minus strand of CAIPFY010000457.1, from coordinate 725 downwards.
ATCCATTCCGGGCGGTTGTTGCTCTTACGCAGGCTTTCGACCACGCGCAGGCGCTTGGTGGCCTTCTTCTTGCGCTGCTTGGATTTGGTGTTGCGGACTTCGTGCCACAGTTCCACCGACAGGCGATCCATATCCATGCGCTTGAGAATCTCGTAGAAGGCTTCCGCGCCCATGTCGGCGTGGAACACCTGCCCGTAGCGGCTCTTGAGTTCGCGGAAGCGGGTTTCGGGCAGGAATTGCAGCACATGCAGGTCTTGTAGTTCCTGACGGGCTTTTTCGGCAGCCTGCCGCACGGATGCCATGCGGTTATCCAGTTCGGCGCGCTGCTCGTTAATGCTGGCGGAGGCATCGCTCGACAGCGAATCGGCCTCACCATCCAGCTCGCTCAACTGCGTTTGACGCCGATTTTCAATTTGCGCCTGCACATCGTTCAGATAAGCGGTGGCGGCTGTTTGAATGCGTGAGATGTGTTCGTAGGTGATCGTCTCGCCTTTGGCCGCGATGATGGCGTTCGCGCCTTCAAAGTCAATATCGGTGGGCGCGTTTTGACCAATCAACGACTCGATGCGGTTTTGCACCGACTGGGCTTCCTGCATCACTTCGTCGCTCATGCGGCTGACTTCACCGTCAAAGTGCGAGTGAATGGCTTTTTGACGATCCTCGAAGGCGACCAGAGCCGTGTCGCGCTGAGAACGCACCGTCTCGAGCTGTTCTTCCAGATCGCC
>CAIPFY010000456.1 GCA_903864435.1 uncultured Chloroflexota bacterium | reverse complement strand
GTATCCAGCAGCGTATCGTTTTTGAGCGCCGCATCAATCTCGTCAAATATTCGGCGGGAATCGTCCGGGTGCGCCCATTTCGCGCTGCGGACAGAGGTTCCCGTTCCGTCGAAGGACTCGCGGCTGAGGTCGTACAGGCTGAACATCTGGTCATTCCACAGCATCCGGTCGCTTTCGAGGTTCCAATCCCAGATGCCGATTCCGCCGGCAGCGGTCGCCAACTGCAAACGGCGCGACAGGGTGAGCAGTTCGGACTCCGCCCGCTTGCGTTCGGTGATGTCGCGGATAATGCACACCAGATTCGTGACGCTGTTCTGGGAACGGTTGATCGGCGCGATGTTCAGTTCCACATTACTGACGGAACCATCCGCATGCGCGATGGCGGCTTCGACATGCCGCATCTGGTGCGTTTGGGCGACCTGCTGAATCGTTTGCTCGATGTGCGGCGCATCTTCTGGCGAGAAGAAACTGGACAGTGACCGCGTGAGGTAGGAATTGTCGGAGAGGCCGAACAACACGTTACAGGCATAGTTGGCTTGCTGGATGCCGTACTGAATATCGAGCAGCAGGATGCCATCCCCGCTGTGGTTGAAAATGGCCTCGATGCGGTTTTTGATCCGTTCCAGTTCTGCGGTGCGCTCAGTCACCCGCTGTTCCAGCCGTTCATTGGCGGATTGCAGTGCTTCTTCGGCCTGCTTGCGTTCGGTGATGTCGCGGATGATGGCGATCACTTCGTCCGTATCGCCCAGAGGCACCAACCGCGCCTCATAATGTTCCAGCATCGTTGGCCCCGGCAGCGCATACTCGAAGGTGACAAGCTGCCGGTTGGTTGCGATGGCCTGAAGGGCGTCGTTGGTTCGCTGAACGGCGGTTTCCGAACCGGGCATTAACCCAAACGTGTCCTGTGCTTTTTTGCCTAAAATCGCGTCTTTAGGCATTGCCAGATTGGAAGGCGGCCCGTGAAAATCGAGGAACGTGCCATCGGCTTGCAGGTGGAACATCAAATCCGGGATGGCGGCCAGCAGTGCCGCTTGCTTGGCTTGACTCTGGCGCAGGGCTTCTTCCACCTTTTTGCGTTCGGTGATGTCGCGGATGACGGAGATAATGTCGCCGCTATCCCCGATCGGTGCCATTCGGGCTTCGTAGTATTCCGGCTCGGCACGATCAAGCCTCGGCAGCACATACTCGTAGGTGACGACCTGCTTGTGCGCCGCGACCGCTTTCAACGCTGCGCTGGTCTTTTCAATCACCTCTTCCGTACCGGGGATCACCGCCAGAACATCTTCCCCTTTTTTGCCCCGGATGGCATCCATTGGCAGGGCTAGTTTTTCGGTTGGCCCGTGAAAATCGAGGTAGGTTCCCTCAGAATCCAGATGGAACGTCAAATCCGGTATGGCAGCCAGAATCGCTTGCATTTTGGCTTGGCTTTGTTGCAGGGCTTCTTCTGCTTTTTTGCGTTCGGTCATGTCGCGGATAATCACAATCAGGTCATCCGTATCCCCGATTGGCCCCAACCGCGCTTCAAAGGGACGCAAATCCCCCTGCACCAGCAGGGTGTATTCAAACGTCACCAGTTGCCTTGTGGCGGCAACGGTGTGCATCGCTTCGGTCATTTGCTGGATGACGGTTTCAGTGCCGGGGACAGCCGCCAGAAATTCCTGTACCTTCAGGTTGCGAATCTGTTCCGGCGGCAGCGCCAGATCAACGGCGGGGCCGTGAAAATCGAGGAAGGTGCCATCGGCGCGCAGGTGGAACATCAAATCCGGCATCGCGCTCAGAATGGCCTTCTGCTTGGTTTCGCTCGCCCGCAGCGCCAATTCCGCCTGTTTTTGCTCGGTGATGTCGGTACTCATGCCGCAGAGGCCGTTAATCATCCCGTCACTGTCCCGCGTGGGGAATTTGATCGAGATGAAGTAACGCACGCCGTCCGGGGTGTTCAGCGCTTCTTCGACCTTCAGCGTTTCGCCAGATTCGATCACGCGCAGATCATTGCTGCGGAATTGTTGGGCGGTTTCCGGCGGGAACACGTCTTCGTCTTTCTTCCCGACCACTTGCTCACGGGGCACCCGGGTGGATTTGACCCATTCGCGGTTGACTTCCAGATATACGCCGTCCCGCCGCTTCACATACGTGACTGACCCGCTGTTCTCCAGAATGTCCGCGAGGAAGCGGTGACGTTCCCGCAGGTTGATTTCGGCCTGCTTGTAATCGGTCACATCGCTGGCGATGCCTTCCAGTCGGATCGGGCGGCCTGCCTCGTCTTTCACCGCCCATGCGTGGTTGCGCAGCCAGCGCACGCTGCCATCCGGTCGCACAATCCGGTATTCCGAGGTGTTTTCCCCTTGCGCGATCAATTCAGCGAAATTCGCATCCACCTGTGCGGCATCTTCGGGGTGGATCATATCCATCCACAGCTGGTTGTTCTCGTAGAAGGCGGACACAGGCTTGCCGAAAATGGTTTCCGCCACCGGATTCAGATAGCTGACCCGCGAATTGCTCAGTTCCATCGTCCAGACCACATCTTGCAAATTGTCGAGCAAACTTTGCAACCGCTGCTGGTTCTCGCGCAGTGCCCTGTCGGCTTCTTTGCGTTCGGTGATGTCGCTGGCGAGGTCGTTCAGGCGGGTGGGGTGTCCGTTTTCGTCGTAGGTTGTCCAGATGCGGCGGTGCAACCAGCGCACCCGTTTATCGGGCAGCACGATCCGGTGTTCGACTTCGACCGCGCCTTCCCGCAAGCTGGTTTGCATGGCTGCCAACGCCTGCTGCATGTCTGCCGGGTGGATGATCTGCTGGAAGAAATTGCGGTCAACGAGGAAGTAGCCAATCGGGTAGCCATAAAGGGATTCAAACGCCAGATTGGAATAGGTGATTTTGCGCTCAGGCAAAGCGGAGGACACGATGGCATCCTGCATCGTATCCAGAATTTCGTCGCGGTAGTCCCGTCTGCGCGAAGGGATGGCCTCGTCTGCGGAAACGGGCGACTGTGTATAGGCGTCCAGTTCTTGCTGAACCATGCTCATCAGGCGCTGCGAATCGGCGGGGTCTACTACGCCCCGCGCACCCTGCCGCATGATGTCTACCACCTCTGCCACGCGGGTCGTATCTGAGAGGAGAATGATCGGGACGGGCGGCTGCGTTTTTTGCGCCCATTGAAGCAGGCTAGTCGGGCTGATGGTAGGCGTGTCGCAAGCGCACAAAATCGTGTGCCACTGGCGTTCGTGCAGCGCAGACTGCGCCTCGGCGACCACCTGCACGGCTCGACATTCGATTTGAACCGCATCCATCCCCTGCAACACGTCCACGATGGACTGCAAATAGGCAGAGTCACCACCGATCACGAGAACGGGATGTATCGCAGCGGAAGGGTGCGTTTGTGCGTTCATTAGCACCACCTGCCGGAACCTGAATCTATGGACAATACGATTTGATGAAAGATCAACCCACTACACAACCTATTGTAACACGCAACATGACAAAATGTAATACTCTTAATTTGTATCGTAATGAAGGGTGCGGTGCTATCCATCCCCGGTGCGGTGGGATATTTTGAACGGGCGGGTGTCGTGGGCGTGAATTAAAACAGGCGACACACTTGCCACCTGTTTTAATTCAACCAATCGGTTTGTGACCCTGGTAGGATTCGAACCTACGACACTCCGCTTAAAAGGCGGGTGCTCTGCCACTGAGCTACAGGGCCGCTTGCGAACATTCTATCCCGTTCGGATGAAAATTCAACCCGCAACCTGTTCAAAACGTTCGCAGCCGTTCACAGCCTTCCTAGCCAAGCCGTTTGGCGCTCACCGCGCCGGGGTCTTTGCCCTTCAGCAGCATATCCACCGCCCGTTCCGCCGTTCCCGCGCCCAGCGCCAGCCCATGCCCGTGAAAGGCCACCGCGAAACCGATGCGCGGCTTGCCGGGGAGCGTGCCGACCAGCGGCAGCCCGTCCACGCTGAAGCCCATGATGCCCGACCAGCGGCGCTCAATCGGCGCGTCAATATCCGGGAACTTGTCGCGCAGGTAATTTTCGAGGATGCGCTGCACGGGGTCGGTAACACGGTCATCGGTGGTGTCGTTCTCCAGCGCCTTGTTCTGCTTGCGCCCGCCACCGATCAGCAACCGCCCGTCGAAGGTGTCGCGGTAGTACATATAGCCGTAGTCGCTGTAGCCGCAGGTGTTCACCACCGGCCCATGCTTGAGGGGGGCGGTAGCGATGCACTGCGCCCGCGTGGGGATGACCTTGCCCACGAAGTACGGGTCGAGATACACCGAGTAGGCGTTGGTGCAGAGCATGACATGCCGCGCTTTGAAGATGTATTGCCGCGTGTACACCCATGCCCAATCCTCGTCATCTTGCCGGATGGCGTAGACTTCGTTATTGGGAACCAGTTCCGCACCGCTTTGCTGGAAGATGGTCTGCACCAGTTCCAGCGGGTGTACCGTCCCGTCCCCCGGTTGGCGAATCGCGGCGAAATAGCCGCGTCCCAACGGGTCGCTGCTGAGGTACTCAATCTCGCGCTTGTCGGCTTCCAGCGCCCGCGCCGCCACTTCCAGATCGCGGGCTTCTTCGGCGCTTTCCGCCAGCAGCATCGAGCCGCATTTCTCCATTTTCACGCTGCCCTTGCTGGCGAACTCGCGCCAGTAGGCGTGTGAGGTTTTGGAGAGATCCCACATCTCGCGGGTGACGGCATGACCGTAGCGTTCAATCGAGTGATGATAGTACGTGTCGAGGCCGGAGATCATGAAGCCGGCGTTGCGACTGCTGGCGCCCAGACCGAGGTCGCGCATATCGGTGATGACCACCTGCCGCCCGGCCTGCGCCGCGAAGTAGGCCACGCCGCAGCCCACCAGCCCCGCGCCCACCACCAGAAAATCCACTTCCCGAACCGGTTCACTGCCATTGGCCTGCCAGACTGAGACGGTCATACTTTCACTTCTCGTTTCTGTTTATCCGCTTTCACCACATAGGTGTGAGCGATTTTGTCATGCCACGTCTGCGCGTTCGGGTCGAACACCGCCCACAGATAGCCAAGCCCCAGTGCCAGCCCGCTGAACATATAGCCGATCACCCGCATCAGGCAGTCCATATCGCTGATCGGTGAACCATCGGTTTTGATGACCTTGATGTTGACGATGTATTTTCCCGGCGTTTGACCATCCCGCCGCGTCCAGAAGTACCAGTGGAAAACGAAATTCAGCGTGAACCCGATGACGAGCGCCGCCCAGTCCGGCAGCCCGATCGTCAGTGTTCCTATGAAAATACTGAGTACGAGTAAGGCCACTTCATCAATAATCAGGGCGATCAGCCGCGAACTGATTGATGCCAATTCATACGTCAAGCTGTTATTCGGCGTCCCATTGAGCATCATACAACTTGCGCTCCCATTGCTAATAACCGATTACTATAACACGACTTGGCGCAGGCTGGCGATGACATGGCCTACCCTGTGCGGCTATAGTTCAATTCCCCAACCCCTGTATACTCGAAAGTCACAGCCTATCGCGTTCAATGGTCTATCCGCAGGAGGATATGGATGGCAGCGCACGACGACCTTCTCCGTCATATTGAGATTCGCGGCGAACTGCGCCCCGGATTTGAGAGCATCCTCACGCCGGATGCACTGGCCTTTCTGGTCAAACTGGCGCAAACCTTCAATGCCCGCCGCGAGGAATTGCTGCGCCGCCGCATCGAACGGCAGGCGCGGCTGGATGCGGGCGACAAGCCGGATTTCCTGCCGGAAACCGCCGCCCTGCGCGGTGGCGACTGGCGCATCAACCCGATTCCTGCCGACCTGCTGGATCGCCGTGTGGAAATTACCGGCCCCACCGAACGCAAAATGGTGATTAACGCGCTCAACTCCGGCGCATCGGTGTTCATGGCGGATTTTGAAGACGCCAACGCACCGACGTGGAACAATCAGATCGAAGGGCAAATCAACCTGCGTGCTGCGATTCGCCGCGAAATCACCTACACCAGCCCGGAGGGGAAGCAGTACGCGCTCAAAGAGCGTCCCGCCGTGTTGATGGTGCGCCCGCGTGGGTGGCATTTGAGCGAGAAGCATCTGCTGGTGGATGGGCAGCCCATCTCTGGCAGTCTGTTTGACTTCGGGCTGTATTTCTTCCACAACGTCCGCGAACTACTGGCGCGGGGCAGCGGCCCGTATTTCTATCTGCCCAAACTCGAAAGCCACCTCGAAGCCCGCCTGTGGAACGATGTGTTCAATCTGGCGCAGGACGAACTAGGCATTCCGCGTGGCACGATCAAGGCGACGGTGCTGATCGAAACCATTCTCGCCTCGTTTGAAACCGAAGAAATCCTGTACGAACTGCGCGAACACTCGGCTGGCCTGAACTGCGGACGCTGGGACTATATTTTCTCGTACATCAAGAAGTTCCGCACCCATGCCGATCATCTCCTGCCGGATCGCGCCCTCGTCACCATGACCGTCCCGATGATGCGCAACTATTCGCTGCTGGTGATTCGCAACTGTCACCGGCATGGTGCGCACGCGATGGGCGGCATGGCGGCGCAAATCCCGATCAAGACCGACCCGCAGGCCAACGAAACCGCGCTCGCCAAAGTCCGCGCCGACAAACTGCGCGAGGCACAGGACGGTCACGATGGCACATGGGTGGCGCACCCCGGTCTTGTGCCGATCGCTTTAGAGGTATTCAACCAGCACATGCCGCAGCCCAACCAGATTGACCGCCTGCGCGAAGATGTGCAGGTTACAGCGGACGATTTGCTGCGTCCGCCGCCGGGAGACATTACCGAAGCGGGCGTGCGCTGGAATATCAAGGTGGGCGTGCAATATCTCGAAGCATGGCTGCGCGGCAACGGCTGCGTTCCGCTGTACAACCTGATGGAAGATGCAGCCACCGCCGAAATCTCCCGCGCCCAAATCTGGCAGTGGGTGCATCATGGCGTGACGCTGGCGGACGGGCGCACGCTCACCCCCGCGCTGTTCGACCAGCTTTTTGAAGAAGAAATGGAAGCGATACGCGGCGAAGTGGGACAAGACCGTTTTGGCGGCGGGCAATTCGCGGTGGCCGGCGGATTGTTTAACGAGATGTCCAAGCGCGAGCCGCTGGTGGATTTCCTCACGCTGCCCGCTTACGACGCGCTGACCCGTGCGGGCGGCTAACCGGAACGAATCAAATAGCATCGGCAGGTCGGTGTTTGGCCTGCCGTATGCGGAAAATAAAGTGCGCCTAAAAAACCTGTTCCCGGTTGTCGAAATCTGCCTTTAGCGCATACGATGACAATGTTCTTGTTCATCGAGGTTCCGCATGACTCCTGTTCCAAACACCCGCCGCGAAGTGCGCCGTGTACTGCTGTTCACGCTGGTCTTAAATGTCATTGTGGCTGCCGCCAAGATCATCATCGGGTTGGTCAGCGGTGCGCTCTCGATTACTGCCGACGGGTTTCACTCGCTGATTGACGGCTCCTCGAATGTGGTGGCGCTGGTCGCCAACCGCCTAGCCGAACGTCCGCCGGACAGCGACCATCAGTACGGACACCGCCGCTTTGAAACCATTGCCGCCCTCGCCATCGGCGGGTTTCTGCTCGTCACCGCATGGGAGATCACCAGCAGCGCCCTTGATCGGTTGGGGGGCAGCGGCGAACCGCCCATCCTCTCGCCCCTCACCTTTGTGGTGATGCTCGGCACGCTGGCGATCAATCTGTTTGTCACCATCTACGAAGGGCGCGAAGGCCGCCGCCTCAATTCCGAACTGCTCACCGCCGATGCCACCCACACCCGCACCGATGTGTTTGTGAGCGTGTCGGTGCTGGTCAGTATGGCGATTGTCGTCCTGTTCAAATGGGCATGGGCGGATACGGCTGCTGCGCTGGTGATCGTCGCGCTCATCCTGCGGGCGGCGTGGAGCGTGTTGGGGCAAGCGGCGGGCGTGCTGGTAGACAAAGCGCCTTATAGCCCGGAAGAACTCACAACATGGGTGGGTAAAGTGCCGGATGTGAAAAAGGTCATTCGCGCCCGCAGCCGGGGGCCGCTGGATGCCGCCTATGTGGATATTGATGTGCTGGTCGCCCGTGAGATGACCGCCGATCACACCGCCGCCCTTGCCAGTGCCATCCGCGCACACCTTGAGTCGCACATCAGCGGGCTGGCGGAAGTCGAGGTGCATTTTGTCCCCGCCGAAACCGACGATCCCGATTTCGTGCTGCTGGCACGCGCCCGTGCCGACGCGCTCGGCTTAGGGACGCATGAGGTGCGCCTGCGCGATGGGCAGACCGGGCATGTGCTGGAGCTGCATGTGGAAGTGCCGCCCGATCAGACGTTGGCGGAAGCCCACCAGCGGGTGAGCGAATTGGAGCGCGAACTGCGGCAGGCCGCGCCCGTGCTGACGGAAGTGGTCACGCACATCGAGCCGGTGCTGCGTCCGCCGGTGGTTCCGCTGCGGGAAGAAGCCACTGCCGCCGTGATGATTCAAGCTCACGCTTCCAGTTTGCTTCAGGAAGAATTTCCCCATGCGGGCTGGCATCATTTTGATGTCTATCCTTCCGCAAGCGGTTTCACGATGACGCTGCATGTGGCGCTGCCCTCGCAAATTAGCGTGGAAGCCGCGCATCTGGTGGCGGAAAGCGCCGAAACCTTCCTCCGCGCCAAAATTCCGCAGTTGGAGCGCGTGACCATCCACACCGAACCGCCGGAGGGATGATTTACAGCCCGCGCCGGAACGGTTACAATGCCGCCCATGCGCGTCCTTATGCTCTCCAAAGCCTGCATCGTGGGCATCTACCAGCGCAAGCTGGAGGAAATCGCACGCCTCGGCGTGGAACTGCTGACGCTCGTCCCGCCCTCGTGGAAGGATGAGCGCGGCGAAACCCCGCTGGAACGCGCCTACACACAGGGCTACCGCTTGGAAACCCTGCCCATCCGCTTGAACGGCAACTTTCACCTGCACTCGTATGCCGGACTCGGCGCGGCGGTGCATCGCTTCCGCCCGCACATCGTCCATATAGACGAAGAACCGTATAACCTCTCGGCATGGCAGGCTTACTACCACGCCCGCCGCGTTGGAGCGCGTACCCTGTTCTTCTCGTGGCAGAACATCACCCGCCGCTACCCGCCGCCGTTTGCATGGGGCGAACGCTGGTTGCTGAACGGCGTGGACGCGGCGCTGGCGGGGACGGAGAGCGCCGCCGCTGTCTGGCGCGAGAAGGGTTGCCGCTGCCCGATTCACATCATCCCCCAGTTCGGCGTTGACCCGGATTTGTTCCAGCCTGCCGCGCCCTGTCCGCCGCGCCCGTTCACAGTGGGCTACATCGGGCGGCTGGTCGAAGAAAAGGGCGTTCATTTGCTGCTGACAGCACTGGCGGCGCTGGAGGGCGAGTGGCAGTTGCGCGTGGTGGGCAGTGGGCCGCAGCGCCAACCGCTTACGGAGCAAGCCGCCGCGCTGGGACTCGCGGAACGCATCACATGGGTGGAGTGGGCCGCTTCCGCCGAGATGCCCGCGCAGTATGCCGCGCTGGATGTGCTGGCGCTGCCCTCGCTCACCCGCCCCAACTGGAAAGAGCAGTTCGGGCGCGTACTGACCGAGGCGATGGCCTGCGCCGTGCCGGTGGTCGGTTCGGACAGCGGCGCGATACCGGATGTGACGGGCAACGGCGGTTTGATCGTGCCGGAAGGGAATGTGAGCGCCCTGACGGACGCGCTGCGCCGCCTGCGCGATGATGCTGCCCTGCGGACGCGGTTGGGCGGGGCGGGGCGGGCGCGGGTGCTGGCGCAATTCACACACGCGCAGGTCGCGGCGGCTACCGTCGGCGTGTATCGTGACATGATGGGGACATGATGGGAGGTTACACATGAAAACCATTGGTTTGATCGGCGGGATGAGCTGGGAATCGTCGTTGGAGTATTACCGTCTCATCAATGAAGGCGTCAAAGAACGGTTGGGCGGGCTGCACTCGGCACAATGCTTGCTGTTCTCGTTCGACTTTGCGGAGATCGAGGCGCTGCAAATGGCGGGCGATTGGGAGACAGCGGGGCGCAAACTGGCGCAGGCCGCCAGCGCCCTCGAACGCGGCGGCGCAGATGTGCTTGTGCTGTGTACCAACACCATGCACAAGCTGGCCGCCAGCATCGAGTCGGCCACGCGCCTACCGTTTCTGCACATCGCGGACGCCACCGCCGCCGCCATCCGCGCCGACGGCCTGACCACCATCGGCCTACTGGGGACGAAGTTCACGATGGAGCATGATTTCTACCGGGGACGGCTGGAAGAACGCTTCGGCCTGAACGTACTGACGCCGGAAGCAGCCGATCGGCAGATCATTCACGATATCATCTACAACGAACTGTGTCTCGGCAGCATCCGCGACGAGTCGCGCCGCGCTTACCTGACGATTATGGACAAGCTGGCAGCGCGGGGGGCGCAGGCCGTCATCCTCGGTTGTACCGAAATTGCGCTGCTGGTGCAGCCCGCGCATACCGCGATTCCGCTGTACGACACCACCGCGCTCCATGCGCGTGCCGCCGTTGAGTGGGCGCTAGAATAAATTCGGCTTAACAACTCATAAGTTCTTTTCTGATTTCGTTTCAAACAGCGGCGAAATACGTTACACTCTTATGGTGATTTCTACACAGTCATCGGATTGTGGTTGAAATTGTTCGCAAAGACATTTGGAGGATTTGAATGAAAACAAAGCGCAATTTCCTCGTCCTGCTGGTCATCGCCCTCGTGGTGACGAGCATCGTTCCCATGCTCCGCGTTGCGGCGCAGGATAGCCTCATCGAGTCGGTCTGCCTCGTGACCGACCTCGGACGTGTCAATGATAATACGTTCAACCAGTTCGCCCATGAAGGCGCGACACAGGCCACCGACGAATTTGGTCTCGACTATACCTATATTGAAACTCAGGCACAGACCGATTACGAAAAGAACCTGCAAACCTGCATCGGCGAAGGCTATGATGCCATCGTCACCGTCGGCTTCCTGATGGCCGAAGCCACCGCCAAAGCAGCGGTTGAAAACCCCGATGTGTACTTCATCGGCGTGGATCAGTTCGTGGCTGCTGGCCCCGCGAACCTGCTCGGCCTCCAGTTCCGTGAAGATCAGGGCGGCTTCCTCGCCGGCGCGCTGGCGGCGCAGCTCACTAAGAGCGGCATCATCGGCGGCGTGTACGGCATTGACATCCCCCCCGTGAAGAAGTTCCGCAATGGTTTTGAACAGGGCGCGCAGCTCATCAACCCCGACATCACCCTGCTCGGCACGTACATCCCCAGCTTCACTGATGCGGCTGCTGGCGCGACTGCGGCTTCGCAGTTCCTCGGCGAAGGCGCGGACGTGATTATGGGCGCGGGCGGCCCCACCGGTTCGGGCGCGATTGTTGAAGCGGCCAAGAAGGGCGCGCTGGTCATCGGCGTGGATCAGGACGAATTCGGTACCACCTTCGGCGGCGGCAGCGCGGACGGCGCGGGTCAAATTGTCTCCAGCGCCATGAAGCGCGTAGATCAGGCTGTGTATCTCTCGATCAAGGCTCTGGTGGATGGCGGCGCGGATTTTACCGGCGGCACCAACCTGATCCTTTCCGCTGCCAATGATGGCATCGGCTATGCCCCGCCGCATGACGCTGCCGACAAAGTTCCCGCCGAAGTGACCACCCGCATGGAAGAAATTCTGGCCGGTCTGAAGGCTGGCACGATCTGGACAGGCGTTGATCCCGTCAGCGGCGATCTGCTGCCCACCCTTGCCGAAGCAGCGGCGGCGGCTGGCAACCTGAACGTCGTGCTGGCGGCTGTGGAAGCGGCTGGCCTGACCGATACCGTCGTCAATGGCGGCCCGTTCACCTTCTTCATCCCCACCGATGAAGCATTCGCGGCGTCTCTGGCGGCTATGAACATGAAGCCGGAAGATGTGATGGCCGATCCTGAAATGTTGAGCAGCATCCTGCTGTACCATGTCGTCTCCGGCGTGGCGCTGGCGAGCGATGTGGTGGGCCTGAGCAGCGTGACCACCGCTGGCGGGCAGGACATCACCATCACCGTCAAGGATGATGGCGTGTACCTGAACGACACCGTGAAGGTCACTGCCACTGACATTCTGGTGCGCAACGGCGTTGTCCACCTGATTGACAGCGTGTTGATGCCCCCCGGCTAATTTCAGCCGCATGACAGATTGACTTCAGAAGGCCGGGTGCTGATAGCGCCCGGCCTTTTGCTTGAAAGGCCAGTGCGGGTACAATGCGGGTAAGCGTTTATAAGGATGCGGCGGATGAAAACCAACACCTACGCGCTGAGTGTCAAAACTGGCACACAATCGCTGGCTGGAACCGACTCCAACGTCTTTATTCAGTTGTTCGGCACGACAGGCCACACCGACTCGATTTTGCTGCCCGCCCGTGATATTTTCGCCTTCGAGGAAGGCAGCGTAGACCGCTTCATCCTCGAAGTGCCGGACGTGGGCGAACTCACTCGCTGCTGCATCGGGCAGGATGCCAGCGCCGACTCCGGTTGGTTCGTGGAATGGGTGCTGGTCAAAGACGACGAGACTAACCACGAATGGTTGTTCACCTTCAATCAGTGGTTGGGCATGGAAGAATCCGGGATGCTGGCCGCATGTGCCGATCTGTAAACCGGCTCTTGCTGCTGCTGACGGTGCTGGCGCTGTCCGGTTGCAACCTGCGTACCGATGGCGCGACGCTCACCCCGCTGCCCACGCTCGATATGCCGCGTGTGCAGTTCACCGCGCCCGCCAACCGTCAACAGGTGGTGGACGGTGCGGAAGTCGTGATTGATGTGCTGGCAGAGGATAGCGGCGCGGGTGTGGCACGCATCCAGTTGTGGATAGACGACCTGCCCCAGACCGAGGCCACGCCGGAAGTGAGCGCCGCTGTGCCGGTGTTCGCGGCGCGGATGCGCTGGATGGCGCAGGGGACGGGGATGCACTCGCTCACCGCCATTGCTTACCGTCAGGATGGGACGGCAAGCGCCCCCGCCACCATGCTGCTCGAAGTGATTGCTCCATCGCCCTAGATTGTTCACCGTGAGGGTTCAGCCGCCATGCGCTTTTTGCAGCACCTACTTGTGCGCCCCAACGCGGAGGCGCTGACTGCCGCTGATGCGCGTTTCGTCCGCAGCGCGTTCCAGCCGGAGGCCGACGGGGTGCGCGTCTATGCGGATGTAATTCGCTGGACGGAGTTGGAGGAGATCGAAGTGGTCAAAGCGCCGCGTGCGGTTGGCCCCGCCGGATGGCTAGTGCGTCATCTGGTACACGGCGAAGAACGTTACCATGTGGGGCTATACTACGGTGGACGCGAGTCGGTGCTGCCGAACGTGACCGAAGGCGTGGCGCGGTATATGGTGCAGTGCGTGGCCTTCTATGCGCCGCTGCCCGTGCGCTATCAGGGGGCGGAAGCGTTCGCGCCGCTGACGTGAATGAAGAATTGCAAGCGGTCGTGGTTAATGTATTCGGGTTGGCTCACATAAGGGCGCGGCGGGCTTACAGTACCATTTCGACCATCGCCCGCAGCGTATCCACATCATAGACCTGCAAATTGAGCGTGGTTACGGGGCTGTCTTTCCACAGGCTCAGGCGATCCTGAATGCGTGCCCGTGACCCGCACAGCGCCACCTCGTCTACCAGTTCGTTCGGCACCGCGCTCACCGCCGCCGCCCGATCGCCTGCCAGATACGCATCCTGAATGCGAGTGGCGGCTTCTTCATAACCATAGCGACAGGCCAGATCGAAATAGAAGTTTTTGCCGCGTGCGCCCATGCCGCCGATGTACAGCGCCAGTGCCGGTTTACAGGCGTTCCAGCAGGGTTCTAGCTCGTCGCCCATCATCACTGCCACCGCCGGCGCGATGTCGAACTGTGCCAGCGATTTGCCGCCACCCGCCGCCGCGAAACCCGCTTCGATGGCGGGTTGGTAGGCGCTGGCGTAATGCGCTGGCGAGAAGAAAATCGGCAACCACCCGTCCGCGATTTCGGCGCACAACTGCACATTCTTGGGGCCGATGGCCGCCAGATAAACGGGAATATCCGCCCGACCATGCAGGATGCTCTTGAGGGGTTTCCCCAAGCCGGTTGCATCCGCGCCCTGATAGGGTATCTGGTAGTATTCGCCGTTGTGCTGAAGCGGTTTTTCGCGTTTGAAGATGTCGCGCACGATCTGCACGTACTCGCGGGTTTTGGGCAGCGGCTTGCCATACGGTTGACCGTGCCAGCCTTCCACCACCTGCGGCCCGGAAAGCCCCAGCCCCAGCAGGAAGCGCCCGCCCGAAAGCTGATCGAGCGTCATGGCGGTCATGGCGGTGTTCGCCGGGGTGCGGGCGGGCATCTGAAGGATAGCCGTTCCCAAGTGGATGCGTTCGGTCAGCGCCCCCATCCACGCCAGCGGTGTCACCGCGTCCGAGCCATAGGCTTCCGCCGTCCACACGGCATACACGCCCAGTCGGTCTGCTTCGCGGATGAGTTCCAGCGGCAGTTCGATGCGCGAACCGGAATAGCCAGCCATGATTCCCAGACGCATGAGGGGTTGTCCTCTCGCTATCCTCACCCCTCTTATCCCCTCTCCATTGCAATGGAGAGGGGAAGCTAAGCGAAGCGCAGCGGGGTGAGGTTGAATATTTAGTACAAATCG
>CAIPFY010000455.1 GCA_903864435.1 uncultured Chloroflexota bacterium | reverse complement strand
GACCGCGAGAGTAGGTGTTACGTCGTCGGTGCTTGCGCCAGCCGAGAGGGTCTGTTTGCCAGTGAAAGTGGCATTGGGGGCGATGTCCACTTCATAAGTGAAGGGGCCGCCAGCGACAGTGACGGTAGCATTCCAGTCCAGCGCAACCGTGTTGGCAAAGCTGACGAAACCAGTGATCGGCGAAACCAGCACCGGGGCGGCTGGCGCAGGCGATGTCACCTTGAAGGTGCGCGTGGGCGGCGTAGCGGGTAAGAAGGTCGCACCGGCATCGGTGCTGACCTTGATTCGCCAGTAGAACGCGCTCCGGTCAAACAGTTCCGCGCCAACCGGCAGTTGCAGCGTCAGCGTGGTGAGGGCGGCTGACCGGAAATAGTAGTCGCCCCCCGCTGAGTTGTTGACATTGGGCGGGCCGTTGCTGAAATCCGACGTGGACGAGACTTCTAACTGGTATTGTGCGCCTACGACACCGGCAGTCATCCACGTAAAGGTTGGGCGGCGGGCAAGTGCAGTAGCGCCTGTGATGACCGCATTATCTACCGGTGCGCTCATCAGGTTTATGCTGAAGGTTCTGAACGGGCTGTAGGCCGTCCAAGTCCCCTGCGTATCTTTCGCCGCCACGCACCAGAAGTAACTTTGACCGTGACTGAGGAAATTGGCAGGTAGTGCTGTCGCCAGATTGAAGCTGACGGCTGTGGTTTGATAATCGAAGGTTACATTCGGGTCGGCAGCCGCACAGGTGTTATCGGTTGCATCCAACCACAGGCTGTATTTAGTCGCGCCGGGGTAAGCAACCCATGTGAAGATCGGGCGCACCAGTTGGGTAACGGCTGCATTCAGCGGTGCCGTCAGGTCAGGGGGCGCGGTGCGAACGGTGAAGTTACGCGCCACGTTGTACGCGCCGCGCACGCCGTTGGCATTGATCGTCCGGGTGTGCCAGTAGTATTTCGTTCCGTCCACCAGTGCCGAACCGGGTGTGAAGGTCGTCCCTGCGACATCGGAGTTGATGTTGCCGCTGGCGAAGGTAGCCGAAGTCGAGTATTGCACTTCGTAACCGAAAGCGCCTGCAACAGCATTCCACGAAAGCGTGGGCGTGGTATCCACGACACCGGCGTTGGTGGCGGGCGATACCAGCACCGGCGCAGCCAGCGTCGCAACGCCGACGCGGGTGATGCTCAGGTTGTAGCTGCCATACGCGCCACGATAACCGCCAATCTGAATGCGGAAGGTGGTTGGAGACGCAATCTGCGCCGCGCTCACCACCAGATTGAGCGACGAATAGGTGACGGCGGCTGTCGCATCGTCGTTACAGGCCATTTGCGTCAGCGTGTCAACGGCGCTGCCGGTATACACGCCTAGCACGGTGTCAAACCCGCTGCCGCTGAGGGAGATGGTATACGTTCCGGCAACTGTCGGCGTGAAATTGTACCAGACGGTGCGACTGACGTTCAGGCCGCAGGTGGGCACGTCTTCATTCGTTTCCAGCGTGTCGTCAATGGCGGTGCTGCCGCTGGCCGTATTGGTGGGCGGCGTAACCGAGAAGTTGCCTAGAATAGTCGCGGCGCTTGCGAAGGCATTGTTGCTCGAAGCCTGTGCCTGAACAATCTGGTCGGCACTGAGAGGCGCGACATCTACAGTCGCTTTGCCCGGAACGACCACTTCTACAGTCGGCTCGGCGGTGATTTCAGCGGTGGGTTCGGCTGTAAGCTCGGCAACGGGTTCGGTTGTGACTTCCATCGTCGGCGCAACCGTTGGCGGTACTTCGGTGGGGATTGCCGTCAGTTCCACCGTCGGCGTAATCGTCGGTGGCACTTCGGTAATCACCGGAATTTCAGTGGGGATTTCGGTCGGAAGCACCACTTCAACAGGCGGCTCGACAGTTGGGGGAACGGGCGTGGGGGCGACGGTTGTTGCCGGCATCGCAATCGCGGTCGGTTCTGGATACAGGCTGTACTCGGCTTCCGGTACAAACAGGAAGAAATCATCTGCCAGCATCGGGGCGATGATCGCCGCGCCTTCTGGCGTGATGCCTGCCGCGCTCACCGCGATTTCGACTTCGCCGGGAGGCAGCGGTACCGAATCCTGTGCCACGATTGCCTCGACCTCATCCACCGCGACCCGCAAGGTGTCGTTGATGGCTGACAGACGCAGCGTGCGCCATGCACCCGGCACCGAGGGCGGCACAAGGACGGAGGCTAAAAGGGCATCCCCCCGGAACAGCGTCAGCACGCCGTTCATGTCCAGCGTGGCGGTGTAGCTGCCAGCTGCGCTCACGCGCACGCTCAGGCGAGCAGCACCCCCGGTCAGGGCAAAGCGCATCTGAACAGCAGCGTTCAGATACGCGCCTTTATTCAGTTTGACCGCATCCACACCATTCGCTTGAAGCGCGAAATCGGTTTCACTGGGAACCAGCGCCCAACCCGCGCCAAACAGCCAGTGCGAAAGATCGCCGCTGTTGAGCAAGTCGCGTACCAGCAGTCGCATCGTCGGTTCCGGCAGGATAGGCAGAACCGTTGTGGCGGTGGGTAGAAGTGTGGGTTCTACAGGTACAACGTCCGTCGGGGTTGCTTCCAGCGTGGGAAGTTCCGGCGTGGGTTCTGCCGGAACATCGGTTGGAAGCACCACTTCGGTAGGAATCTCCGTTGGCACCAGCGGAGGTGCTTCGGTGGGGATTTCCGTCGGGATTTCGGTGGGAACTTCTGTTGGAGCAGGTGCATCCTGCGCCGTGATGAGCGTTGTGTGAATGCCCAACATGAACAGAGTCAGAATAATCATGATCCCGAATTTGCGATACTGTAATGAGTTCATTCGATCCCCAATCTGATCCAACTGACGAGTGACCCGAAGACGCACAGACACCGGATAATTTACTGAAGCCCTACACAATCACTTTACTTTGAACAGTCAAAATCATTTGATAGGGCTTTGTTAAGAATAATATAAAACTTATTCAGTGATCCTCTACATCTCGAATCATATTATGATGAGATGTTCCTAACAATCACCTTGCAGTCCTATGTGTCTTTGTGGACGGGATGCCGGGGACGATAAACATCGTCCCCGGCGCGGGTTTTATTTACTCTACCGTTACACTCTTGGCGAGGTTACGGGGTTGGTCTACATCGGCACCGCGACGGATGGCGATATGGTAGGCCAGCATTTGCAGCGGGATGACTGCCGTGATGGGGCTGAGGAGGGAAGGTGTGGGGGGAACATAGATGACATGATCGGCTTTGGTGGCGATCACCGTGTCGCCTTCGGTCGCAACCGCGATCACAATGCCGCCGCGTGCTTTTGCCTGTTCAATCTGGCTAAGCATCTTGTCGTAGACCGAATCTTTGAGCGCGATGCACAGTACTGGCAGGTTTTCGTCAATTAGCGCGATTGGGCCGTGCTTCATTTCGCCGGCTGGATAGCCTTCGGCGTGAATGTAGCTGATTTCTTTCAGCTTGAGCGCCCCTTCCAGCGCGATCGGGTAGTTGATGCCACGCCCCAGAAACAGGAAATTGGTGTAGTGGTACAGCAGACCGGCGAGGTTCTTGATGCGCCCTTCTATTTCCAACGTGCGTCCCACCAGATCGGGCAACCGGCCTAGATCAGCGGCATAGGTGCGGCACTGGGCGGGCGTGAGCGTGCCGCGCAGTTCGCCGAGGTGCAGCGCCAGCAAATACTGGTCTACAATGCTGGCGGTGAAGGCTTTGGTGGACGCCACGCCGATTTCGGGACCGGCGTTCATGGTGATGTACCCGTCACTGATGCGCATGGCTTGGCTGCCCACTGTGTTCACGATGCTCCACAGCAGCGCCTTTTTCTCCCGCGCTTCTTCCATCGCCGCCAGTGTGTCCACTGTTTCACCGCTCTGGGTGATCGCCAGCACTGCCGAATGCTCATCCAGAATAGGGTCGCGGTAACGGTATTCGCTGCCGTAGTCCACTTCTACGCTCAGGCGTGCCATGTGTTCGATGAAGAATTTGCCGACCAACCCGCTGTAATAGCTGGTGCCGCAGGCCACCGTGACTAGACGGGTGAGCGCACGGGCAGCTTCCGCGCTCAGATGCAAATCGGGCAGGAGGGCGCTGCCACGCTCAAAGTCCACGCGCCCCCGGATGGTATCGGTCAGGCTGCGTGCCTGCTCGAAAATTTCCTTCTGCATGAAGTGCTTGAATTCGCCTTTGGCGGCGCTCACCGGGTCCCACGCGATAGTATGGATTTCCGTTGCGACGGGCTGCCCATCGAGTGTTTGCACATGGTAGCCGTTGGCGCTTACCGTCGCTATCTGACGGCTTTCCAGAAACACCATGCGGCGGGTATGTTCGAGAATGGCTGGAATATCGGACGCGATGAAGTTTTCGCCTTCGCCCAGACCAATCGCCACGCCGCCCGCGTTGCCGATTCGCACCACCACCAGTTCATCCGGGTTGTGCTGGCTCATGACCACGATGGCATGTGCGCCCCGCAGCATTTGCACGGCGGCGCGGGTGGCTTCCGCCAGATTGTTCTGGGCGCCGTTTTTAGCGAATCGTTCAATCAACTGGACGATGACTTCGGTATCGGTGTCCGATTTGAAGGTGATGCCTTCCGCCATCAATTCTTCGCGCAGTTCGAGATAGTTTTCGACGATGCCGTTGTGAACGACGACGAACTCGCCATCCATGCTGACATGGGGATGCGCGTTGCGTTCGACGGGGACGCCGTGCGTTGCCCAGCGCGTGTGTCCGATACCTATCGGGCCGCTGATCGGGTCGTTCTGAACAAGGTTGCGCAGATTGCTGAGTTTGCCCACATCGCGGCGCACCCGGATAGTGCCCTCTCGTAGGACAGCCACACCCGCCGAGTCATAGCCACGATATTCTAAGCGTTGCAGGCCATCCAGAATGATCGGCGTCGCGTCACGCGGGCCGATATAGGCGACGATTCCACACATGGGGATTTCCTCCGGTCATACAGGGGCGCGATCTATTCTCGCGTCCCACACGAGTGAAACAGGCAGCGCCGGACTCAGCCGTGTGCCCATCTCCAGCACTCAAGCGGCTGGTCACTGCCACATGCTCCCCGCTTGTCCCCACTGTTGCCAGCGGACTTTCGCAGGTCACTTTTGTTGTACGGAGGAACTAGACAAAGGGTGGTGGTCGCACCCTGACGGCATCCGCTGATCTCTCGATTTTGACGCTCGCACTGCTGCAAGCAACCGTCACCTCGTCACCCTGCCGTGTGGGGCAGGGCCATGCGCTATCTATGCCCCCGATCCGCGCTGCCTTCACCTCCTTTTGTTTTCGGCTGACTTGATGAATGAACCACACTCACCTTGCAGGTAGTTTGCAGGGGTTATGACAGGAAATCGAGATGTTCAGTGGTGGCAAGGCTGATGTCCTGATAGAAGCCGCGCCGCGTGTCATCATGCAGCGCCAGCGCCAACTGGTACATAGCTTCGTGGCTCATCTGCGCCAGCGCCTCTCGCTGCACCCGGCTCTGGCCGCCGGTCTTGAACCGGAAAGGGCGGCCAAAGTTGACGTTGATGCGGGTACGCTTGAAGCGGAATAGATCATGGCTCCACGAAATCGCGCCGGAAATGGCGGTGGGGATAATCACGGCGTTGGCTTTGGTGGCGACGAAGGCCAGCCCATCTTTGGCCTCGCCCAAGCCTTGCGGATGTCGTGTGCCTTCGGGCGCGATCAGGATAAGCTGACCGCTTTTGATCAGTTCGATCGAATTGGTCAGGGCTTTGCGATCAATTTCGCCCCGGTTCACCGAGTAAGCACCCCACCAGCGCACGAATGGCCCCACCACCGGATTGTTCATGTTCTCCACTTTTGTCATGGGGATGACGAAGCGGTTGGTGACTGCGCCCATGCACAGCACGGGATCAATGGCCGAGATGTGGTTCATCATGATGATGGCCGGCTCATGGTCGGGAATGTTTTCTAGCCCGGTGATTTCCACGTTCCAGAGGACGCGGAATCCTAGTGTTCGGATCAGACCACGCAGCAGTTTGCGCCGCCATGCCAGTGCAGGTTGACGAGCTACATATTCTTGAACCGAATGGCTGAGAGTCATCGCTTCGGTCTCCCCTTTCCAGAAGGACGCTTTGGTTTACCGGATGGCTTGCCGCCGCCACCACCGCCCGGACGGGTGGGCTTGCGGCGCGGTTTGTTGTCGCTTTTGCCACTACTACCGCCCGGACGAGCAGGCTTACGGCGTGGCTTATCGTCACTCTTGCCGTCACTACCGCCCGGACGGGTAGGCTTGCGGCGCGGCTTGTCGTCACCCTCAGCAGAGTCACGGGTGGGACGGGTGGGCTTGCGGCGCGGTTTGTCGTCACCCTCAGCAGAGTCACGGGTGGGACGGAAGGGTTTGCGGCGCGGCTTGTCGTCACCCTCGGCAGAGTCACGGGTGGGACGGAAGGGTTTGCGGCGCGGCTTGTCGTCACCCTCGGCGGAGTCGCGGGTAGGGCGGAAGGGCTTGCGGCGCGGCTTAT
>CAIPFY010000454.1 GCA_903864435.1 uncultured Chloroflexota bacterium | reverse complement strand
AGCAGAAGGGTAATCATTGTATGCCTCTTGCGTGAGAAGTGGTTACTTAAAATAGACGTGGGCGATGAGCTTGCCAAGCCGGATTTCATCCCCATCCCGCAGAATACGGGGTTGATCTGCGATAAGGCGCTGACCGTTCAAATGGGTGCCATTGGCGCTGCCCATATCCACCAGTGTGAGTGTATCGTCACTCCTGTAGATGGCGGCATGAATGCGCGAAACGCCTTTTTCAAGCGCCCCGTAAGGGGTGAGGTCTATATCGGGTTTCTGAGGGCTACTGGCATCTGCTCTGCCAAAGACAGTGCGTTTGGCCGGACGGAGCATCACGGGTTCGGCTATATCCCGGATATGGATCATGATTGATGAATCTTGACCGAAACGAGCTGTACCCCAAGTGGCTTTTGCAGCCATCTCGGTTGAAGGTTGTTCTAGCTCTCGTGTAGGTAGTACAGCATTTGCCGTACCTTTTTGCAGGCCTTGACCGCATTCTTCGCAGAAAAGGGTACCTTCAAGGGCTTTATGTCCACAGTAAGGGCAAGCGATCATTCTTCCTCACTTGTTTCCCGGCTTTGACCAAGCAGCAGGAAACGAGTTTGATACTTCAATGTTTTACGCCCTTTGTCCGAAAGATTCGACGTGTGGGCTACGCGACGGGCTTCCGCCTGAGCTTGCTGAGCAAGATCATCTTCGCCGAGCGCCAGTAAACGGGTGGCAAGATTTTCGAGGCGGCGTGTGGCTTCTTTGACATCACCGCTTGCAAGTGCTTCTTGTGCGCGTTCCTGCATGCGATAGAGGGTGAGTTTGCCAAGTGCATCCAGAATGGCAACGGGTGGGTCTTCAGGGGTCGGGTTCTCGGTGATTTCCAGCGAGATGTCGCTGAGCGATTGATAGGCCTGCTGCGTGTTCAGGAGAATATCCCCATGACCGACCAAACGTGCTACGGAACGAAACCCGACCGTCATTTTGGGTGGAAGCTGAAATTGGAGAAGAACCGATACTAAGCGATTTGCCTGTAGGCTACCTAGTTGGAGGTATCCATCGGTGACTGGCAACGGTTGAGGATGCGGGGCGAGACGGAATGCCGATTCGAGTTTCACATCGGGATCAGGGGCGATGGAGAGACGGATGCGCTCGGCAAATGCGTTTGACAAGTTGCGAACATGATCGTTCAGAAATTTGACGACCGCGCCGGCTGAATTGATGTAGCTTGAAGTCCCGCCGGTAGCGGAAGCGATTTCATCGAGGAACTCATCGTTCCATTCTTGCCCCAGCCCCATTGCGCTCACACTGATTCCCTGTTGGGCAGCGGTGCGTGCCAGTTCCACCGATTGCTCATGATCTCCAAAGGTGTTGCCATCTGTCAGCAGAATCACATGATTGATGAGCTTGGGGCCAAGATACCGCCTGTTTTGTTCGATGCCAGCGGATAACCCTTTGAAGATTTCGGTACCCCCCGCCGCGCCCATCAAGCTGATTTTGGCTTTCAGCGTGTTTTTGTTATCCGCGATGGTTGTGGCGGGGATGATAATTTCGGCGCGATCGTTGAAGGCAACCACTGAGAGTATGTCGCCTTCGTTGAGCTGGTCAATGATCTGGTGCGCGGCTACTTTTACCTTGTCGAGGCGCGTTCCATTCATCGAATTGCTGTGATCGAGTACCAGTGTCAGGTTTAGGCGTGACTCGCGTTTCCGATCCTGATCTTTGGCGCGTGGATCGGGCAGAATTTCGGCTAGAAGGTAGATGACCTGCGGTTCCTGCAAGGGAACGACAGCCCGTTTGCTAGGCGTCACACGCAGCGTAAACACGAAATCCTCATCAGGCGCAGGGCGCACGATCTGACTATCGTAGGTACGTTTCCGCTGTGCGTCGGTCAGCAGTTCGTAGGCCGATGTGACATCTTGAAATTGTGCGGCGGCACCGGGATTGCCTTGATTCACATCAGGATGCAAGCGCCGAGCAATCCTTCGGTACGCCACTTTTATATCATCTAAAGATGCGTCCCGAGCAATGCCTAGTGTCGCGTAAGGATCAATCAATGTAGGCATGAGCAATTCGCCCTATCAGTTGGATGGGACACGCAGCATGACCGCCGTAATGTTATCTGAACCGCCGTACATGTTGGCAAGCGCAACCAACTTGTCACAGGCTTCTTGGGGGTTGGTATGGGACATCGTAATTTCCTGAATTTCGGTTTCGCTGACCATGTTCCATAGCCCATCACTACAGAGCATGAGGCGGGAATTGGGCGGCAACCGGCGTGTAAGCGCGTCCACTTCCAGCGACTCGTTTTGACCGAGTGCGCGATACAGCACGTTTTTTTGCGGATGAGAACTGGCTTCCTCACGGGTTAATTGATCGAGTTCGATCAATCGCTGTACGAGTGAGTGGTCGCGGGTCATCTGTTCGATGCCATCTTTCGTGACCAGATAGACGCGGCTATCACCGACATGTACAACATAGGCCAGATCGCCAATGACCGCTACCGCCGTTAAGGTGGTGCCACCATCTGGAACCCGTGTAATAACCTCTGCGTTGGCTTTTTGGACGGCGCTTATCATGGCCTCGGTAATCGGCACGCGATCGGCGTCATTTTCACCACTGAGGATGGGCAGATAGATATGCGTGGTGATGTATTCGGCAACGACGTGCGTGGTGATGGCTGATGCTTTTTCGCCGTCATGATGCCCACCCATGCCGTCTGCGACGATGAACAATCCAAAATCTGGACGCTGATTGGCGTTACGGCTGACCGACACAAACGTAAATGACGAGTCCTGATTGTTGTTACGCACCATGCCCACGTCAGTCGTCTGCCCAAAGGTCACATGCTCATTGCTCGAAGCAATCGCAGTCTCCGGGGGCAGGGGGCGGGTGGCACCATCCGCAATCGGCATGGACGGCAGATCGTTGAGCGGCGGCGGCCCAAGCGGCGTGGTTTCGGCAGTCACAGGCGGAACAGGTGGAACCGGAGTTTTCGTTGGTTCCTTCGGACGCTCGGTAGTTGGCTGAACGGCAGTCTCCTCCGATTTTGTCGGAGATTGCGTGAACAAGCGACGGAACAAATCCATAATCTATTGTGCTCCCCTACCGAATGTTGATGCTGCCACGAATCTGTATGAAACGAACCTAAATGGAAGTCTATCCGACCAATGGCAGCGCATAGAGTTTATTGTCAAGTGATCCGAACACAATCACATCACCCGCTATCTGTGCTGTTGAGGTAATTGCAGCATCTGCCTTAAATTTCCAGCGTTCTTTGCCTGTTAGGGCATCTATGCAGTAGAAATGCTCATCAGTACCCCCGATATAGAGTGCGCCTTGATGGATAATCGGTGATGCAATTACGGGCTTCTCGGTGGTGAACTTCCATTTTTCGCGTGCTGTTTGCTTGTTGATGGCATACACGCAACCATCGGCAGACGCTAGGTAGAGTAAATCACCTTCTACGAAGGGCGTTGCGATGACGGGGCCATTTGTTCTGAACCGCCACGAACTGTAACCACTACTCGCATCCAGCGCGTACACATTGTTGTCACCAGAGCCGATGTAGCAAATTCCTTCTTCCGGGTCAACGCAGGGTGCTGATGTGACCGCACGCTTGGTTCGGTAACTCCATTTGCGTTTTCCGTCTAATCCGAGGCCGAACACCTCACCGGTATCGCATCCGGCGATCACCAGATCGTTATTGACGTAGGGTCGGCTGCGGGCAGATTCGCCCATTGGGTATTTCCAAAGGAAGCGCCCATTGGGAGCGCCGAGCGCGTAC
Source organism: uncultured Chloroflexota bacterium (assembly GCA_903864435.1). Lineage (GTDB taxonomy): Bacteria > Chloroflexota > Anaerolineae > Aggregatilineales > Phototrophicaceae > CFX2. The sequence continues at coordinate 18,429 of CAIPFY010000454.1, read as the reverse complement.
AGGTTTCCATCGTCGCTACCGAAGAAAACCGCATCAACACCTGTTTCGACTCGTGCAGTGCCTCGGATTTTGTCCTGTGTGGTGTACGTCCAGTTGATGCGCCCATTCCGGTAATCCAGCGCGTAGAACGTATTGTCCTCGGAGCCGAACATGACGAGGCGGTTGCTTTCGTCAACGACCGGAGACGAGGCGATACCCCCGTGAGTGGCATATTTCCACACAAACGTTCCATCGGCACGATTGACGGCGTATACGTTGCTGTCATAGGAGCCGATGAACACCATTTCACGGTAGAAGGAGGGATTACAGCGGATTTCGTCTTCGGTTTTGAATGTCCATTTGGGTTCGATGCTGCCGCGTTCATTGACCCCTGCGAAAAAGTCCGTTCCTTCGAGTGCGGCACCTTTTGACGCGGCAGCGCCGGGTTTGGCGGCAACTCCCGCATTATTCACGACAGTCATTTGAGGACTCAACCGCAGTTTTTCAAGCTCACCCTTCATTTGGGCACAACTCTGGAAGCGGTTTGCCGGTTCAAATTCCAGTGCTTTTTCGACGACATGGATCAGGATTTCGGGCGCCGCCGGGTTGATGTCTCCCACTGGACGTTCACCGAAGCTGAACGGTGGTTCCAGTCGTGGGTCTTTGCGAGTTAGGACATGATGGAGCGTGGCGCCCAAACTGTAAATATCGCTGAGGATGGTTACGTCGCCTTTGTATTGCTCAGGCGCACAATAACCTTCAGTGCCGATCATGGTGTGCTTTTTCACGCCACTATCGAAGATTTTGGCGATGCCAAAATCAATGAGGCGCACTTTGCCGAAGCTGTCAATCATAATGTTAGACGGCTTCAGATCGCGGAAAACGATCGGTTTGGGTTGAGTATGAAGATATTCAACCACATCGCACAGGTCAATAGACCACTCGATGATTTTTTCGATGGGCAATTCTCTGGTCTGTACCAAGAGCGATTCCATATCGCGCCCGTTGATATATTCCATGACCAGATAAACACGATCGTTCTGGTCAAAGAAGTCAAAAATCTTGGGAATCGCGGGATGGTTGAGCGTTGCTAAGATGTTGGCTTCTCGCTGGAAGGTTTTCAAGGTTGAAGCGTGCAACGCAGCATCGGTGGTGGGGTTGAGCATTTCTTTGACCGCCACCAGTTTTCTAACGTCGGGAAAGTTCAGGTCACGCGCTTGGTAGACCGTTCCCATGCCGCCGCCACCCAGTACACCGAGAATCTTGTAGCGACGCTGGAGTACCGTGTTGGCTTGTAAGGAGTTATCGGAAGAGCTGTCACCGCTCATTCCTGCAAACTGCGTTGTCTCTGGCATGATCCGTATGAGTTCCTATATGTCATAAGACTTTGGATGAGAGATATGTCTTGGAGTATTATAGTGAAGTCGTCCCATTACCGCAATTAGCGTGTAGTCAGGTGTTGTGCTGTAACGTGTATACTTCTGATCTGCCATTTTCCTTGTACTTGCATATTCCGTTCTGCAAAATCAAATGCTCGTATTGTGCGTTTAACACTTACATCAATCTTGATGATCTGGTTGAGCCGTTTATTCAGGCCTTGATTCAAGAAATTGAAATCGTGGCTGCTTCGCGCCCCAAGCACCCGGTCTGGACGGTGTATCTGGGTGGTGGAACACCCAGCTTGCTATCGCCGGAACAGATTGACCGGGTGCTTCAGTCTATTCGGACGGGTTTTGATCTTGATCCCAATGCCGAAATTTCGATGGAAGCCAATCCCAGTGATCTCAGCCGTGACTATATGGCGGATGTGTGCGCTGCGGGAATCAACCGTGTGAGCATCGGGATGCAGTCCGCAAATTTCAATGAACTCGAACTGTTCGCACGCCGCCATGATAATGATGCTGTGGTGCGGGCGGTTTCGGCGGCGCGGGGTGGGGGCGTTAAAAATCTCAATCTGGATTTGATCTATGGCGCACCTCATCAAACACTCAAAAGCTGGGAAAACTCACTGGATCAGTTAATTGCGCTGCGGCCCGATCATATATCGCTGTATGCCTTGTCATTGGAAGAAGGCACGGCGATGCGTAACTGGGTGATGAAGGGTAGGCTTCCTGAACCCGATGACGATCTGGCGGCGGATATGTATGAACTGGCGAGTGAACAATTGGAAGCCGCAGGTTATGAGCAGTATGAGATTAGCAACTGGTCTAAAAAGGGCTATGCTTGCCGACATAATCTCCAATACTGGCGTAACTGGCCTTATCCGGGTTTTGGCCCCGGCGCACATGGCTATGCGGACGGTGTGCGCTACTCTACTGTATTGTCACCGCAACGGTACATCAAATTGATGCGTGAAGCCGGCGCGGACTATGTTTTCCCGCGCACGCCTGCCACTGAACAGGCTGAATTTGTTGACCGCGAAACGGAAATTGCTGAAACGCTTTTGATGGGTCTAAGGCTGACTCAAGAAGGGATTCCGCGCACCGCTTTTGCGGAACGGTTCGGTGTTGATCTGGTTGAGATTCGTGAGTCCCTCGTCAGCCGATTTGTTCATAACGGGTTGCTTGAAGTTGACTCGAACAGCGTGCGCTTGACACGCCGGGGTAGGCTCCTCAGCAATTCGATTTTTCGGGAACTGGTCTGAGCGAGTGTTTCAGTGCGTGCGCTTGAATAGCTCCTCGATGAGCTGCCGTAACCATTTGGCACTGTCTCCACGCGGGTGCGCACGATCCAACGCCGCGGATGCCAGTTGATAATAGTGTTGCTCGCTCTGGTAGGCGGCTTCCTGCGCACCAATGGCATCCAGTTCAGCCACCGATTCTTTCACATCGGCGTCCCCGAATGATTCTCGGCGGTAAATGGCTTGCAACCGTTCGCTGCGCTCTAAGCCAAACAGCACCGGGAAAGATTTCTTGCGGGAGAGAATATCGGTGGCTGCGGACTTACCCGTCACACCCGGATCCCCCCATATTCCCAGAATGTCGTCCTGCATCTGGAAGGCGATTCCGAGGTTGAGGCCAAACTCTGCGAAGTGCGCTGCCCGTGTGGAGTCTCCGCTGCCGATTAAGCCGCCCATTTGCGCACAAGCCGCAAGTAAGGCGGCGGTTTTGCCGGAAATCATTTCGATATACTCATCTACGGTCACTGAGGCTTGGTGCTCGAAACGCATATCGAGGTGCTGACCACGAGTGAGTTCTAGGGCGGTGTGGTTGAATATTCGCCACAGTTCCAGCGCGACCTGTGGCGTGACTGACGCAGTTTGCCCTTCGAGCGCACTATAAGCGAGTGTGAAAAGGGCATCGCCGGCATTGATCGCGTTGGCGGTTCCCCATACCTTCCAGACGGTGGGACGGTTGTGCCGTATCGGGCTGTCATCCTGAATATCGTCGTGGATCAGGGAGAAGTTGTGCAAGATTTCCACTGCTGCTGCTGCTGGTAGGGCGGAATGCCAGTTCCCGTCCGTAGATTCAGCGCAAAGGAGCAGCAATAGAGGGCGAATACGTTTGCCGGTTGCTTGATGGTAGGGCGCACCTTCTGCGTCTACCCAACCGAGGCTATAGCCCAGCATGGTACCGAAATCGGGTGGCTGGTTGGGTTGACTAGCCACAATACGGCGCATTTCGTTATCCAGAGCACTACCGTAGCGTTTGTAAAGCATCTCGAACACGGCAGAACGCCTCTCAATCTTTCAGAAGGGGGGTACGCTGTAGGTCGGTGATGGTGCGTGCCCCGCTGCACAGCATGGTAATCCGAATTTGAGTGATAATTTCACGAAGAAGTTGGTCTACAGAGTCGACTGAGTGATCGGCTGCTTTGAGGAAAGGCCCCGCAAGCCCGCCTGCTGTTGCTCCGAGGGCAATGGCTTTGGCAACATCAATACCATTCCGCAATCCACCGCTGGCGATGATGGGGAGATGGGGCGCTGCTGCTACTGCATAACGTACCGCATCGGCGGTGGGGATTCCCCAATCGGCAAAACTGGCTGCAACCTGTGCATGGAAGGTCGAAGGAGCGCGGTGGTATTCGACTTCGCTCCATGAAGTGCCACCCGCGCCAGCCACATCAATAGCCGATACACCCGCGTTGGCGAGATCACGCACATTTTGCTCCGAAAATCCCCAACCGACTTCTTTGGCAATGACCGGAACCGGAACGGCTTTGCAGATCGTTTCAACTTTTCCTAGCAGACCGGCGAAATTGGTATCGCCTTCGGGTTGCACGGCTTCTTGCAAGACGTTGAAGTGCAGGATGAGGGCATCGGCTTCGATCATGTCCACCGCACGGCGGCATTCACGTTCGCCATAGGCATAATTCAGTTGAACTGCGCCGATGTTGGCGAATAGTACAATGTCCGGCGCGACATTTCGCACTTGATAGCTATAAGCGAGTTCTGGTTTCTCGATTCCAGCCCGCTGAGAACCGAGTCCCATCGCAACACCGTGTTGCTGTGCGGCTTCCGCCAATCGCTGGTTGATGCGATGCGCTAATTCTGCTCCACCTGTCATCGAAGAAATGACCACCGGAGCGCGAAGGGTTTTCCCGAACAGTTTGACGCTGGCATCCACGTCTTTGAGGTTCATTTCGGGAAGGGCTTGGTGCAAGAAGCGATAACGTTCAAAGCCGGTTGTTAAGCGAGGAAACTGAACATTTTGCTCTAGGTTGATTTTGATATGATCGACCTTGCGAGATTCGGTCGTCGGGATTTGCGTGACTTCGGTCATGAAATGGTGTTCCTTATTATAGCAGGGGTTATCCTACCTGATGCCGCTTAGTCATGTCAATAAGGTTGCACTGGCATCTGTTGGTATAGTGGGTATAATCTGAACCTGCAATTTCGACAACACAATGCTCCACAATTGGGAGGGGAAAATGGCCTCAACTGAAGAACGTGTTCGTAATATCGTCGTGGACTTGCTGGGTGTGGATGCCGAGCTTGTTGTCCCGTCTGCTTCGTTCCGCGATCTGGAAGCGGATTCATTGGATCTCGTCGAACTGATTATGGCATTTGAAGAAGAATTCGGCGGCGAGATTACGGACGAAGACGCTCAGAAGATTACGACAGTGGGTGAAGCGATCAGCTACATTGACCTGAATATGCTATAACGCTGGGGCGTTTCAGAACCGCTAACCATTAAGGCAGTACGTTTCACCGTGCTGCCTTTTTTGTTGTGATTAGTTTCCCCGTCTGATTATGTTTAGTGCGCCCAATGTTGCGATTGATAATGTGAATAGCACTACACTGCCTCCGATGCTGACTGGTAAGCGAAAGGCCTGCATGTAGCTGTGTGCTTGCTGGCACCCGATTATCAAACTGATGAGGGTGATGAGGGGGACGAGCCACCCGATGAGATGCCCTGTTCGCGAGGCGTTTGCAATGCGCCAAACTGGAAATAGGGCGCTGACCGCAAGGAGTGCCAGCACCATTTGCTGTTGATAATTGGGATCGTCCCGGTACTGCGTGAAGAATTCGAGTGGGGGGAGTAGCGCAATCCCGATTCCGATAATCGCAAAGGTTCGCGCCCAGCGTGGGATGAATGGCATTCCCGCAAGAATCCACGCAAGCCCGACCACAGGCAGGCGCAGTAGGAGCGCCGTCAACATGAAGGGTTGTGATGTGCGGACAATCGGATGTAAGCTCGACCATTCTGCAAGGTCATAACCGCCAAAGGTCAGCCCTGCGCCTACCGAGAACACCAACGGCAGATTGTAGCTCACCAGAGCGAGGATAAAGGCGGTTATTTGCAGCGTTTTTCTAGCCGGTTGTGAGTTTATCAATAAGCGTCCGAATTTGTTCATCTTCTTCGTGCTGGCTTTCAAAGAAATTGACCATGAAAGGGCTTCGGCGCTGGCGCAGCGCCAATGGCGCGACGACCTGTATATCCTGCGCGGTGGCTTTATCCCGACCATCGGATGCGGCATAAGCGCGTGCTGCTTCAAACATCGTATATTCAGCGCGATGGGAGTCGATGTTTAGTTGCTGCACCAGTTCTAACCCCAGTGCCAGTGCCGAATCCTCCAATGTGGTCTGCTGGAGTATTTCACGGGCAAGGATGATTTCTTCGCGCACTTCCGCTGTAGCAGCATCCCATTGGCGCAAGAACTGGGTAGGGTTGCGGCGATAGGCATGAACGCGCTCATAGACTTCGAGTCGTTCTTCTTTGGACATCAGGCCACGAACATTCACGCGAAGCCCAAAGCGATCGAGGATTTGAGGCCGTAAGCGACCTTCCTCCGGGTTCATCGAACCGATGAGGACGAAGCGCGATCGGTATGTGCCGGACATGGCTCCACGCCGCACTGTATAGCTTCCTTGTGCGGCGGCATCGAGAATCGCGTCTACGATTTCGTCATCCAGCAAATTAACTTCGTCTACATAGAGGAGATTATTGTCGGCGCGGGCAAGGATGCCGCGTTCCAGTTTCACGCGCTGCTGTTGGATGGCAACGCGCTCATTGAGGCCGCCGACCACATCCTCTAACCGAGAATTAAGCGGGAGTTCGACCAGTTTGACCGGTTCATAGTGGGATATAGGCTGCCCATTCCGGTGTTTTTCGTAACAGTCCGGGTAGAGGAGGGCGGCATGTTCATTTTTCAGGTCTTCTTCCAGAATCCCTTCGTCACAATCACTGACTTCGACATCTGGAAGGATGCCGACTAGGCTTCGCACCGCCGTTGTTTTACCAATCCCGCGTGGGCCGATCAGCAGCACGCCCCCAACCGCCGGATTGACTACCGAGAGCATGAGTGCGATTCGCATTTCCATCTGACCGACGATTGCGAGAAATGGAAAGGGACGTAAATCAGCAAGCCCGCTGTCGCCGATTTCTTCGGAGAGGATCGCCCGCGCACCTGACTGGTTGAGGATTTTTAGGAGAGCGGAACTTTCTATGCCGCTAAAGTTGGGCAGTAAGTCGCTCACTCCGTTTCCTTTCGCTCACGACTTTGCTGGTGTTTGCGGAAATTCTGGCGTTCCTGGGCTTCTCTGGCGCGAGATTCCTCCAACGGCGTCCGGTACAGCAGGGGCGGGACAGGTGTGGGATGACCATTTGGGTCTAGTGCCACATACACGAGATAGGCACGGTTAGTCACCCGCGATGTGCCATGTAGCGGGTTTTCGGCACGCACTTCGACCCGTACTTCCATCGAGGTGCGTCCAGCATAAGTTAGCTCGGCATCGCACAGCACAAGGTCGCCGACCGAGATGGGTTCCACGAAAGTCATCGAGTCAATGGCAACGGTTACAACTTGCGTTCGGGCATGGCGCATCGCGGTGAGCGCACCTGCTTCGTCTGCCATTTTCATGATGATGCCGCCATGAACATTTCCCTGTGGGTTGGCGTCCTGCGGCCCCATCAATGCGCTTAAAGTAAGGCGGGATTCAGGGATTGTTTTGGGTGGTTCAGTCATCCGTTGCCAACCTGTCACAAAGAGCGATTTTTCCTATTGTACTCATTGTCGCTGTTCACTGCTTGAGCATCTGGTTGTATAAGGCCATCAATTGTTGGGCGGATCGTTCCCATGTGAAGGTTTGTGCGCGGGCTGTGCCGAGGTCAACCAGATGGCTGCGGAGGGTGCTATCTTCAATGATTCTGCGCAGAGCGTCCACGATGGCTTCTACTGAATAGGGATTCACGAGAATGGCTGCATCTCCGGCGACTTCCGGTAACGAGGAGATGGCAGAGGTCACGACAGGTATGCCACATCCCATTGCTTCCAGGACGGGCAGGCCGAAACCTTCATATAATGATGGCAGCGCACAACACAACGCGCCACTATAGATGGCGGGTAAATCGGATTCGGCGGCAAACCCTGTGAAATGAACGTATTTTTCGACATTGTGCTGTTGCAAAGCAGCATAGATGGGGTCTTCTAGCCAGCCTTTGCCCCCCACTATAACGAGGTGTACATCATGTTTTTCTGCTCGTAGGTGAGCCAGCGCCTCGATGAGCCGCGCATAGTTTTTGCGGGGTTGTACAGTACCTACCGAGAGAATATACGGTGTTTCGCCGAGGTGATAACGTTCTCGTACTGCGCGGAGTTGTGCTGGATCGCGCACGGGTTTGAACTGCGGGGTGAGTCCGCTGAGGAGGACGGTGATTTTTTCCGGTGGAGTGTTGTAGATTTCGATGAGGTCGTTTTTTGTGGCAGTCGAGTCTGCCAGCACATGATCGGCGCGTTGTACCGAACGCGGAACAACTGCATCCAAATAGCGCCGCAGGCCGGGGCTGGCCGTTTCTGGCACCCGCACAAAGGAAAGGTCATGCACCGTTAATAGCGTGCGGGTTGATGAGCGTGTGGGGGGGAGTACAAAATCGGTCGCGTGATACAGACTCATTTGACCGGTGAAAACTTCCACTGGAATAGGTAGTCTGGCGCGGTGCCATAATCTTGCCAACCACATCGGGGTGAGGCGGGTTGGTTTCCATGTGAAATTGGGAGCCGGCGCAGATGGAAGGCGAGAGCCAACCGCACCCGCAACGAAAAGGCGATAGTCGGTAGTTTGATCTAGCGCCGCTAGAGCAGCCATTAGTTCGCGTACTAAGCGACCAATTCCGCCACCCTGTTCGTATGCGGGTGTGTAATCAATGCCGATGGTCGGCACCATAGTCATTCGCTATTCGGTACGCTGTTTAACGTCATTGTACGTCCACAGCCGATTGGCATAGAAATTCCAGAACATGACCACGACCACACCGATGAGCTGAGCAATCAAGGTGCCGATTTTGCCTTCAGCGGTATAGGACGGGATATATGCCGGACGCATAATATGGATTACAGGCAGCAGCACAGGCATGAACGTTTCACCCAACCAGTGAAAGGCCAAACTAATCCAGATGGTACGACCAAGCCAACCCGCAAAGCTAATAAACGCGAACAGAGCCATCTGTCGCCGCATTGACTTTGACCGTGAGTCGGGATATGTCCAGATGCGGTTCCATGTGAAATTGCTGATGACCGCTGCAATGAATGCGATGGTCGTGGCGATGAATACATTGATGGCAATGGGCTGCCCGGACTTGTCTGTAGGGGACATTAGTGTGGCTTGCAGCAAGATCACCGTGCCGAAATCCACTGTGGCGCCAAAGACACCGACCACTGCGAACTTGAGGAAACGTTCGACCTCTTTGGACTTGTCACCAAAGCGTGCGGCCACAGCCTGAATCGGGAAATCAAGTGGAGTACGCAGCATTCGGTTTCCTTGCAAGGTGTTCGTCTGACTCATGAACGATCCAATCTCAGGTAGATATTAGACTGATTATACAAGACGATCAATAACCCAAGCATCAGTCCGATGTGCAGGAACAGGTTATTGACGTAGAGATTATCGAATAGGCTGTGAATTGCTAGGTATGCCCAAGACCCTAGCAGTCCAATGCAGATGAATCTCGATAGCCTGTCGGGATGCCTGCGGCCTTTCCAAGACAAACGTATTGTGGTGAACCACACCTTGCCGTAACCTAAAAGGCCAATGATACCCAATTCGGCGAGAATGTTGAGGTAATAATTGTGCGCGTGACCGAGCGGTTCGCTCCAATTCATTAAGCGGTAGTCCGGGTAGACGATTTCATAGTTTCCAAACCCGACTCCCACCCAGGGATGGGCGGTTGCCATATTCAGCCCCGCCTGCCAGTGGGCAAGGCGTTCGACCACCGCATAATTTGCCGGGTCAATGTCTACACCGCGCACATCCTCGAAGGCGAAAAATTCTTGTGTAGACGTGGCGAGTCGTTCTACTACGGATGCTGGAATAAGCCCCGCGAACCAGAGAGCTGCAATAAGCCCCCCAATGGTCACGAGGAGCAGGAGTCCCCGGCGTGTTTGTTTTGGTAGGGCGATGGCTATCACCGCAACCGAGCTTACAAGACCGAGCCAACCGCCGCGACTCCACGACATGAGCATTCCGGCAGCGAGAACCATACTGGAAAAGGCATAGTAGGCCGCCAGCAAAATGGGGATTTCGCGTTTTTGTCCGCTGCTGCGGTGGAAGACGACGCGGGAGGCATAACCAATTGTAGCCATAAGGCTGAGTGGCAGCAGCAATCCCATGAAACCGGCGAATGGGTTTGGTTGACCGAATGTGCCGAACGCCCGGAAGAAGCGATCATTAATGAGCAGGTGCAGAGCGCCGCTGCCGCCAAAAAATTCATAGATACCGATGAATGCGTTGGCGATACCAGCGAGTACCAGCCCGAAAAGCAGCCATTCCCACGAGATTTCGGCAGACTGGTTGACGACCAACAGCACAAGGATGAATATTTGTATCCATTTCAGCCATTCATTTAGCCATGCGCTGATGGATACCGCTTCCCATGCTGATAGCCCACTGACCAGCAAGAATAGAACGAGCGAGCTTGATAGCGCCGTCCACCGAATCGGCAGAATTGGTAGCCCACGCGCTACGCGGTGAATCCCCCATGTGAGTAGGGTGGCTGCAAATGAAATTTGCCCAATATCAATGGGAAGCTGGAATGCGGCTTCGGTTGCGATCAGTGTTCGGAGGGGCGAGAGAATCATCAGCCCGATCAGCGCACTTGCTGGTGAAATGAGCGTGACCAGACAAATGGCGATGACAACCCCCAGAATCAATACAACCGGTGGTGGAAATACACTGACCGCCACGCCAATTGCAACGGCTATTCCACCCCAGATGGCGACACTTCGTTCCGGGGTGTATGCGATCCGGGTATGATGAGCAGAAACGGTCACAGCACGCTTCGGAAATAGGCAATGGTATCTACCAGACCTTCACGCAGCTTGACCTTCGGTTCCCATCCGAGTACTGTTTTAGCGCGGCTGTTGTCCGGTCTGCGGGTTTGCGGGTCGCCTTTAATGCGCTCATCTTTGTAGATGATTCCCGCTTTATTCCCTGTCACTTCGTTTACAATCTGGGCAAATTCCAGAATAGTCATCTCGTCTGGATTACCAATGTTGACGGGTTCATGGAAGTCCGACTGGAACAACCGATAGACGCCTTCCACCAGATCGCTGACATACTGGAAACTTCTCGTTTGTGATCCGGTGCCATAGACGGTGAGCGATTCTCCCCGGAGCGCCTGTGCTACAAAGTTTGGTACAACGCGACCATCCGCCAAGCGCATCCGGGGGCCATAGGTGTTGAAAATGCGGACAATGCGCGTTTCGAGATTGTGTGCGCGATGATAGGCCATCATCAACGATTCGGAGAACCGTTTGGCTTCGTCGTAGACCCCACGCGGCCCGATGGTATCCACGTTACCGAGGTAGGTTTCTGTTTGTGGATGTTCCAGCGGATCACCGTAGATTTCGGATGTTGAAGCGAACAGGATACGGGCGTTTTTCGCCAGTGCAAGACCCAGAACGTTATGTGTACCCAGTGATCCGACCTTCATGGTTTCGATGGGCAATTTGAGATAGTCAATTGGGCTGGCCGGTGATGCAAAGTGCAACACACCATCCAGCGCACCGTCCAAATGGATGAAGTGGGTAATGTCGTGTTGGATGAACTGGAAGCGAGGATTGTCGGAAAGGTGAGCAATGTTGCGAGGGTTGCCCGTGACGAAGTTATCCATCGCCACGACTGTGTGACCTTCGGATAATAACCGTTCGCATAGGTGTGATCCGAGAAAGCCTGCTCCGCCGGTTACGAGAATACGCACTGTTGCCGCCTCTGAATTGAATGGTTTTTGTAATTACAGTCTACCACAGGCATTAGTTTGTCTAAATGCCCTGTTTGATGCCCTGTGATTGAATGCACACCCTACATCTGTACTTCGCCTTCACCGCGTGCTAATAGATCGTTTATCTGCTGGTGTAGTTCCGAGCAGAACGCGGAAAAATGGGTTGGTGAGGTAAGGCACACCTGAATTAACCGCACATAACGGGGGTTTTCAAATGTGAAGTCAATGATCTGCTCGATCATGGTTTTAGCACAATTTTCGAGAGGGTAGCCCAGTATGCCGGTTGAGATGGGCGGGAAGGCAAGTGATTTTAGCCGGTGCAAGTCTGCGAGTTGCAAGCAGCGCAGGGTGAGGTTGGCTAGGCGTGCGCGTTCGCTACCTTCTCCCCATCGTGGCGCAACCGCGTGGATGATTTTTTCATAGGGAAGTGCGCCTGCTTCGGTGATGACGGCTTCTCCGATTTCGCACCATCCGATTTCCGATGTCGCTTTTTCTACAACCGCGCCCGCTGCATGTAACTCCGGCGAGAGATTGAGGTTGGTATCCGTAACGTGAACAATGCAGGCAGCGGACGAGGCCAATAGGCTAATTTGCTGAAGCTGAATGCTGATCTTGTTGATCTTGGCCTTCATCATCGCCCCTGACGAATTATATGAAAAGGATTACATCACGTCCTATCAACCCCGTCAATAGCTTGCCTGTTCGATAACCAGCTGGTTAACGCCAACAGCAGCATCCAGACATAGCTCTGATCTTGTACATAGATACTATTATCAATCAGGCCATGTGCAAATACATTTACGAGACAACCGATGATGCCGATCAGGAGTGCCCAGAGTAGCCTGTGGTTTGATCGCGCTGCTTTTAGCGGGTGAAATACACGCTTTAGGTTGCGAACCAAGATCACGAGGATGGCTACGAGAAGGGCAACGCCTCCCAAGCCTAAGCGAATCCAGAAGTCGAGAAAAATGTTATGAGGATGTGAGAGGTTGGGTTCCTGCCACGCATCCGGGCGAATATAGTGTCCTCGATAAGCGTAGAGGAACTGATCCAGCCCCAACCCGGTGATCGGGTGGTCGGCGATCATGTTCAGTGCGCTTTCCCAAGCGCGAAGGCGGTAAAAATTGGTGCCGCTGTCGAAATTCAGCGCACGGGCAAAGCGAGGCGATTGTGCCGCAATCCCAAAACATACGATTGTCACCAGCACGAGTCCCCCCAGCGGGAGGATTGCTTTTCGTCCGAGCAGAAGCAGTAGTAATGCTGTGATGACGGCAGGGAGGCCGATAAATATTCCGCCGACGCTTTGGGTAAGGATGAAAGCAAGGCCGATGGGGATTAGCGCCAGAGCGCCGAACACCCGCCGCCAGCGTGTGATGGGAACCAGCACGAAGGCGATGAAGAATGGGATGCACCGTCCCAGATAGAGCGCCACATTGTTTGGCGAACCGTATACGCTTGCGAGGCGGCGGGCGCCTTCTTCGGCTGTAATGATGGCTTGCCCTTGCGTGAACTGCCAGAGGCCGATTGTGGCGACGATGATCCCGCTGACCAGTAAGGCGTCTACCAACTGGTAGGCGAGTTTTAGATTGGGGCGCAGGCTGCGAAAGAGGATATAGAAAAGGGCGGGTTCTACGAACAAGACGCGCAATTCGGTAATCGCCTGTGTTCGCTGTTCACTCCAGAGTACCGATGTGCATCCTAGCAAGACCCACAGCAAGACCCAGATATCAATGCCCCGCAGGTTTGAGATGAGTTGGCGCTTTGTGAAGATAGGAAACAGGCTGACACGGGCGGTTCTCATCTGGCTGAGAACCACGATTCCGCGTAACAGGCGACTGGTTGCAGTGAGCAGGATCAAAATTTCCGTAACCGGAAATGCAAACCGATACAGGTTCACCGGAAATAGGAAGAATGGCGCCCACAACAACGTGACCGTTAGACCTACGTCTGGCCGATGATATAGGATGATGAACAGGATCAACGCAGATATGATCGCTAGAAGCAGTCCGGGTTGAAGTTGAAGCAATCCTGCGCTCAGGATGGCTAACCCAAGCGGCAGCGGGTCACGGCGGAACAGATTGGGCAGGCTATCTCCCCAACTGAGCAACATGCCGAACATGAGGCTGATACTGGTGATGATGCCCAGAGGCATTCCCCAGAGTTCCATCAGCGGACGCAGCGGCGTAAGATTGATCTGGGGGAGCAAACGCCATAGGCTGATGAGGGTGGCGAGTCCAGTGATGAGGGTAGCGAGTATGGAGATTTGAATGATCTGGTCATAATCTGCTGTCAGATTGCCCGTACTCACTCCAAAGCCCGCAATCGCCCAATGATCCCATCCCCGGTCAGCAATTATTTCCAGCGTGTGCGCTGTGGCTGACAGGTTGCGGGCTATCGGGATGAGGCTGGTTTCGAGTTTCAGGCTGCCACTGGTGAGGACGATGTAGGCATGGCCTGATGAGTCTTGCGGTGTGGCGTTCGGGGAACCGCCGTCTATGCTCGGATACAGGTAAGCAACATAATCATCTTTGCGGGCTAAGACGGACACATCGCTGCCGGCAAAATTGAAAGCTAAGTGGCTGTCTTTTAGCCAACCGATGTCAGCCCCCATTGGGCCGAGAGTCCACACGCCGCTGTAACGTGTGTAGGGATTGGCGGCGGCGAACAAACCGTTCTCGGCGTAAGGCATACGCGGGCGCTGAGCGAGTGCTGACCATAACGATCCGGGATGATTGTCGGGCGCAATGACCGAGAATCCCCACAACGGGTCATCCTGTGCCGCAGGGGGTTGCCAATGCTGGAGGATCATCCCGCCCATCCATGTCCACTCTCTTTCGGCACGGGCAAGCGCATCAAGGGTGTAAGTGACCTGCTGTTCCGCAGAAACCGATCCCCAGATGGACGGTGAACCTTCCCAATTTTCCGGTAGATGATTCCAGCCCCACGCGCTCGCCCAGATCGCTTTTCGACCGTCGCCCCGTTTGACCATTTCTTCGCGGAGCAGAATAACGCGATTGAAGTTGAGTTGATCTGTTCGCAGGGTGCGTTCCAGCGGGGGCACGTCAAATCCATAGGGCTTGGTGCCGACTGCATCAAAGCTGTCTTGCGCTCCAGCTTGATAGAGTGCCCTAAGAAAATCCAACTCGTTGATATTGGCGGGGCCGGTTTCGGTTGTGGGCGCTAAGCCTCCTGTTATGACGATTGCCCCGGAATCTGATTGGTGAATGGCGGGGTAGGTGGCGGTCAACAATGCCGCGTAATCTATGGGATGCGGTTCCTGACCGCCCCATGCTATTTGCAAGTTGGGTTCATCCCAGATTTCGTAAGTGTCCACAATATTGCCGTAGCGAACGGCGAATGCTGCGGCAAATGCTGCGAAATCGTCAGGGTTGTCGGGCGGAGCCGTATGGGTCACGGTTGGTTTGGAGAGACGCGCCCACTGCGGAGAATTGCACAGCACAGCGACTATTCGCAGGTTCGGGTGCTGACGCAATTCGGCAGCAAGGGCGTCCCATGATTGCCAATCATATTGCTCAGGCTGCGGTTCGAGTTCGTCCCAGCGAACGAATTGGCGAACCCATGTGATTTGTGCTTGCTCCATCCATATCAATTGTTGATGGAGTTGACTGGAATCGTACTGAAAAAGATCAGCATTGACTCCTAAAAGGGGTACGCGATAAGGGAGGTCGGCGCTGCGGGACGCATCGGTATAGCCGCGTAGTTGTAGGTCGCGTTCAGCGGTTGTTTTCCACCCTGTAACGACGCTGCCGAGGAAAGCGAATAGGGCGATGCCTGCGATTAGAATATTGCGCTTCATCGTGCCCAGACCGGATTTGAGGCCCCTCCATCCAGAGTGAGTTGGTGAGCGATCATCGATTCGACATCCACCACCCACAAATTGCCCTGATAGATCAATGCAATCTGGCGACCATCGGGACTCCAGACAAACTCTTGATTCTGGAAAATGGATTGTTGTGCGGTTAGCCCCGGACGCCCGGACGGGGGGAATATCGTGCGGGGGTTGCTTCCATCACGATCTGCCACCATGAGGTCGTATTCCCCGTTGATGCTGCTGAATGGGTCACGCGCCATTAGATAGGCGAGGTACCCTTTGGGGAACTGGCTGTTTGTATCGCTGAGCAAAGGGGAATACTGCGGCGCTGCCCAGATGCCGGCATTCGGGATGACATCTGTTGCGAACGTGCCGCCGGTATCCGAAACTGCCACATTAAAAACCGGACTGCTTTCGGCAAGCTCGCTCCCTGTTGGGGCGCCATGTACGGTGGAGAGAAGGAGATTGCCATCGGGCGACCATGATAAGGTTGCCCGCCAAGACCAGTCTCCTACGGGACGGAGTACGGCGTAGGTCATCAGCCCTGAATCAAGTGTCCCATCTTCAAGGTTGACTAGCCCTATCCCATTGGCTTGCGCCCATGCGAGACGGGTTCCATCGGGCGACCACTGAAAGCGCGTTCCCCACCACCCATAGAGTCCGCCTGTTGAACGTTCGATAATCTGCTTGACGCTGAGCGAATCGCCATTGGTGGGGTCAATTCGCATTTGCCACAGGTCATTGAACGCCAGCCAACCGGGTGTGGCTTCACGGGGTTCCCCGGTGGAGTAGCTTATTGTGTTTTCGAGTCCCGGCACCCAGTCGGCATATAGGATGTTACTGGGGATTAAGGCCACAGCTGGGCTGGGTTGTGAGACATCTTGAATAGACCATAACTGGTTGAAGGATGAGGTTGCATCTTCCCCAACGCTTTTGCGGGTGAAAAGTAGCTGCTGCCCATCGGCAGACAATGAGAAAACGCGGGGATCGAGGTCGCTTTCGGTTGTAATGGGGCGCTTGGTGGTGCTGCTTGTGCGCATGATCCACGCATTGCCGTTGTTGATATAGGCGAGTGTACCGACGATGGGTACTGGTTCAATCTCGCCAGTTGGCCCAATGTAGATGATTTCGTCCTGTGCATCACGGATTACGGTACTGTTGGTTTCAATCCGCTCGCCGGGGACGCCATCAACTACCGAAACGCGATAACAGATTTCGAGGACGCCGCCTTGCCCGGCCTGAACGATACGTTGTTCTCCGGGTTGCAAACCTTCGTTTAAGGCGGTCGTTTGTTTGTAGGGGATTTCGCTCTGTTCGCACTCATTTTGTTCGGTGACACGGGCGATGGTAATGCGTGTGCCATCTATGATTTGTGTGAACTGTGGCGGGTTGATTCTGTCCAGATCACCGAGTTGTATATCCACCTTCGGGTCACGCAGAAATTCGCCTACGGTTGTTGGGCCGGGCAAGAGGAAGGTTCTTTCACGCCCATCTGCAACAACCGAAACGCGAATTTGTGGCGTGGGCTGCGTGGTGCGGCACCCCGCTAAGCCGAGGCCAGCCACGAGTAGAAGGAGGAGTACGAAACGCTTTTGCATAGCTGACAATGCTATCCTACCTATTCAAGCCGGTAAAACCTGACCATGAACATGATATACAAGAAAAGTCAGGCTTCATCCAGAAGGCGTGAAGCCCGACTTTTCAGATAAACAAACGGAAGTGCCTAACGCTGCCAGACCGACTCGCTGTCGGCGGCAGTGTTATCCGATACGCGCTGAACTCCTGACCCATCGGTGTTCATTACGTAGACTTGTGGGAGGCCATCGCGTGTGGACACAAACAGAATTTGGCTACTATCCGGCGACCATGACGGCGCATAGTCGTCACCCGTGAAGTCAGAGATGCGGACGGTATCTGTACCACTGCTGTTCATGGTGTAGATTTGCGGGCGACCATCGCGTGTGGATACGAACACGATTCGGCTATTGTCCGGCGACCAGACGGGTGCGCTGTCATCTCCATTAAAGTCGGAAATGCGCTGGATGTTCGTGCCATCGCTGTTCATGACATAGATTTGCGGACGGCCTTCACGGTCGGAGACGAACGCAATGCGTCCATCGCTAGACCACGCGGGCATGGTGTCGTTCGCCGTGAGATCGGACAAGCGCAGCAGGCCGGAACCATCGCTGTTCATGACATAGATTTGCGGACGGCCTTCACGGTCGGAGACGAACGCAAGTCGCCCGTCATTTGTCCAAACGGGGGCGCTGTCGTTGGCTGTGAGATCGGACAAGCGCAGCAGGCCGGAACCATCGCTGTTCATGATGTAGATTTGCGGACGACCTTCGCGGTCGGAGACGAACACGACACGATCATCGCCTGACCATGCTGCTGCATTGTCATTCGCTCCGTCATTCGTGATTCGTGTGATCTGACCGTCAGTTGTCCGCGTGTAGATTTCGGGATTGCCGTCACGGTTACTGGTGAACACCACTTTACTGCTCAATGTGACCGATGGGGTTGTAGAACCTCCCGCGCTGACGCTAACTATCATTTCGGTGAAGTTGGAACCGCCAGAACCGGAGACGGTGAGGGCAACGGTGTAGTCACCAGCCGCGTTGAAGGTGTAGGTGGGGTTGGGGTCGGTGCTAGAGCCGACGCCATCACCGAAGCTCCACAGGAAACTGGAAACGTCGCCAGTGGAGGTGTTGGTGAACTGAACGGTCAGCGGCGCTACGCCGGAAGTGGGCACAGCGGTGAATCCGGCTACCGGCGCAACGGCGGGTGCGCTGACGCTGATGACCTGTTGAGTGAAGTTGGAACCGCCGGAACCAGAGACAGTGAGGGCAACGGTGTAGTCACCAGCCGCGTTGAAGGTGTAGGTGGGGTTGGGGTCGGTGCTAGAGCCGACGCCATCACCGAAGCTCCACAGGAAACTGGAAACGTCGCCAGTGGAGGTGT
>CAIPFY010000453.1 GCA_903864435.1 uncultured Chloroflexota bacterium | reverse complement strand
CGCAGCGCAGCAGGCTCTAGCACCTCAACCTGTGCCCCCCACGACCGTATCCACGGCAGCAAATCATGCCAATCCGAAACATACACCGTCAGCGTGCACCGTTTATCGTTCAGAGTCTCGATTTGCTGCGAAGCATGCCACAACCGTTCTCGCATCAACGGAGTCACTTCCGGCGAAAACGCGATGACCACTCGCGTTCGTGGGCCACCTTCGCTCGTCAGCACACCCCAGATACTATCCAGATAAGGCCGCCGATCAAATTGCGCTGGAATCTCATAGGTCGCATCCAGCAACTTAGCGCGGCGGATGGCGTTCACCTTCACCGCCGCAACGGAAAGGCTGTAGTCATCGTAGCCTATAGCGTACAGCGCACCGCTGGTCGTCGGCTCGATAAAATAAACGGAAAAATCACGCCCGTTCACCTCACCGCCATGCCCTAGCCCCCCCCACACCTTGATCTTTCGCCGTTCCACCCACCCCCGCGTGAGCATCTCCAACGTAGACGCGAAATTACGATCAATCGGGTTTCCCCGCGCCCAATCTGCAATATACCCCACATGTCCAGCCAGCGGCTCAGGCAGCGATGCGCTCAACTTGGTCAACGCGGCGATCAGATACGGGTTTTGCTGTTCGGCGCTGCGGGCATAAGTACGTGCGGATAAATACAGTGCAACCGCCTCATGAAAATTCAGCCGTACCGAAGCCAGATAATAATCACGATTGATGAAAAAACGTCCCTCATGCTGGGTAATCGGCACGCCCAGTTCTTCCAGCGTCTCCAGATCACGATAGATCGTGCGCCGATCCACATCACAAAGCTGCGCAATCTCAACCGCCCGCAAGCCCTGATTGTTGCGAACCAGCATGCGTTCTATCGCTGTTAATCGTTCGCCGCGGTTGATTAAACGGCCACTCATCAACTCTTGCTCCGTTACACTGCCGATTAAAGGGCAGTATAGCAGCGATCAATTTTTCGCGCTGATCGCGCCATAAACGCAAATTCCCGGCGTATACCGGGAATTTGTCATCAACCACCCTGTGTGAGTATCAGCCGCCAGCAAATCGCGCCAGATAGACCTGTACCCATAAAGGAATCAAGCACAAGACCGCAAAAAACGCCATGACGGCCAGCGCAATAGTCACTGCGTCCAGAGCCGGAGGAATATCATCCTCACGATCTAGCGGGCGGCTATACAGTTGCTGACTGCTGCTCGTCATCCAGGGCTGTGCGGGTGTTGCGGGCGGCAACGGTTGGCCGGGGACAACCTGTGAATACGCCGCTTGTCCGGCTTCAGCCGGTCGTTCAAACGGGGAAGGCACACCCGGACGATTATAGGCAGGCGCTTGAGGCGCGTTCGGTGCCGCATTGTAACGTTGGGTTGGGTCCAGCGGATAAGGCACATTCATATTTGGCGCAGGTGGAAAAGTCGGCTGCTGCGGCTGCGTAAACGGCAACGGCATCGGGGGTGTCGGTTGCGCTTGGGTGAACGGCAGCGGTGGCGGCGGCGGGGGCTGCTGCGCCTGTGTAAACGGCAGCGGCGGCGGCGCATACGGCGAAGGGGTGGCAGGCGGTTGCCCGTAAGCAGGCGGCGGGTTTGCCATCGTCTGTTCGCGCCCACGACTGCGGTAGCTTTCCAGCACTTGCCCCAACTGATCTGCGGTGCGATAGCGCATCGCAGGCTCTTTGCTCATCACCTTATAGATGATTTGCGCCAGCGTATCAGGAACAGCCGGGTTAATCTCAGTGACCATCGGAATGCGGTCGCGGATATGCGCCAGCGCCAGTTGCTGCTGGTCAACACCCGTATACGGCAACCGTCCCGTAAGCATCTCAAAAAGCACAATGCCAATCGAATACACATCCGAAGCAGGCGTTGGCTTTTCGCCCCGCGCTTGCTCCGGCGCGAAATAATGCGGGCTACCCCACACCACTGCGGCGCGTTCGGCCTGTGGCTGTGTATCGCTAAAAGCCTGCGCGATACCAAAGTCCGTGACCTTTACCACATCCCCTTTGGTGACGAGAATGTTCTGGGGCTTCACATCAGCATGTACCAGACCGGCACGGTGCGCGTAACCAATACCGGCACAAATCTGGATCACCAGCTTCAGGGCACGCTCAACCGTGAGTACCCCGTCGGTCTTGATGATTTTCTTGAGGTCTGTGCCTTCC
The DNA here is from genome assembly GCA_903864435.1 of uncultured Chloroflexota bacterium. Classification (GTDB taxonomy): domain Bacteria; phylum Chloroflexota; class Anaerolineae; order Aggregatilineales; family Phototrophicaceae; genus CFX2. The sequence goes on along the minus strand of CAIPFY010000453.1, from coordinate 10,174 downwards.
ACAAATTCCATCACAATGAAATGAGTCGGGCCTTCGTTCCCCACATCATACACAGTGACAATATTCGGGTGCATCAGGTTCGCGGCGCTCTTGGCCTCGTTCTTGAATCGCACCAGAAAAGCCGGATCATTCGTCAGACTCGGACGCAGAATTTTTACCGCCACCGTTCGGCTCAATTCTGGGTCTATCGCCTTATAAATGACTGCCATACCGCCAGAACCCTGTTGGGATACCAGACGGTAACGATTTTTTAGAATTGTTTCATTCGGATTATTCGCCATGAGCCATCCAATTCTCTATCACGGCGCCCGGAACACAAACCGCAGAAGACTCTACGGCTTCATCAATGGGTCGAACAACCGCCGATATTCTAACAAGGCTCCGCGATCTGTCATAGCAGCAATATAATCAGCAACCACCCGTTGCATATCTTTGTCATTCAATTGGCCTTGATATTCGGGGGGAAGCTGGCGCGGATCACGGACAAAACGATTGAAAAGTTCAGTCACAAACTGCTCGGCACGTCGCAACATACGAACCACACGGAAATGCACATACATGTGTTCAAACAAAAAGTCTTTTGCCTGCCGATTTGCAGCCTTTAATTCATCACTATGCGAAACAATCTGCTCTGAATGAAGCTGAACCGCATCGCTACTGGCGGGTTTAAGAGCATTCAATCGCTGAGTCGTGGTGTTGAGTACATCATCCACTTGCAACCCGACCCATTCACGGATTAACGTATGGCGTGTAATCTCATCCAATCGGCCTCCGCCCCATCTGGTTTGCTCCGCCACACGCCGCCACAACGCCACCTCCTGCAAATCTTCCACCGCGATCAGCCCCCCCGCCAACCCATCATCCAGATCATGCGCGTTATACGCCAGTTCATCCGAAACATTAGCGATCTGCGCTTCAAGGCTGCCTTTACGCGCCGCATCATATCCCGTCACATTGCTCAAATCATATTCCGTTTCGTGCTTTGCGATCCCTTCCAGTGCCTCATAGGTCAGGTTCAACCCCGGCCAATCTGGATAGCGCCGTTCCAACTGGGTCACGACGCGGTAACTCTGATGATTATGGTTAAACCCGCCGCAAGCCTGTGTCAAAGTATTCAACACGCCCTCGCCTGCATGTCCGAATGGGGGATGACCGAGGTCATGCGCCAGACAAATCGCCTCAACAAGGTCTTCGTTGACGCCCAGCGCCCGTGCCAGCGTCCGTCCGATTTGCGCCACTTCCAGCGTGTGCGTCAGCCGGGTACGGTAGTAATCGCCCTCATCGTTCACAAAAACTTGTGTTTTATACTCAAGGCGTCGGAATGCCGCCGAATGAATAATCCGATCCCGGTCACGCTGAAACGCGGTGCGATATTTTGGCTCTCCCTCATGATGCTGGCGGCCTCGGCTGGCACCGCTGCGCAATCCATACGGAGCGAGCGTCTGTACTTCCAATTCTTCCATTCGCTGGCGGGTTGCGTACATGCTGAATTCCTCGTATAGCATTCATCATTTTATACACAACGCGCTAAACGTGCAGAACATCACGCCCTACCATGACGAACAACACTTCGCACAAGCCGAACGCTGCATTAGTCTGACAATTGACAATACAATGCGTTCAATCCTGAATCGGGAACAACGCATTTCAGATGTGCAACACGCCTTATTGTTATGTCACGAGGAATTTGAACATGTCCAACACACGAGCAGCCAAGATTCTCACAATCTTGCTCTTTTCAATCGTCACCCCCTTAGCCTTCATGGCCTTTTTCGTGATCGGTGGCCCCGGCAGCAGCACCCTGCCCACACTTTCAGCGCAAGATCAGACCGCCACCTTATGCAGCGTAGGCACCATCCCCGGCAAAGAGTACGTCCTGCTGTTTGAAGTCTTTGGCACGCCCACACCTGACCCGCTAATCTCAGTCGCCCTACTCCCAACCGATACCCCCACACCCGGTCTCGTGGCAACGCCCGTCGGAGATGTAACACGGGGACAGGAACTGTTCAACGGCCTCGCCGCCTGCATTGCCTGTCATCGCGTAGATAATGACGAAGTGAATATCGGCCCTTCCCTGAAAAGCGTTGCGCAGCGTGCCTCCACACGCCTGCCCAACACCAGCGCCGAAACCTATCTGCGTCAATCCATTTTGAACCCGAACGATTATCTGGTAGATGGCATGGTGGCAGGCGTAATGCCCACCACCTATAACCAGACACTCACACTAGGTCAGCTTCAGGACATCATCACCTATTTGCTGACCCTGCGCTAAACCCGAAACCGCAGAAGACTCTTGCGCGGCACATTCACCCTGCCTATACTCCTCCTTATCGTTCGAGTAACTAGAGCGACAAACGGAGGATGCGATGGTGAAATTGACCGCCCTTGCCGCTTGCGCGGGTTGAGCCTCCAAGCTCGGACCGAGCGAATTGGCCCACGTGTTGCGGCCACTACAGGGAATATTTCCACCAATTGCATACCCTGATCTACTCGTCGGCCTCGCTGAACCGGACGATGCGGCGGTCTATCGCCTCGACTCCGAACGTGCGATTATCTCAACGATGGATTTCTTCCCGCCGGTAGTAGATGACCCCTACAGCTTTGGCGCAATCGCCGCCGCCAACGCCCTCAGCGACATCTACGCGATGGGTGGCGACCCGCTGATGGCGATCAATCTTGCCGCCTACCCTGACGGCCTCGATATGTCGGCCTTTAGCGAAATCCTGCGCGGCGGTGCCGAAAAAGTACGCGAAGCCGGTATCGCCATCGCTGGTGGGCACACCGTCACCGACAAAGAGCCGAAGTACGGACTGGCTGTAACCGGCCTAGTGCATCCTGACAAAATCATTGCCAAAGGCGGCGCTCAAGCAGGTGATCGGCTCATCCTCACCAAGCCGCTAGGGACGGGTGTCATTACCACTGCTCTCAAGCGCGATCAAGCCGCGCCGGAGCATGTCGCCGCCGCAGTCACCAGCATGAGCCGCCTGAACCGCGCCGCATCTCATCTAGCGCGGCAGTACGCCGTCCACGCCATGACCGACGTTACAGGTTATGCGCTTCTCGGTCATGCTCACGAAATGGCGCATCTCAGCTTGACCGATTTCCACTTCCAGTTTAGCGCCCTGCAATGGCTTCCCGGCGCTTTCGACTATGCAGACCGCGACACCTTCCCCGGTGGCATGTGGCGCAATCATGACTATTTCAGCCAGTGGACAGTATTCCACCCCTCAATCCCTGAGCCGCATCAGCATCTCCTCTACGATCCCCAAACATCCGGCGGTTTGTTGGTCGCAGTTGCAGCGGATCAAGCCGAATCACTCCTTGCCGATTTACTCTCTGCGGGAGAAACAGCCGCCCTTGTGGGCAACATCACCGCTGGCGAAGGCCGCCTGCATATATCTGCTTAGGTCTTTTGCCTCCCAAGCCAAAGTGTATTACTATCCTCAATGGATATAACACGGATAAAACGGTTATGGAACCGAATTCTTACCCCACTACAGCGACCTCGGAGGCCGACTCATGAGCGCATACCCGACGCCCGTCCCCAAACCAACCAATGCTGGCACGGGCAAATCTGCCATTGCGCGCACCCGTTCCACCTATGTCAATGTCCGCAATGGCCCCGGCACCAATTACCGCGATATTGGCGATGTGCGGAACAACACGGTAATCACCTACTATCCCGCCTCCCAAACCCAGACCGGATGGTTGTGGGTGGAGCAACCCGGCCTTGCGGGTTGGGTATCAAACACGGTGATCAGTTTTGAAGATATCGTCACGCCGCTACCCGTGAAACCCGGTCAGGCCACGCCCTACGATGGCAAAATCGCGGTCTGGCATTGGAAAGGCGATGTCCTACCCGAAAACACCATAGACGATGTGGCTCGCAACATTAAAGCCACCGCGCCGAACGTAAATCAGGTGTGGGTGAAAATCTCCGATGCCACGTCCAGAACTGGCGCACAATGGCAGGGTTACTGGGACACTAAACGCAGCCTCGCCATTGATGGCCCAGAGAGCATTGACCGCTGGGTGCAGGCGCTTGCCCGTTACGGGCTAGAGTTCCACGCATGGAGCGTTCCCAAAGGCTCCCACATGGAAGCCGAAACCAATATTCTCATTCAGGCCTGTCAGCGCCCCGGCGTCATGTCGCTCATTCTGGATGTCGAACCCTATGACGGCTTCTGGATGGGCGGATCAGCGGGCATTCGCCCCTTCATGACCCGCCTGCGCCGCGCCCTGCCCGGAACCTTCCATATCGGCATGGCCGTTGATCCACGTCAGCAGCACTACGACACCATCTTCCCCCGCGAGTGGTTCCCCTTCATCAACAGCATTCATCCGATGGACTACTGGGCGACCTTCCGACGCACACCGGAAGACACCCTGCGCGAAACCTATGAGATATGGGGAAATTACGGGAAGCCCATCATTCCGGCGCTTCAGTCAGATGCCGAACCCACCGACATGAATACCGCCATTACCCTCTCCACTCAGCGCCATCAGGCACGCGGCCTGAGCTGGTGGCGGCTCGGCGTCATGACTCCCGCAGGTTGGGCAGCCATCAACACCCCTATGTCTAGCACGCCCCCCACAGTCACACCCCCTGATCTTATCCTCTCCGATCAGGTCATTAAACCCACCGATTCAGGCTTTGCCAGCGGTTCGTACACAGGCAAGAATGAATTTGAAACCTTCCAGAACACATGGGGCTGGACAGCCCAGTTTAAGCTGACCGAACCGCAAACCAGCAAAGTCTGGGCACGCTGGATACCCCGCATCACAACCACAGGCAAATACGAAGTGGCGACATTCGTTCCCGGTCGCCACTCCACAGCCACCAACGCCCGTTACAAAATCAACGGTGTAAAAGGTGCTGTGGGCGAAATTATGGTGAATGTGGATCAATCCCGCTACAGCAACGAATGGGTCACGCTCGGCGTCTATGAATTCGACAAAGCAACCACCGGCGCGGGGACAATCTTCCTAAACGACCTCACCGGTGAAACCAGCAAAGAAATCGTCTTTGATGCCATCCGTTTCCGCGCCATCGTTCCGCCCACAGGCGGCGGCATTCCGTCCACCTCATTCTTGTCTGACGGTTTCGATTGCCCGGTTGGAACCGAAACCGAACGGCGCTCCACTCAGGTATGGCCCGGTCAGTGGATAGATGCCAGTCCGTTTGGTCAGTTGTACTTCATCGGCACCCCGCAGGAAGCCTACCACACGGGCGCAGACCTCAATCTCCCGCGAGATGCCGATGCTCACACGCCGGTCTACGCCACTGCCAGCGGCCTCATCGCCTTTGCCAGTCGGTTGCCCATTTGGGGCAATGTCATCATCATCCGGCACGACCCGCTGGCAACCAATGGCAAAGTCTACTACAGCCGCTACGGGCATATTGAACAGATGATTGTGAAGGTCGGAGATCGCGTCAAACGCGGTCAGCAAATTGCGAATGTAGGGAATGCCTTCGGACGCTATGCCTATCACCTGCACTATGACATCAGCCCCACGACCCTGATGGAAACCAACCCCGAAGATTGGCCGGGGCGCAACCTCGCCCGCCTGCAAGCCAACTATACAGACCCGCGTGAGTTCATTCTCCGCAACCGCCCGAAATAGCCGGCGCTCCCGCCATAAAAAAGGACACTGCTGGCGTCAGCAGTGTCCTTTTCAAATACCGGATTCAATAGCGCAGACAGCGAATCTCAGAACAAGCCCCAATCATCCGCAGCGCCTTCTTCCATCATGCTTGGATCCCACATCTCCATCCCCATCTCAATCGTTGTGGGGCGGCGCACGTAATTCTGTGCCGTGCGCCGCGTCTGCTCCAAAAGCTGGGGCGCATACGGACAGAATGGCGTGGTCATAATCATGTTGACGTGTGCGCGATCCTCATAAATCTCGGTATGGCGGATCAGGCCGAGTTCTACCACATTCATCCCAATTTCTGGATCAACCACCTCCCGCAAAGCATCCAGCAAACCTTCTTCAGATACGTGAACCTGTTCACTCATAACAGTCCCTCTTTTCGCTCACACGATTGCCGCATGGTAGCACAATCGCTTTTCGCCCGTCAATTTATCACGCTGCGAATGATGTTAACCCCGGTCAACATTGAATTCCCCAAACGTAACATAATGACTTCGTGAGAATTTCTCTAATTGTAATCATCATTATTGACTCGCTCTTTCACAGACTGCTATACTGGCAACAGTTTGCACCTCTAGGTACACAGTCAATTTAACAAGCCTTAAATCGCAGGAAGGAAGTCGCCGGAATGGGCGCAGCACTCGAAATTCGGAACTTGCACGTCTCGGTAGAAGATAAGCCAATTTTGCGCGGAGTGAATCTCACCGTCAAGCAGGGTGAAGTCCATGCGCTGATGGGGCCAAACGGCTCCGGCAAAAGCACGCTGGCAAATGTCCTTCTCGGTCATCCCGCTTACCACGTCACTGCCGGTCAGGTCATTTTCGATGGCAACGATCTGCTTGAACTCGAAGCGGACGAACGCAGCCGTGCAGGTTTGTTCCTCGCTTTCCAGTATCCGGTGGTCATTCCCGGTGTCACCCTCGCCAACTTTCTGCGGCAGGCGCTCAACTCGCGTTTGAAGGCCGCCAACCCGGAAAGCAAGGGCATCTCCATCCCTGAATTCCGTCGCCTTCTCAAGTCCAAAATGGACTACTTGAAAATGGATCACAGCTTCGCAGGCCGCTACCTGAACGAAGGCTTCAGCGGTGGCGAAAAGAAACGCGCTGAAATCCTTCAGATGGCAATGCTCGAACCGCGCATCACCATTCTGGACGAAACCGACTCCGGCCTCGATATTGACGCGCTGCGTATCGTGGCTGAAGGCGTGGACAAGCTCAAGGGGCCAGACCTCGGTGTGCTGGTTATCACCCATTACCAGCGCATCCTGAACTACATCAAGCCGCAGTTCGTCCATATCATGTTCGAGGGCCAGATTGCCGAAAGCGGTGGCCCTGACCTCGCGCTGCACCTTGAAGAACATGGCTACGATTGGGTTCGTGAGAAGTATGGCACTGCCTAAACCCGCCCACGCCGCAACAACCAGAGGAGGTTGACATGGTTGATATGGAATTTGTTCCCAGCGAAAAGCAACTGACCGCCGCCGAAGCAGCGTTACGGGACGTGGGCACGTCCTATGAAGAAAACTACGGTTTTCACGACGACGATGTGAAATATGCCTTCAAAAGTGGCAAGGGTCTCACCCGCGAACTGGTCGCTCAGATCAGCAAAATGAAGAACGAACCCGGCTGGATGACCGAATTCCGGTTGAAAGCCTACGACATCTTCATCGCCAAGCCCACGCCGAATTGGGGTGGTGATCTGGCTCAGATCAACTTCGATGACATTTACTACTATGTGCGTGCCACCGACAAACAGGGGCGCAGTTGGGAAGAAGTGCCGCCGGAAATCAAAAATACGTTTGACAGGCTCGGTATCCCCGAAGCCGAACAAAAGTATTTGCAAGGCGTCAGCGCCCAGTACGACTCGGAATCGGTCTACCACAACATTGTCAAAGACCTCGAATCCAAAGGCGTGATCTTCCTCGACATGGACTCTGCCCTGCGCGAGTATCCCGAACTGGTCAAAGAATACTTTGGCACAATCATCCCGTCCTCAGACAACAAATTCGCCGCGCTCAACAGCGCCGTCTGGTCAGGCGGCTCGTTCATCTACGTGCCAAAGGGTGTGCGTGTGGAAATGCCGTTACAGGCTTATTTCCGCATCAACACCCAAAATATGGGACAGTTCGAGCGCACGCTCATCATCGTAGACGAAGGCGCTTACGTCCACTACGTCGAAGGCTGCACCGCCCCTATTTACAGTTCCGACAGCCTCCACAGCGCCGTGGTCGAAATCATCATCAAGGATGGCGGACGCTGCCGTTACACCACCATCCAAAACTGGTCGAATAACGTCTTCAACCTCGTCACCAAACGGGCGATAGCCTACAAAAACGCCACGATGGAATGGGTGGATGGCAACCTCGGCAGCAAGCTAACCATGAAGTACCCCGCCGTCATTCTGGCGGGCGAAAACGCGCATGGCGAAGTCCTCTCGATTGCCTTCGCCGGACGCGGACAGCATCAGGATGCAGGCGGCAAGATTACCCATCTCGCCCCCAACACCAGTAGCCAGATCATCAGCAAGTCCATCAGCAAAGATGGTGGCCGCGCCAGCTATCGCGGGTTGCTCAAGATCATGGAAGGCGCAGATAACGCCAAGAGCAACGTCGTTTGCGATGCCCTCTTGCTGGATGACCACAGCCGTTCCGACACCTACCCCTACATCGAATGTGATGCGAAAAACGTCACGATGGGTCACGAAGCCTCGGTCAGCCGCATCGGTGAAGATCAGCTGTTTTATCTCATGAGTCGCGGACTCAACGAAGACGAAGCCAACGCTATGATCGTCAACGGCTTCATCGAGCCGTTGGTGAAAGAACTGCCGATGGAATACGCGCTGGAGTTGAATCGCCTCATCCAGATTCAGCTTGAAGGCACAATCGGCTAACATGTACGATCGTTGGGGCAGCCCTGTGGTGCTGCCCTTCTCGACTTTGCTAATTTGAACACATTTGGGCGTGGTTGCGCCCGATGACGAGGAGTGCTAACGGTGGTTGCAACACAACGGCGGCGGACAAATGCACCTTCCGCACCCGGCTATACCCGCGCAGACGTAACTGCGCTGAGTGCCAAAAATCAAGAACCGAAATGGCTGGCCGAAAGCCGGTTGGCAGCGTGGGAACTCTATGAAGACATGCCCATGCCAAGCGTTACCGACGAGGAATGGCGACGAACCGATTACCGCCACATCCGTTGGGAAGAAGCCGGTCAGATTGTTATCCCCAACGGAGCCACCATAGAGGCTGTTCCGGCACATAACCGCGAACCCCTCATCGGGGACGAACAAAGCGGCCTGCTGGCATTCGTAGATGGCAAAGTCGTCGCGCATGACCGCGCTAACCAGCTTGCTCAGGATGGCATCATCTTCACCGACCTGCTGACAGCCTGCCGCGATCATGCCGATATCGTGCGTGCCAACCTCATGACCAAAGCCGTTCGCCCCGGTGAAGGCAAGTTTGCCGCGCTACATGCCGCCCTCTGGACGCACGGCGTTTTCCTGTATGTGCCGAAAGGCAAAGTGGTCAACCTACCGCTGCACGTCGTGATGTACAACACCCACGATGGAGCCAGCATGGGGCATGTGCTGGTGGTGCTCGAAGAAAATGCACAGGCCACGCTGGTTGTGGATTACGCCTCTGCCGAAGGGCAGCGCCAATCATCCTATGTCGGCGCGACCGAACTGCTCGTGGGCGATGCCGCCAACCTGCAATATGTCGCGCTTCAGGATTGGAACCGCCAGACCTACGAGTTCAGCCATCAACGCGCCCGTGTGGGGCGTGATGCCAATCTCGATTGGATTACCGGCACGATGGGCGGAAAGCTCGTCAAAGCCTATATGGAAATCGAGTTGGATGGCAAGGGGGGCAACGGGCGCATGTCCGGCTTCTTCTTTGCCGACAAAGGCCAGCTTTTCGACCACGACACCCAGCAGAATCACAATGCGCCGCTGACCGTTTCCGATCTGCTGTTCAAAGGGGCTGCCAAAGACGATGCCCGCACCGTCTGGCAAGGTATGATTAAATCGCTGCCCCAAATGCAGAAGATTGACGGCTATCAGGCCAGTCGCAACCTCATTCTCAGTCAGGATGCCCGCATGGATGGCATTCCCGGTCTGGAAATCGAAGCCGACGATGTGGCCTGCTCACATGCCGCCACCTTTGGCACACTCGAAGAAGAACCCATCTTCTATCTCATGAGCCGGGGTATCGAACGATCCACCGCGCAACTCATGGTGATTGACGGCTTCTTTGACGAGCTACTCCAGCGCATCCCCTTTGAACGGGTGCGCGAACGTTTGCAGGCCGCGATGGAAACCAAGATCGTCGGTTAGCGCGTCATTTCAGATGCGAATTTGAAAGGCGCGCCTGTTCACTACAACGGACGCGCCTTTGTACTTTGAAGGATCAAATCCATATCGTCAACGACCCCTTAGCTAAAGCTAGGGGCTTGTAGGAATACAAGCTAGGTTGACCCGACTCAGCCACCAGCCGAAAGGCTGACGGGGCTACGTTAGTAGT
>CAIPFY010000452.1 GCA_903864435.1 uncultured Chloroflexota bacterium | reverse complement strand
GATCAAATTGGATACAAATCCCCGTCTTTTCCCCTCTCCAAAGCGGTACTCCGCGTGTTGGAGAGGGGACTGAAGGGTGAGGTTTCGCTACGAAAAGTGCGGAAGCACCTGCTTCGCCAGCAATTCCAGCCCGTCGAAATCGGTCTGGTCGCGCCACATCAGCATCAACCGCTGTGTTCCCGCCTCCACATACGCGCCAATCTGGTCTACCACCGCCGACGGCGTGCCGACGATGCGATTCCATTCCAGCAGCTTATCGGCAGGTTCGGGCGATTGCGCCACTTTCGCCGCCAGTTGTGCGTCATCTTTGCCGAGGATGACCTGCGTCATCACCGAGCGTTTCACGCTGGTCGCCGCCCGCCCGCGTTCCGCCAGCAGGGTATCCAGCAGGGCGTTGCGTTCGCGGCAGCCCTGCGGCGTGATATACACCGCGTTCCACTCGTCGGCGTACTGCGCCACCAGCGGCAGCGTCTTTTTCATGCCGTTGCCGCCGATCAGGATGGGCGGGCCGTTCTTGCGTGCCGGACGCGGCAGCAGAATCGCCTCGCGCAGCGGGTAATGCTGCCCGTCGAAGCTGACCGGCGTATCGCTGCGGAACAGGCGCGTGGTCACTTCCAGCGCCTCGTGCAGCATGGCGTAACGGGTGGCGATATCGTAGAACGGGATGCCGAACTGCTGATGTTCGCGCTCATGCCAGCCCGTCCCCAAACCCAGCACCAACCGCCCGCCGCTGAGGTCATCCACCGCCGCCGCCATACGCGCCGTCAGCGCCGGATGGCGAAACGTGGTTGGCGCGACCAGCGTCCCCAACTCGATGCGACTGGTCTGTGTGGCGGCATCGGTCAGCGAAACAAATGTCTCCAGCGAGTCGTCATCCGGCGGGCCAATCGTGAAATGGTCAGACCGGAACACGCACTGGAAGCCGTAATCCTCGGCAGCGCGGAGTAGTCGCCGCCAGCGTTCCCACGTCAGCCCCCACTGCCCTTCGAGCATCAACCCGATCTGTGCTTTGACCATTATCCCCCCGCGTGTACTGCGGCCTGTGCCGCCGGCAAAAAGTAGAACGCCAGTGCGATCATTGCATACACCGCCAGCAGCATCGCGCCTTCTAACCAGTTGGATTCGCCATCCAGCGCGATGAAAGCCGCCACCAGCACCGTCGCAATCAGCGCAATGATCTCAAAACTGCTAAACACCAGCAGCAGCGTTTGCCCGCCCATGAGCAGGCTGATGAACACCAGCACCGGCGCGACGAACAGCGCCACCTGCAAACTGGAACCGAGCGACACCGCCAGACTCAGTTCCATCTTGTTCTTCATGGCGACCTGCACCGCCACCAGATGTTCCGCGATGTTGCCCACCAGCGGCACGATGATGATGCCGATGAACAGTTCGCTCAGGCCGAAAGTCTCGGTCACATGTTCCACCGCGCCCACCAGCACTTCGCTCATGAACACGATGCCTAGCGTGGCGACCACCAGCACGATCACCGAAGTGCGCACGCTCCATTTGGCGTGGTGATGTTCGCTGCCGGTTTCGTGAGCATGTGGGTCGCCATTCGGGGTACGATGCGTGAACGAATACACCACGCTCAGGCCGTACAGCAAAATCATGACCACCGCCACGCCTTCGCTCAACCCCAGTTCCGCCGCTTTGTTGCTCTGAATCGCCACATCGAACAGCGAGGGGATTGCCAGCGCCACCACCGCCAGAATCAGCAACGTGGCATTCAGGCCGGCGGTGCGCGGGTCGAACTTTTGCAGGCCGTGTTTCAGGCCGCCCAACAGCAGGCTAAAGCCGAGTACCAGCAGCAGGTTGCCGAGGATCGAGCCGACAATCGAGGCTTTCACCAGATCAACCAGCCCTTCGCGCAACGCGAAAATGGTGATGATGAGTTCCGCCGCGTTGCCCAGTGTGGCGTTCAGCAGGCCGCCCAGTTTGGGGCCAGTGTGAATAGCCAGTTCTTCGGTGGCCTCGCCCATCAGATCAGCCAATGGGATGATACCCAAACACGCGAACAAAAAGATCATCTCAGGGCTTCCACCTGTCGCGTTGACGATCAATGCCACCGGCACAAAAATCAACAGTGCTTTGACAATACGATCTAGGCTCACAATCCCCCCTCAAAAATGAATACGATTACGCTTGTTCACAGGCTGACCAGAAGGCCAGCGCATCCGCGAAATAAGTTGGGCTGTACATCGGCAACAGCATGAACACATGCCCACCGGGATAGTGCTTGAGTTGTGCGCTGGGGATGGCGGCGGCCAGTTCATCCTGAAAGCGCGGCGGCACCAGCACATCATCCGGGCTGCTCATCACCAGCGTCGGTGCGGTGATGCGACTCAAATGCGGACGCAAATCGTACCGTTCCAGTGCGGCTTTTTGCAACAAGAAACCTTCCGGCGTTTGTTCCAACGGGTCAGGCGGGGCATTCACCCACACCTGCATCAGCGGTTCGTACTCGAACGGCTGCTCACCGAGCAGGAACAGCGCCGTAAAGCGGGCGATCACATCCGGCGGCAGCTTGCGGTCGCGCAAATCGCGCAGGCTTTGCAGCATGAACGCCGAACGGTTAGGCATGGTCGGCGAATGCCCTAGCGTGACCGCCGCGATCAGGCTGCGGACGCGCTGCGGGTGATGCGCCGCCAGTGTGAGCGCCACACAACCGCCCATCGAAACGCCGAGAATGTGCGCCGAGTCCAGCCCTTCGTGCGCCATGACCGCCGCCACATCGTCCGCCATGTCGTCAATGGTCGCCACCGCGCCGGGGGGCGTTTGGGTGCGCCCGGAGCCGCGATTGTCCACCACCAGCAAGCGCGTCTGCTCACCGAGGACGCTGCGGGTGATCTGACCGAGCGTATCCGCGCCATGCGAGCCGAAGCCGCAAATGTAGACGACCGGCAAGCCCTGTCCGCTGATTTCGTAGTGCAACTGCACTTCGCCGCGTTGAAGCGTGGGCATGATTCACTCCTTGTCACTCATCTACGGAAGTCAGTTCTCGAAGGAAGCTGATGAGGGGCGCGAAAGCGGGATGATTCCAATCCCATAGATCACGCACCCCCGCCGATTCTCCAAGTCGTTTTCCCACAGCCGTTGCCGCTAGATAGGTTTGCAGGCGCATTTTGCCCGGTTTTTCCAGCGCCTTGCCGAGCGTTTGCGCCGCACACGTCGCGTAATCCTCCACACAGCGCATCAAACGGCTATCGTTGAGCGCGTGCAGGAACACATCCTCAATCGCGCCCGCCACCTGCTGCGGCGGCAAAATCAGAATGCCAGTTCGCACCGCGCCCGCCTGACCAACCACCTGCGCGGCGGCCTGCGGAACAGGCCAGCCCACCACCCGCAGCGCATCGCAGGCGCTTTGAAACGAACGCTTGGCATCCTCGTCCGCATCCAGAACAATCCCCAATGCCCGAACCTGAGCGAATCCTTCGGCATTCCGCGTCGCCAGCAAGCGCCCACGAAGATTGTTTTTGCCTTCCATGAGCAGGATTTGAATGCGCGACTCAAGATGCAACCAGCGCGTCAATGCTTCCAGCACGCCTTTATCGTCTGCCCCTTCGACAAACAAAAGGACAGGTTTGTGAAGGGTGATGGTGTGCGCCGGACGAACGCTCATCACCGAATCTCCAAATTCATTTCTACGGCTGCGCTCAATGTTTCGCGGTCATAGACGGCGCTGTGGATATGCCCATCTTCAGAACGGCTCAACCGCTGGTACTGGAAATCCGAATCGTCCTGAAAAACTTGCTGCGCCGCCATAATCATCTCGTGGCTGTGGGTGGTCGCCACAATCTGCACGTCAAATTCCCGCGCCGCCTGTGCCAGTGAACGCCACACGCCCTCTTGCACGCTGTAATGCAGCCCGTTCTCAATCTCGTCAATCAAGATCACTTTGGACAAGCTCATGGCAGAAATCCAACTCGCCACCCGTCCGATGCCATCGCCCATCAAAATGACAGGCACTGGCGGGTATGCCTTCTGGTCGAGAAGCCCGTGCAGCATGGTTTCGCCCCCGTAAATCAACAGCGCCAAACTGCGTAACCGGGGTTCAAAGATGCGCAGCCCATCCAGTAACAACTGCTCTTGTCCCGAACGAACCAGCTGCGTATACCATTGAGCCGCCTCGTCAAAATTCACGCGCTGCTGACTGGTGAAAAAGGCCGACTCAAACGGGGGCAGCGTTTGCAACCCCGTATCTATACCCTGTGCGCTGCTCGTCATGTAAACCGTTCGCGCCACGCCCGCCTGCACCGACTGGACGCGCAACGCCTGAACATAATCGCTACTGCTGGCGATGGTCAGCGCCGGATTACCCGTTTGCACCCGCTTGGAAAGGCGGCTCAGTTCAGCCGGATCGGTCACAACATCCAGTTCAAAACGCTCGAAATCGCCTTGATCGGTCACGGTTTCAATACGGATAGGCCGCGTCGAATCGAAATCCCGAAAGACCGGCGACCAAACCGCTTCGCCCCCATTCGCCGCACCGTGTTCGCCCCGGACTTTTTGCAGGCCGCGCCACGCATTGAAACGCATCAGCGTTTGCGGATTGCCAGCGGTCAAAGCGAAGAAAATCGCCTCCAAAAGCGCGGTTTTGCCCACATTGTTCTTGCCGGCGATCAGGTTAATGCGGCTCAACTGATTCAGCTTGAGGGACTCGAAACACCGGAAGTTATTGATTTCCAGACTCGTTAACATCACAGATGCTCTCGTTCTCTACGCGGTTGTTCGCTCCACACTTCCCATTGTACTCTAGGCGGGGTGTGCCACAACCGCAGGCAGGGCGGCGAGGCAGATGCGTAAGCCGGTCACGCCCACGCCGGGGCCGAAATCGCGGCGCGGATCGAGATGCCAGCGTCCGGTGGCCATGTTGGTGATGATGCACACCGAGGCATAGGCCAGCCCGATCTCCGCCGCCAGCCAGATTTCCGGCGCGAGGGTCATGCCCACCACCGCCGCGCCGCCCCAGCCGAACAGCGCGATTTCGGCAGCAGTTTCGAGACGTGGCCCTTCGCTGCACACATACGTGCCATGCGCCGCGCACGCCACGCCCACCGCCGCGCACGCCGCCGTCAGCCGCGTCCGCCAATCCGCCGCGAAGGGTGCGCCCCCCGGCAGGCGGCGTTCCGGCAGCGCGTCGCCAAAGGTGGCGACCCGCGCCCGCGTCATATCCAGCACATCATCGGGAACGACAGCCTGCCCCACCGATAGACCGGGGGCAATCGCGCCCACGCCATTCCACGACAGCACGGCCTCCGCACCCAGTTCCCGCGCCGCCCACAGGTTCGCCCGATGGTTGACGAAGGCTGCGGTGCGCTGCAAACCGTCCTCGCCGTGCCGCGAGCTGAACCACGCGCCGCGCCCTTCGTGTTCCAGATGCACGAACGGGGCAGACGCGCCAAAGGGCGTATCCAGCACCCGCCGTTCGCCCACGCGGGCATGGTCAGCCAGTTTGAGATGATAGGCAGCCGTGCCGCCGAAGATGACGATGCTCATACCTGCTCCTGTCCACACCCCGGAAACAAATCCGCCCCACGATTTCATGGGGCGGATTGTAGAAAACAGATGCTGAATGCGCTACGTTCCGG
>CAIPFY010000451.1 GCA_903864435.1 uncultured Chloroflexota bacterium | reverse complement strand
CTAGAAGGAACGGGGGCGGTCTTTTACACGCAGCGGCGCATCGGGCTGAACGGCAAGCCCTTCGACATGATTAAGTTCCGCAGCATGATCCCCAACGCGGACGACCTACGCGAACAGTTGGTACGCGAAAGCGGCGAAGACCCGCGCCACCCCAAAATCAAGAATGACCCGCGCATCACCCGCGTGGGGCGTTTCATTCGCGCTTCCAGCATAGACGAACTGCCCAACCTGATTAACGTCCTGCGCGGGCAGATGAGCATTGTTGGCCCGCGTCCGCCCACGCCGGACGAAGTGGAACTGTACGAACCCTGGCACCGCCAACGCCTGCAAACCCTGCCGGGAATCACCGGCCTGTGGCAGGTGAACGGGCGCAGCGATGTGCCGTTCGATGAAATGTGCCTGCTGGACATCTACTACATCGAAAACTGGTCTATCCGTATGGATGCCCAGATTTTGATGATGACCGTCCCCCGCGTGCTGCTGCGGCACGGCGCGTACTAGAGCTTAACCCTAAAAACCCTCAACCCCCGTCCCCTTCTCCCTCATGGCGAAGGGGAGGCAAAGGTTGATGTGATTGCTCGTATTTCCGAATGTACCTTTATTTCTTAACCCACGCATTCGCAGTCGCGTCGAACGACCACGCCGACGGAACTTCCGGTTGGCAGGAGATCGGATACACGTTATCCGGCGGTGCGAACTCAATCACGACCTTGCTGGTGGTGAACTGAGTCATCAAATCGCGCAGCGCCAACCGCGCCTCACGTTCGGCACGTTTGAGCAGGCCGCCCTCGATGGCATCATCCCGGAACTCGGTGATAGCGATATAACTGGCTAACGCCTGCGCCCCAATCACATCCTGCGAACAGGCGGTGAAGGTGACGTTGTACTGTTGAATCTGGTCAATGTGGCAGCTGGTCAGGCGCGGCGCGGGGACAGTGACAGTGTAGGTATCCGTCAGCGCGTCATACACCACGCTCTGCTCGCTCAAATCCGCCAGATTCACGCCCGCTTCTATCGTACCCGTCGCCACATGGTCGGCGGAATAGCCGCAGGCGTTCGCTGCGCCCTGCTGCACGCCGATCAGGATGCCGGACTTCGCCAGTTGTGCGCTGGCCGTCACTAGCTCGGCTTTCGGCAGAATTTCGCGCACAATCGTCTGGCTACTCATGACGCTGGCGGTGATGCGCGGCGAAAAAATGCTTTGGAGGCCACCGAGGATACCGTTGAACGAAGTCAACCCCATCACCATCGCCAGCACAAACGGAACGACGACCACCAGTGAGCAACCAAGCATCCCGATTACGCCCCACGCACAGCCCGAAAGCCCCTGCTTGGGCGGCGGTGCATGGTCATCCAATCGGGCTTCGTCATGCGACAGCGGGGTGATGGCAGATGCAGGGCGACCTTCTGGCAATGAATCAGGTGGTTTAGACATTTTCTTACCTCAAAATGCAGTTTTTCAAGCCACTCTCATAATAATATGATATTCTAGCGCAAAACCGTAAGATACGGCAATATGGACAAGAAATGGTTAGGGGCATGATGGTCACAGCGATTTACGATGGTCAGTGCGTGATCTGCCGCCAGAGCAAACGGCTGATCGAGGCGCTCGACTGGCGGCGGCACGTCACGTTCCTTGACCTGCACCGTTGGGACGAAGTGCAGCGCCTCGTCCCGGCG
>CAIPFY010000450.1 GCA_903864435.1 uncultured Chloroflexota bacterium | reverse complement strand
TGGAAAAGTAACCGTATCGCACAAACATATCAACACTATCCATCATTCCGATGGGTACAGCTATACGAAAGGATTAGGCGCTATCCCTCCCCGCACCTAAAGGTGGGGGTATCTCGCGCCGTTTTTTGATGAGCAACGCCGACCAGATCAAAGCGCAGGCGCAGAGCCGCTTCGGACAGTACGCGCAGGTGTATGTTCACAGTCCACTCCATGCGGTGGGGGACGATCTGGAACGGCTGGCGGCGCTGGTGGGCGGCACTCCCGCGTGGCGCGTGCTGGACATTGCCACCGGCGGCGGGCATACCGCGCTGCGCCTCAGCCGCGAGGTCGGGCAGGTGATCGCGGCGGATTTAACGCCCACCATGCTCCACGCTGCCCGCGAGTACATCCAGCAGCAGGGCGCAACCAACGTACACTTCAGTGCGGCGGATGCCGAGGCGATGCCATTCGCCGACGAGTCGTTCGAGGCCGTGACCTGCCGCATCGCCCCGCACCATTTCCCGGACGTGTTCCGTTTCGTGCAGGAGTGCGCCCGCGTCCTCAAGCCGGGAGGCGTACTGGTGGTCGAAGATTTGCTCGTGCCGGATGCTGCCCGCGCCGCCCGCTATCTGGACTCGTTTGAGCGCCTGCGCGACCCCAGTCACCACCGCATGTTTGCCAACTACGAATGGCGCGGCCTGTTTCTGGATGCGGGTTTGCAGGTCGAAGCGGTGGAACACATCCTGAAGCGCGATATTCACCTGCTGAAGTGGTGCGCCATGCAGGGCTGTTCGGCAGCGGTCATCGAACGGATGCACATTCTGCTGGCGCAAGCCCCGCCCGTTGTGCGTGACTGGCTGCACCCCCGCGCGGTTGGAACCCCGGAAGCCATCTTTGACCACCACTACATCCTCATCAAGGGACATAAATCCATATGAGCGCCTTCCAGCACCTCGACAGCCTCGCCGCGCACAGCGATGTCTATAAGGACTCGCAGCACGTGGCGGTGATTGACATGGGCAGCAACAGCTTCCGGCTGATCGTGATCGAATATGTGCCGAATCTCAGCTTTCGCGTGGTGGACGAAGTGCGCGAAACCGTGCGCTTGAGCGAAGGCATGGCGGATACCAACATCATGCGGGCGGCGGCGATGGATCGGGCGGCGCGGGCGGTGCAAATTTACGCGGCCTTCTGCAAAGCCTCCGGCATCAGCGACATTATGGCCGTCGGCACCAGCGCCATCCGTGACGCCAAGAATCAACAGCGGTTTCTGGCACGGTTGCAAGCCGAAACCGGAATTGCCGTGCGCGTCCTGTCCGGCTACGAGGAAGCCTACTACGGCTATCTGGCGGCGGTGAACTGCACTACCCTGCAAGACGGCTATGTGCTGGATATGGGCGGCGGTTCGATCCAGATCAGCCGCGTGCAAGACCGGCAGATTGGCGACAGCATCAGCTTCCCGTATGGCGCGGTACGTATGACCGAGCGTTTCCTAAAATCTGACCCCGCCACATACCGCGAAACAGACGCCTTGAGCAGTTTTTTGCGCAAAGAGTTCAGCGCCCTGAAATGGTACAAAGCCAAACAGGGGATGCAGATTGTGGGCGAAGGCGGCGGCCTGCGGCAGGTGGGACGGTTGGTGCAAAAGATGATCGGCTACCCTCTGGACACGATGCACGGCTACCAGATCACGCTGGCGCAAATGAAAACCGTGCGCGACGAACTGGCGCGACGCAGCGTGGCTGACCGCAAGAAGATGCCGGGGATGAAACCCGACCGCGCCGACATCGCGCTAGGAGCGACCGTCGTGCTGTGCGAGGCGCTGGAAGCGGGCGGCTTTGACCGGATTACCATCAGTTCGCAGGGCGTTCGCGAAGGTCTATTCTACGAACGCTTCCTGAAATACGAACAGGATGATGCCGTGCCGCTGTTCGAGGATGTGCGCCAGTCCAGCGTGTACAACCTCGGTCATCTGTACCGCTATCAGGAAAAACACGCCAAGCATATCGCATCGCTCACCCTGTCCATGTTCGACCAGCTTCCCCGCGCCGTCCACCAGTGCCGCCCCGCCGACCGCGATTTGCTGTGGGCGGCCTCGATGCTGCACGACATTGGCGTGGCGATTGACTACCACGACCACCACAAGCACAGCGCCTATCTCATCCTGAACGGCAGCCTGCCGGGGTTTACCCACCGCGAAATCGCGCTGATCGCGCTGCTGGTGCGCTACCACCGCAAAGGTGCGCCCACGCTGGACGAATTCGCGCCGATGATGGAAGCGGGAGATGACCGCCGCTTGATCCAGTTGTGCGCCCTGCTGCGGCTGGCGGAACAGATTGATCGTTCGCGGGATGGCGTGGCACAGACGGTCACACTCAATATGGGCGGGGACTGGGCGCAGTTGGAGTTAGGCGTGCGCGGGGATGGACAGGTGGCGCTGTGGTCGGTAGACCGCCACCGCGATGTGTTCCAGCAAGCGTTCGGGCTGGAACTGGAAGTGACGATGGCTCCCAGTAATGCGTGAGCGCCACTGACGGGGGTGTATAATCAACAAGGGAACACATACGGACGGGGGTGTTGATGACCAATCTGCTCCAACAAGCGATGGCGGAAGCCGCGAAACTGAGCGACGACGCGCAAGACGAACTCGCCCGCTGGATACTGGCGACTCTCGAATCTGACCAACAGTGGAATCAGGCGTTCGAGCATTCGCAAGACCTCCTCGAACAACTCGCCTCCGAAGCATTGGCGGAGTTTCATGCTGGAGAAACTGAACCCCTCGATGCGGATTCGCTATGATCTCGCGCACAAACCGGCGATTCCGTCAGGGTTGCGAAAACTACCACCGGATATACGTAAAGAAGCGCGGAAAACCTATCGCATCTTTCGGGCAGACCCGTCGCATCCGAGTCTGCATTTCAAGCTGATTCATGCTTCCAAACCGATTTATTCCGTCCGCATCTCTATCAACTACAGAGCAATCGGTGTCAAAGAGGGCGATGTCATGATCTGGTTCTGGATCGGCTCACATGCCGACTACGACCACTTAATCGCTCACCTTTGACCTGCGAAAAGGAATTCATGTCCACCTACACCGAAACCGAAGTGAAGCTGTACGTCCCGGATTTGAGCGCGGTACAGGCGCGGCTGGAACAACTGGGCGCGGTG
>CAIPFY010000449.1 GCA_903864435.1 uncultured Chloroflexota bacterium | reverse complement strand
TCCCCTCCCCATGTATGGGGGGAGGGGTAGGGGTGGGGACTCTTTATGGGATAGCGAACTAGCCCTTAATCTCCCAGTTGACCGCGTTCCACAGCGGGTCAGCGCCGCTGACCAGCGTGTTAGCGATACGACCGTTGATCGCCCACAGGTCGGGGTCGTACCACACGTTCGTCCACACCACCATGTCGGCCATCATCTGGTCAATCTGGTGGAAGACTTCGACGCGGGCATTGAAATCGGTGGTGGCCGCCTGCTGCACGAACAGAGCATCCAGCGCGGGGTCGCACAGGCCGCTGTCATTCACGCCGTCCGGCTTATCCTCGGTGGGGATTTCCGAGCAGATGAAGCGGCTGGTATCCGGGTCAGGGTAGGCCGGGTTGCTGGAATATTCGCCAATGTCGTAATCGCCAATGGCCATCGGGGCGCCTTCGGCGAAACCGGCAAAGAAGATGTCCGAGTCGTAGTTGAAGATTTCCACACCCACGCCGGCTTCTTCAAACGCCTGCTTGACGATGGCCTGAATGTCCTTACGCAGTTGGCGCTGATTGGTCACGTAGCGCAGCACCATCTCCACGCCGTCCTTGTCGCGGGTGCCGTCGCCGTTGCTGTCCAACCAACCGGCGGCATCCAGCATGGCTTTCGCGGCTTCGGGATCATAGGGGATCGGCTTGGCATCCGGGCGCATGTAGGGCATTTCCTGCCAGAAGCTAGAGCCGGTGTACAGCAGGCCGAGGTTCAGGTCTTTGTTGATGGTGTCGCGGTCGAACAGCATGATGAGCGCCTTACGGACGTTCACATCCTGAAGCGCCGGATGCCCCAGACCGTCACGCACATTGAAGTACCAGCCTTCGTTGTAACCGCTAGGAACCAGTTCGATATTCACGCCTGCATCCGACAGCGCCGGGGTGTCGCCGGTGGCGATGAACGTGCCGACATCCGAGTCGCCCGCCACCAGCGACGACACCACAGTGGCATCATCCGGGACGAACTGCACGAGGACGTTGGCAATCTTGGGCACGCCGAGGAACGAATTTTCGTTGGCGGTGAACATCATCTGGCTGCCGGCTTCCCACGATACGAACTTGTAGGGGCCGCTGACCACATCCGGCTCACGGTTCCAGGGCGCATCGTTGATGTTGCCATTGGCCTCGAAATACGGCTTGAGAATGTGCGCCGGAATCGGGATCATGTTCAACTGGTTCAGCCACGCGGCATACGGTTCGTTGGTGGTGATAACCACTGTCGCAGCATCGGCGGCGGTCACACTGGCGACCTTCTCGTTCCAGGGGAAACGGGAGGTGACGGTGTTGCCATCCGCGAGGTACATTTCGTAGGTGAACACATAGTCGTCGGCGGTGATGGGCGTGCCATCCGACCAGACTGCGCCTTCCCGAATCTTGATGGTAATGATTGTGCCATCCGCGCTCAGGCCGCCGTTTTCGACGCTGGGGATTTCAGACGCGATGGCCGGAACCGGGTTGCCGGTGTTGTCAATCCACCACGACTGCGCGTGAATCAGGTCTTGCACCGTACCCGCAAACCACATGTTGGTGTACTGCGGGCTGAGGGTGTCCGCTTCCTGCTGAAGCACGATCCGCAGCGTGTTGCTTGCATCTTGTGCGACAGTGGGGGCAACCAGCACCAGCATCACCAGCGCCAATACCACGAACAATAGTCGTTTCATGCCTAGCTCCCTTCAAAATCAGTTACAAATTTTAGAACTCTGCTGCCGGTATGATAACGTCCTTAGCCGTGTGCCGCAAACAATCGGCACACCCGCAATAAATTCAGGGGTTTTGTGGATAGTACCCGTTCGTTTCTTGGTATACTCCGCCCACTTTTACCGGATCGTTCTGCTCAGGAGAGGATCGCATGACCCGCGCCCGCAACCGTTTCTTGCAGTTCAACACCGTGCCTTATCCGCTGTGGCGGCGGCGCTTACCCGCGCTGCTTGCGCCCCTCGCGCAGGCCGTGTTCAGCCGGACGCTGGCCGCCGACGCCGACCGCAACCCGCCCGCCAGTGCACAAGCAGTTGCCCGCTATATGGGGCGCTGGGGGCTGCTGAACGGACGCGACGAGCGCGATACCGCCGCCGCGCTGCTGACAAAACCGGCGACGGTGGAAACGGTCATCCCGGAACGGACTCCGGTGGTTGCGCCTGCCGCGCCGGTGCGCTTGCCCGCCCAGTGGGAGCCGATGGAAACGATCTTGCTGGCGTGGCCGGTGGTCTATCCGGCGCTGTGGGAGCAGCACGCGCAAATGGCGGAAGCCATCGCGCCCGTTGCGCCGGTGACGATCTGCGTTCCCACGTCGCAGTGGGCGCAGGCGGTGGCGGTGTATTTGCAAACGCGGGGGCGCATGGCGCTGGAACGGGCGCGTTTCCTGCACCTGCCGACGGATGACATCTGGGTACGCGACTTCGGCCCTCTCGTCGGGCTGGATGCCAGCGGCGAGCAAGTGTGCGTGAAGGCGACCTATGACCCGCTGCCCAACTTCCCGCAAACCCGCGACAATGCGATGGCGCGGCACTGGGCGGCGCATGAAGAACTACCCGTCAAGCCGCTGGATTTGCACATCGAGGGCGGCAACATCTGGTCGGACGGCGCTGGAACGATTCTCACCGCCGAGCATGTGTACGAGGCTAACCCCGGCCTGACGGCGGACATGCTGCGCGATAAGCTGCATGAAGCCTTCGGCACGCGCAAGCTGATCGTTACGCCTAGCCTGTGGCGCGAGGAAACCGGCCATGTGGATTTGCTGGTGAAGATGGCGGACGCGCAAACGCTGCTGGTCAGCGCCCCGACGGTGGCCTTCAACGGCGGCAGGTTGCGGGCGGCGGCGGATGTGCTGCGGCGCGAAACCAACGCCGCCGGACAGCCCTACCGCGTGTTGGAACTGCCCACGCCACCCCTGTATGTGAACTGGCTGGTGTGGCCGGTGTGGCGCAGCTATACCAACGCGCTGACGGTCAACGGGCGCGTGCTGGTGCCGGTGTTCGGCGTGGAGACAGACGCGGAGGCGCTGCGGGTGTATGCCGAGGCCATGCCGCAGCACGAGATCATCCCGATTGACTGTGCGGCGGGGGCGAACGGCGGCGGCGCGGTGCATTGCCTGACGAAGGAGATTCCAGCGCGGGGCAGGTAAGGGATAGCGGACACCTATCCTGAAACGGGTGTTCTGGATATAATTCCTGTTTACATTTTGCGAGTGCTAGAAATTACTTCCGAGACAATCATGGCGAATAAAGAATCAAAATCCAGAAATCAATCAAGGTCGCGTGTTCAAAATTATCCGCGCATTGATGACCCTGATAATGAGTATTCTGGCTTCCTGGATACAGAAACGCTGGTTCCGCATCTCACACCGCGCCAAATCAGTGAGGATATGCTGAAGAAGCTGATTAACGAAGCCATCGAACGCGCAAACATAAAATCCAGCCGGGATTCACTCAACATGCCGGAGGGCTTGTCTGAAGAACAAGAAGCGGCGTTTTACAAGCAAGAAGGCCGCAAATTATTTGAATATTTTCATGACTACCCGATTGACCCCGCCGCAACCGCCCAAGAGTATGTGAATAAGGACTGTAAACAGATCGCAGTGGAACTCTTTCGGACGCGCACGCAGCAAAAAGGGCGTATGAATTCCGGTTGGCGGTATCAATTTTTAGCAGTCAATTGCGCGGCAAAGAGTGGGCGATTTCTCGAAGTTTCAGGCTTTGGTACATCACAAGGCGATTTTACAGCGAGAGCCGAATTTCTAGAGTCGCCCAACACGCTGCATTTGTACGTTTCTGTAAAAAATCGCAGCGACACGCTTGGCGGGCAAGATTGGCCGAACGCCATCACCGCGCTTGAAAGTTATGCGATGAATGATCTGAACAAAACCGGGCCATATTTATGTGTGTTTGGCGTGGCGATGGATCGAGGGATGCGCCGCATTCCCGCCAACCGGAATAAACAGGCGTATTCAGTCAATACTGAAGTGTGGCTTTCTGACTTTTTCTGGCCGTTTTTCTCGAACTACAGTTATGAGGAAATTATGACGGTCATGCTGGAGGTGCTTGTGGAACGCGAGAGCAACCTTCCTTCAGTTCAGATAGAAGTACCGGATGCGCTGCTGGACTATTTTGTACAGGAATGTCGCAAAGCAAATCTGGTGAATGAGCAGGGTGTTTTTAACAATCCTTTCGCACTGGTGAAGTTTTTCTGCGGTAAAACACCACCGAAAACGGCTAAGAAATATCAGTAGGATTCAGAGAGTGAGGCGGGGTAAAGATGACTTCTCAAACCATGAGAACAACTGTGAACACACCCGGCGCGTATTGCACCGTTATTCAGGGTGATAACCGCGATTCGCTGAAAGAATTTACCGATCAAGTGGATTTGATCGTCACTTCACCGCCCTATGCAGACGCACGTCATAAGCATTATGACAGCGTGCATCCCGATGACTTTGTGGATTGGTTTCTGTCGTTCCATGAACCGTTTTATGCTGCACTCAAGCCTACAGGAAGCCTCGTCATCAATATCAAGGACAAAGTGGTGGATGGTGTCCGGCATCGGTTTGTTTGGCACACCATCGAAGCCTTATGCGAACAAGGTTGGTATGCGATTGACGATTATATCTGGCACAAAACCAACCCGATGCCCGGTTCTTGGCCCACCCGACTGCGAGATGGTTGGGAATACTGTTTTCACCTGTCAAAAAGCCCGCGTCCCTATTTCAATGCTGATGATGTGCGAAAACCGATTGGCGATTGGGTGGAGAGCCGATTGAAAAAATTGGGCGGGAACGATTTAAGCCGTCACAACTCGGTGAACGAGAGTGGTTTTGGACGGGACATCTCGAAATGGGTGGGCAAGGATACTGTTTTGCCTTCAAATGTCCTTAGCCTCGCACTCGTTGGCAAAAACAAAGGGCATCCAGCCGTTTTTCCAGTAGACCTCCCTCTCTTTTTCATCAAACTGCTTTGCCCCCCAAACGGGCTGGTGGTTGACCCATTTGGGGGCAGCGGCACATCGGGTGTGGCGGCGCTACTGGCAGATCGAAACTGCATCTTGATGGACAACAACCCGGACTACTGTGCAGAGGCTATCCACAGACTGCAACAGGAAGGCAAAGCCACGTTTAACGCTTCGCTGTTCCAACCCGAAAAACCGCTGCCCACCAATGGCTCATCCTAAGTAACCTGTAGGGGCGCAGATGAACCACGCCCCTCGCATGACGAATCCGCCGCCTACTTATACAACTTGGTGGCGGTGGGGTTGCGCTCGGTGAAACCGCGCTGGTGCCAGTAGGGGTAGATGGTGTCCAGTTCGGTGACTGCATCCAGCCGCGCCACCTGCTCCGCCGTCAGGTTCCAGCCCACCGCGCCTAGATTGTCCACCAACTGCTTCTCGTCGCGTGCGCCGATGATAACCGTCGAGATGGTGGGGCGCTGCAACAGCCAGTTCAGCGAAACCTGCGAAACCGTTTTGCCGGTTTCGGCGCTGATCGCATCCAGCACATCCACCACGCTGTACAGCCACTCGTCCGAAATGGCCGGCCCTTCGCCCGCGCCCTGCGCGACGCGGCTGTTCGCCGGAATCGGCTGGCTGCGGCGGAATTTGCCACTCAGCCGCCCCTGTGATAGCGGCCCCCAGACCAGCGTGCCCACGTTCTGATCGAGTGCCAGCGGCATGAGTTCCCATTCGTATTCGCGCCGCAGCAGCGAGTAATGCGCCTGATGGCCGACAAACCGCGACCAACCGTAGTGGTCAGAAACCGCCAGCGATTTCATCAGATGCCAACCGGAGTAGTTCGAGCAGGTGATATAGCGCACCTTGCCGCTTTCCACCAGTGTTTCCAGCGCCCGCATCGCTTCCTCCACCGGGGTTTTCGCGTCGAAGCCGTGCAGGGTGAAAATATCCAGATAGTCAGTTTGTAGGCGGCGCAGACTGGCCTCGCACGAACGGATGAGGTGGAAGCGCGAGTGTCCCACATCGTTCGGTTCGTCGCTCATGCGGAAGGTGGCTTTGGTCGAAAGCAACACCTTGTCGCGCCGGCCTTTGATCGCCTCGCCCAGAATTTCCTCCGACTGCCCGAAGGAGTAAATGTCGGCGGTGTCGAACAAGTTCGCGCCGGCCTCCATGCAGATGTCCACCAGCCGCGTCGCTTCAACCACGTCGCTGCTGCCCCACTTGCTGAAGAACGGATGGTTGCCGCCGAACGTCCCGGTGCCAAAGCTGAGGGCTGGCACGCTAAACCCTGATCCACCCAGTAATCGGTATTCCATGTTTTCCTCTCTTGCTCAAATAAAGCCTGCCCACCTCAAATAGTCTTGCAGGCATAAAACACCTCTCTACGAACAGTCAATCCATACCCTATAATTCGCAGTTGAGCAAGCATCGCAGCGATTTATTCTTGCCTGCGGGAAATAGCAAATTGGTTTTCCGTATGAAAATTTAGGGGATACCGTCAAAACGTATCATTTCCGTTATAATACTAGCCTCTAGTCCGTGTGTGAAATGGCTGTTGGATCATGGCGACACCGCGTAAACGTTATCAATTCATCGGCAAACTGGGCGAAGGTGGCATGGGCGCGGTCTGGATCGCCCATGACCGGCTGACCGGACAGCGCGTGGCGCTCAAGCAGGTCAAAGCCACCGTCGAAAATGCCGAGTCGGATACGCTGGCAAATACCCATTTGATAGATATGCGCCGGGCGCTGGCACAGGAATTCAAAACGCTCTCCTCACTGCGCCATCCGCATATCGTCAGTGTGCTGGATTACGGGTTCGACGGCGGCCTGCCCTATTTCACGATGGAACTGCTGGAAAATGCCCAATCCTTGCTGGAAGCCGCACCCGCACTGCGATACGAACAGCAAATCGAAATGCTGGCACAAACGCTGCAAGCACTGGCCTATCTGCACCGGCGCGGCATCCTTCACCGTGATCTGAAACCCGCGAATGTGCTGGTGTTCAAGCAAGAAGTGCGCGTGGTGGATTTTGGTCTGGCGGTGGTGAACAGCTTCGCCAACCCCGGTTTTGCGGGGACGCTGGCCTATATCGCGCCGGAAGTGCTGCAAGGCTTCCAATCTTCCATCCAGTCGGATTTGTACGCGGTGGGGGTGATCGCCTACGAAATATTCGCAGGTCGGCACCCGTTCTGGACGGACGACGCCACCAGCACCATTCGCGCCGTCCTCAGCGATCCGCCGGATTGGGTGCCACTGGAAAGCAATCCGTACATCACCAATTGGGTCATCCAATTGTTAAGCAAGAATCCCGAAGACCGCTATCCCGATGCCAACAGCGCCCTCACCGCCCTGATGGAAGCCGCCGGAATCCCCCTCCCGCCGGAGACGGTCACTATCCGCGAAAGTTATTTGCAGGCGGCCAGTTTCGTCGGGCGCGAAACCGAAGTCGGCTGGCTGACGACGGCGCTGCGCAACGCGATTGACTGCGGCAAAGGCAGTCTGTGGCTGGTGGGTGGCGAAAGCGGCGTGGGCAAATCGCGCTTGCTGGACGAACTGCGGACGCAGGCCATGATTGACGGGGCGTTGGTGCTGCGCGGTGGCGCGGTGCAGGGCGGTGGCCTGCCGTACCAGATGTGGCGCGAACCGGCGCGGCGACTGGCGCTGACCAGCAACCTTGACCCGCTGGAAGCCAGCGCCCTGAAAGAAATCGTGCCGGACGTGGAAATGCTGACCGAACAGCCGATCAGCGAACTCGCCCCGCTGACCGAACATGCCGGGATGCAGCGTTTGTTCGCTGCGCTCTATCAATGCCTGTCACAGCAAACGCAACCACTGCTGCTCATCCTCGAAGATGCCCAGTGGGATGCGGGCGAAGGGCTGGAAATGGTGCGGCGGTTGCAAGAAGCCCTCGGTCATCTGCCGGTGATGGCGGTCATGAGTTACCGCGATGATGAACTACCGGGGATGCTGGACGAGTTCCCCGGCGCGAATCATGTGAAACTGTCGCGCCTGAACCGCAGCGACATCGCGCAGCTCAGCACGGCGATGCTCGGTGAGGCCGGCAGTGCGTCCGGCGTGCTGGAACTGCTGGAACGCGAAACCGAGGGCAACGCCTTTTTCATCGTGGAAGTGGTGCGGGCGCTGGCCGAAATTGCCGGCGAAATGGAAAAGATCGGCGTGACCACCCTGCCGGAGCAGGTGTTCACGGGCGGCGTGCGGCGCGTGGTGCAGGCACGCCTGAGCCGCGTGCCGGAAGATGCCCGCGACTGGCTGCGAATGGCGGCCATTCTGGGGCGCGAACTGGATTTCCGCCTGATGGAAGAACGCTTGGAATGGCTCACCGCCTGTCAGGATGCGGCGGTGCTGGAAG
This sequence comes from uncultured Chloroflexota bacterium, assembly GCA_903864435.1. Taxonomy (GTDB): domain Bacteria; phylum Chloroflexota; class Anaerolineae; order Aggregatilineales; family Phototrophicaceae; genus CFX2. Next base: position 22,851 of record CAIPFY010000449.1, on the reverse strand, counting down.
TGACCGATGGACGCTGGCGCTTCGCGCATGACAAACTGCGCGAACAGGTGTTACAGGATTTGAGCGAAGAAGACCGCCACACGCTGCACCGGCACGCTGCCGAAGCGGTGGAATTGGCTTATCCTGATGACGCCAATCGCGCCGCAATTCTGGCAGGGCATTGGCGCGAAGCCGGCGACTCGCTGCGTGAGGCCGACTACAGCCGACTCGCGGGCGAAAAGCTGCTGGCGATCAGCAACTTTCAGGCGGCGCTGCCCTTGCTGGAACGGGCGCTGGCGCTGAAACATCTGCCTGCGGAACGCGCTAAATTGATGCTCAAAATGGGACACGCACATCTGCGCCTGAGCAACTACATTCGCGCCGCGCAGGTCTACGAAATGAGCCTCGAACTGCACCGGGCGGTGGGCGACCCGCAAGGGATCGCGAACAGTTTGCTCGGCCTGAGCGAAGTCGCCAAATGGCGTAACGACTATGACGCGCTCAAAAACTATCAGGATGAAGCGGTGGTCATGTGCCGCGCCATTGACGACCAAGCGGGCATGGCGGCCTGTGCCTCTAATCTGGGTATCCTCGCCCGCACACGGGGCGATTATGATGCCGAAATGCGCTACCAGCAGCACAGCCTTTCGATATACATTGACCTGCAACAGTCTGCCGGAATCGCGGAATGCCTGAGCAACCTGAGCGCCTCCGCCCGTATGCAAGGCCGTTTTGACGAGGCGATTACCTATGTGCGGGAAGCGCAGGCCGTTTGCGATTCGGTGGGCGACCGCTGGGGCGTGGCGCGGGCGCTGAACGAACTGGGCTATATCGCCCGACTGATGGGCGATGTGGACAGCGCCGCCCTCTATTATGTGGACAGCGTGGCTATCTTCAAATCCACCGGGGATCGCTGGGGGATTGCCAGCGGCCTGACCGGGTTGGGCTATGTGGCATGGATGCAGGGCGATTTGCCCGTTGCGGCACGCTATCTGGAGGAGTCGTTGCTGCTCTGCCGCGAAATCGGCGACCAGTGGGGCGAGGCCGCTTGTCAGGCAGGGCTGGGGCATACAGCGGTTCGCAACGGTGATGTGATGAATGCCGAGGTTCATTTCCGCGAGGCGCTACGCATCGCGCTGGCGATTCCGGTGGTACAGGTGATGCTGGAAGCGGTGGCCGGCCTCGCCACCTGCGCATCCCGGCGCGGTGATCTGGAACAGGCGGCCACCCTGATTGAAATGGCGAAGAACCATCCCGGCGCGACTCAAGAGGTGTGGTCGCTGACCGACCCGCTGATGAATGAACTCAAAATGCAAATGCCCAACGGTAGTTTGTGGACGCGCAAACGCCCCAAAATCAGCTTCGAGTCGCTCCTCAGCGCGGGGGTGTGATGCTCACAGCCGTTCGGCTTGCCGCGCTTCCAGCTTTTCGATGACCATCTCCAGCGTGCCGCGTGTCTTGTACAACCCCGCCCGGTAGAACGCCGGAACCTGCGTATGGATGAGGCGGCGGCGCAGCGTGTAGATCGCCACCACGCTCATATACGGGTAGCGGACACTTGCCCATCAGGTCGAGCATGGGCAAGTTTATGAATTTTTTCCGAAATAGTGTAAAATTGCGCTTGTTTTTAGTTTGAATAGGGTATACTTTTCGTTACAACAAGCTGCCTACATCTATCCTTTCACTACAATTGTGCCACTGTACTTTAGGGGGAAACCCTTAAAGCCCATCCGAATTCCTGCTGTATCCTTTTGTGATGGCCTGCGAGAGTGGGAATATGGTCTGGAAGCCATTCGCCCAATCGAGTATGATTTACAGGGTATCCTCAATCGGAATAGACACCCACCACGCATGAAACGTTCCTTGTACAGGCTGTGAACCACACGCTGTTCCTGTCTTTTCGCACCCCCCGTCCGGTCAGTCGTTCAATCAAGTGAAGGAGCGAACGCCAGCATGACAGCCACTGCTTTTGGCAAGAATCCCGTGTCCGGCATTAAGCGTCCCCCCGGTGCCTTTTACGCCAAGATGATTCTGGAGTACATGGCGGCAGCGCCTGAACGCTACATTGACAGTGTGCTGGATGTGGCGATGGAACTGGGCCTGAGTGCCGAGGAATTCAAACAGGCCGAGGATTACGTCAAGTACGGCGATTGGACGAGCATCATTCACTACGAACCGAACAACGGCATCGAACACTAACCGCCCGCGTCTCCACCTTCTCATCCGAAGAAGCACAACAGCCCCTTCGTTCCACCTGCTGAAACAGGTTGCGGACGAAGGGGCTGTTGATTGTCTCGGCCTAACGCAATCGCCCGGTCATATGGCGGGTGGGGGACGGGGCGTGCAGCAGGGACGCATACTCGGCACTGAGCAGGGTATGGCTGCCCGCCGTGTAGTACACGCGATAGGTCGCGCCCGCCGTGAGCAACCGCTGCCAGCGCCGGGGCAACGCGAACGACTGATCTCCCACCCGCAGGCGGGAAGGCAGCAAGCCCCGCGAGTCGGTCTGTGCCGCGCCCTGCACCATCATGACCGCCATACTTAAATCATCGTGGCACTGTAGGCCGTTCAGCACCAGCGCCGCCATCATGATTGCCGCGCCTGCCGCCGCCAGCCCCGGATGCACCCACAGTGCCTCGGTCAGCAGCAGCCAGCCCAGAAGCGCACCCACCCACAGTCCCAACCGCCGATTGCGCTGGCGTTGCAGGCGGCGGTGTTGTTCGGCGCTCAGATGAGCCTGACCATTGGCGATGACATCCGCTGCGTCAAACGGGGCATCCGCAACCAGACGGATAATCGGATTAGGGCGTAACATCGTGTCATCTCCGTTTCCACTCACCTTGTACAGAGTAAAGGCAATTGTGGAGATGGATGACCCCAACAATTGGGGTGAAGCTCAATGTGAATTCCAACGTAACTTGAGAAAAATTCCAGCGATTACCCATTTGCTGCGACAGAGCATTTTCCTCCGCAATGAGCTGTCGGATATAGGCATGACACCGCAGGCGGTCAGCCGAAACGCCTAGATAATCCGCCACACCCACCGCAGTCATCATCATTGCTAGCTGGCGTGACCGCCTCTATCAGGTGTGCAATCTCACCAGTGATCCGGGTCGAGAGGAAACATCGTCTCGCTGATGTTAAATCGATCCGGGTGCAGACTGTGTATCGGTTTGACGGTTGCGAATCGCCAGTATCGTCATGATGGCAGTTAACGGAAGTATCGCGTGGTCGAGAATCGCGCCGGGAGGGGTGTCCCCGGTAGGTGCTGTCAGCCTATTTTGGAAAGATGCTGTCGATCATTGATTTGTTTTCCTGCTTGCTTATGGTGTTTAACAAGTAGAGCAACAGCAAACCGCTTGCTGTTGCTCATGAATGGCATTAGTCGTTGATCGCCGGACAGCTGCGCACCCGGTTATCCAATGCGCTGGGTTCCTCTTCGCAGCGCCAGATCAACTCCCACTGCGCGGTTGGGGTCAGATCAATCGCACCAGCTTCAGGGTCTAAGTTCGCTGGTTCGTACCGCGTGACGCGATAAAGTATCGGGTCTTCCTCAAGCGGCGGAGTACGGATATTGAAGAACCCTTCCATACCTTCTTCAACTGCGCCCACCTGCATCGACAAACCATCTGCCAGCAGCACACCCTCGACATAGACGCAATCGTTGTATTCCTCTTGCGCTCTCAATTCGCAGTTTATGTACCCTTCGCCACCGACAATCCGAGCATGTTTGACCCACCACGAACCTGTACCATCGGACTCCATCAACTCTTCACCCCTCCCATTCAGATAGACGGCATCGGGATGAAAACAAACCGTGTCACCCATGGGCGTTTCAGTGCATGTACCGGGATCAACCTGCGGCGGGGCAACAATCTGACCCAGAAGGCGGGACTGCGCGTAAACCGTGACGCTGTTTGTAGCAGCATCAACGTGCATATCGTTGATAATGGTTAGAGGAACTGGCAGATCAGGATTTTCTACTTCAGTGATCCAATAACCGTTGTGGTACTCCAAAAGAGAAACTGCCTCGTCTGGCTAGGTTGTCAGGGCAATGAATTCGTTGATGCGACGGGCGATTTCCTCACCCTGATCATCCTGTAGGAAGTGACTGGCTTCCGGCAAACGCACATGATCCCACCCTGCCGTGCCGGGAACATGGTCAAGCAATGCCTGTTGCGTTTCTGGACGACCAAGATTGCCGGGGTCATTGCCACCCCAAATGGTCAGGAATGGTTTCTCAAATTCACCAAGTCCTCCCCAAGCAATATCAGTGACACCCGGCAATTGGTTAACAAGACCGGGGAATGCACGTGGCCCACCCATCGCAATCCGTGATGGAAACGGCGCATCATAGGCGGCGAGCTCTTCGTCCGTGAGGTCGAAGTAGGTCATGGCTTCCAGAATCTGCGAGGGAACAAAGCGTTCATCATTGCGTGCGTAATCGATCCACACACCGAAGTTATCATTCCTCATTTGTGGATTGGTGACATTACCTTCCGCATCATAGAATTCGGGCTGTTGTTCAGGCAGTGATGTGATGGTGGTGAAGAATAACTGGCGGGTCACCAGTGGGTTTTTCGGAAGTTCATATGGCACCGTGCCTTCCTCGAAGGTGGGCAGAACACCATTGCCAACGATCACCCGGTCAAACCAGTCAGGATGAGTGCCGATCACGTACAGTCCAATCAGACTGCCCCAATCCTGCACGAAGATAGTGAGATTGCCCCGTTCCAGTTCAAGTTCCTGAATGAAAGTTTCCAGCCGCCCCGTATGCCCTAGATAGGTGTAGTAATCGGGGTCAATCGGCTTGTCCGAGCGCCCAAAGCCAATGTGATCCATGGCTATCACGCGGTGACCTTCCTCAACCAGTGCGGGGATCATCCTGCGATAGAGATAAGACCATGAAGGTTGACCATGCAACAGGAGAATCGTCTCACCAGACTCGCCGGAACCCACATCGACATAAGCCTGACGCAAACCATCAATCTCGACATAGTGCGGTTCGTAAGGCCAGTCGGGTAAGTTTTCAAAGCAGGCATCTGGCGTGCGGACAAATTCGACACCAGCATCCGCTATCATGACCTCTAATTCTGCCTGACAGAGATTTTCTTGTGCCGATACAACATCTAATGAGAGTGACAAAAGCATGACGAGCATGAGCAGACCTGCGATTCGATGCATTTACTTCGTTCTCCTCGACACCATTTTATGAAACTACAGTGTTGCAATGTTGATTTGCGATACACATGTTCCGTATAATAGGCATGATATGCGTTGAATAATCTCCTGTCAAAGAATTTTGAAGAAGTGAAACAGAGGCGCGAAAGATGTATCATATCAAGGATGATCAGCGTGCAATTCGATCATCTGAAATGCTTTATGATGGACTGGGCAAACTCATGCGCGAGATGCCTTTCAGTGCCATCAAAGTAAAAGACCTTGTTGAGGCGGCAAATGTCGGGCGCACCACGTTTTATCGAAATTTCGATGAGATTGAGGATATTCTGTGGCTGCGTTGTGACCAAGTGATTGATGGTTTGATTGTGTATCTAGTCGAGTACACACAAAAACATGACAGAGAGTCGTCTACTGCCTTACTCAAAGTACTGCTGCGTTATTTCTACCTGCACTCTGAAATCATTGAGCTGCTAATGATTGCCAACAGGCTGGATATCGTTCAGTCATCTTTCCACAGAGTGTTTGAGCCACTCAAAATACGAGCTTCAACACTATTTGACCTTGAAGAAGAATACATCGACTATGGGCTAACCATACGCATCGGCATTGCAATCAATATCTTGGTTCATTGGATCGGAAGCGGGAAGAAACAAGCCCCTGATGAACTGGCTAATAAACTGGGGGCGATGATTGAGAACATGGTCACGCTCAATCAATTATTATGATCGATGGTAGGCAATAGGGTTGAGATGGTTGAGGTAATCCTGCACATCGGCGCGCCAGTCGAGGCGCAGCAGCACTCACACGCCTTCTACCCGCGCTCTACGCACTCGCACCGAGTTGACAAGCCACCTGCTCCCTCAAATCCACATCCTTTCCCCCTGACAGCACCGCTCAACCGTGTCATCCGGTGACCCATGACGCGCCTCCGCTCCGCATCTCCCCGTACCGTCGATTTGTTCTGCCGAGACTAACAGGCGCAGGGCGGTTTCAAAGTCCGAGGAGCGAATCTCATGGGAACGATGATGACGATGTTGGTGACCGGTTTTGTGGGTGGCGAGGTAACGGTGCGGCAGATCGGTGAGCAGCGGGTTGCCTCCTTCATCAGTAGCGGTCAGTCGCAAGAACTGCGCAGGCGAAAAGCAGACGTTAAGGGTGCGGGCGGGTCAACTGTTGGAACCGCCTAGCAGACATCGCCCAGTAGTACGTGAAGCGAGGCAGCCTGATTCAAGCGACCAGCGAGTGGCTGCGTCCGAGTGCATGGGTTGACCAGAGCGGTACCCCTCAGCCGAGTCTCGACATGGATGCCAACAGCCTCGTGCTGCTCGACCGCGCCAAGAATGGCGACAGCGGTCACAGCGAACCCGATGAGCAGATTCCGTTCTGATGCGGCTCAGTCCGCAGCGGTGCTGTCACTCGCCTGACAGCACCGTTTTTCTCAAGTTACATTGGATTCAGTCTCACGTTTTTTGGACGTCCAGTCGCGGTGCTTCTCGTGGGGAGGGCGAGTCTCGTCTCAATTTACGTTGGAAGTCACGCTCAATCGCTGTCACTCCGGTGAACAAGAAGGCGCTAGAAATGAGCCGGATGCGCCGTACAGGGGTATGATTACACTGGTATGGCTTTTTGCGCGATGAAAAATTAAGGGTGTTGAGATGGACAAAAAAGTTTCGGTGGGCGTGGTGGGCACGAGTTGGTGGGCGGACGCAATGTATATGCCCGCCGTGAGTAAGCACCCCGGCGCGGTGCTGGCGGCGGTGTGCGGGCGCAGCCGCGAAAATGCCGAAGCGATTGCCCGCACATGGAACATTCCGCATGTGTTCACCAGTTATGACGAGATGATCGCCAGCGGCTTGATTGACGCGGTGCTGATCTCGACTACCAACAACACCCACCACGAAATGACGCTTAAGGCGCTGGACGCCGGGTTGCACGTCCTATGCGAAAAACCGCTGGCGATGAACTACGCCGAAGCGATGGAAATGGTCATCGCGGCGGAAGCCAGCGGCAAAAAGTGTCTCGTCCCCTTCACCTACAGCTTCATGCCGGGGACGCGCTATCTCAAGCGGCTGCTGGACGAAGGTTACATCGGCAGGCCGTATCACCTAAACATGCGCTACTACACCGGGTATGCCCGTGACGGGCGCTATCTGTGGCGCTTTGATTTGCAAGAATCCGGGGCGGGCGTGGTGGGCGACATCGGTTCGCACTTCCTGTATCTGGCGCAGTGGTACTATGGCGAGATTGAATCGGTCATGTGCCAGTTGAGTACGTTCGTTCCGCGTGCGCCGCGCCCGGACGGGAGCGACTACGAAAAGGCGGACGACAGCGCCAGTATTTTGCTCCAGTTCAAGAACGGGGCGCAAGGCGTGATCGTGGTGTCCGCCGTGTGCTACGAGGACACTCCCTTCGGGCAAACCCATCACATCGAGCTACACGGCGCAGGTGGCACGTTGTACTACTTCAACGACTGGAACACCCTCCAGCGCGTTAGCGGGGCGAAAATGGGCGAAGGCATGGTTCAGGAACTCCCCATCCCGGATGACATCTGGGGTAACGCCCGCCGCGATACCGTCCACAACACTTACAAGGACATTTTCCGCGAACAGGACAACATGGCACGCGGTTGGATCACCGCGATCCTCGAAGACACCGACCCGCACCCGACTTTCGCCGAAGCCGCCGCAATCCAGCGGGTGATGTCCGCCTGCCAGTTGAGCGCCCGCGAAAACCGCCGCGTGTCCATCGAGGAAATACAGGCGTAGGACATCCCAAACGAAATACCTCATCCCTCAGTCCCTTCAACCATCACGCGGAGTACCGCTATAGAGAGAAGTATCGCGGCAACCACGCCGCCGGAGTCAAAACCTTCATAGACAGCATCGGGAGTACCGGTTTTCCAACGATCTAGCCAAATTTTGCCATCCTCGTAAACAGCATCGGGATTGCCAGTTGCCCAATGACCACGCCATACTTTACCATCCATAATAATTAATATCCTTTTGCTTGCATTAACAAAAATTGTAATAGTAACTAGATATAGGTCTTAAAAGAATTAGGGTTTTTCTATTTGTTTCTATTCACACTAAAAATGTGCAATTGTCGCCCGATATACTAGGGATTTACGCATTCTCGCCTGTTGATTAAGGAGATGAGTCGGTGACTGATTCGGATCGTACCAATTTGGCAATTTGGCGGTTGGCGGAAAATGCCGCGCCACAGCAGTATGTGCCAGCCACGCTCGCGTATGAGAAAGACCTCGAGGACTGGATTGCGAGTGATCCGACGCTGGTGGATTCGGATTTGCTCCTGATTGGGCGGCAGATCAAGCTCAACACGGGCATTCTGGATGTGCTGGCGTTGAACCGACAGGGACAATGGGCGGTGGTTGAAATCAAGCGTAGTTCTGTGCGCCGCGAGACAGTGGCGCAGGCTCTGGACTATGCCGGCGCGGTAGCGTCGTTCACGTCGCAGGAACTCAAGGAACTGGCTCAGACCTGCCTTGAAAAGCGCGGTTTGAATCTGCCTGCTTTCCTGAAGAAGAATCGGTTGAGCAACAGCATCTTTACGCAGCCCGAGATTCTGGTATATGTGGTGGGGACGCAGCGCGACATCAACCTTGACCGGATTTCCAAGCACACCACCTTTCATGGACATCTAATTCATGTGGTTTTGTTTGATGTATACCGCAATAGCGATGGGGAACATATTTTGCTGCGCCATCTGTCCGGGGCTGAGATGGATATGGATGCGCCCGTACCGCCCGCGCCTAGTAGAAAAGCCTCTCGAACCCCGCTGCCCGATGCACCCTCTGGGCAACTACGTGTTTTGCAGCAAATGGCGGACGCTAACGGCATCGGAGATGAATTTCGGAAGGTCTATATCGCTGCTACTACCTTTGGTCTGTATCCTAATTTCGATCAGGAGAGCATTTCATATACTCCTCAACAAGGCAATGATCGTGTCTTGTTGTGTACATGGGCAAAGCCCCAATATGGCGGATTCCGCATTCTCATCAACACCAGCGCATTCTCCGAAATTTTCCAGATTAGCCAGCAAAAAGCCATTCGGATTGCTGGCGTGAACGATTTTTATACCCTCACTGCCGAACAGACGGATAATTTCATCATAACCCTTAAGAAATTATTCGACGCGATTTCTCATAAAGCTGAGTGATTGGACACAGCTTCTTGCCCCTCTCACACGCGGCGCAGCGGCTTGAACAGCGAACGGTCAAACGCGCTCAGACGATCCGGCAGCAAGCGTTCCAGTTCGGCACGCACCTGTGCCGAGTCTTCGCGCAGGCCGCGTACATCCACGCCCTGACACACATCCGGCAGCGCCGACAGCCATTGCCGGCTGCGCAGGAGCATCTTCAGCGCCCCGCGCCCGTTGCCGCGCTCAATCTGGTAATAGGCCACGCCCACCTGCAAGATGGCGCGGTACAGATCGCGCACCGGGCTTTCGGTTTGCATCCACAGGCTCTCGAACAGATCATGCTGCGCGTAGTAGTCGCCCGCGTTGAACTTTTCCACGCCGGCCAGCGCCAGCGGCGGCAGATCGGCGGCGCAGTCGCACTCCAAGCGGGCTTGCTGGAGGGCGCGGGGCAGGCTAACCTGTTCGTAGATCAGGGCGGGCAGGCGCGTCGCCACTTCATCCGGCGTCAGGGTCGCGTCCGCGCCGAACGAGGGCGCGTCGGCACGGATGGCGGGGTCGGTAGTCACCAGCACCACCGGAATGCGGCGGGTGGCCGGGCTGCGCTTGGGGGCGGTTGTCCATTCGCGCCAATCGGCATCCGCGCCATCCACCACGATCAAATCCACCGCGTCGTCCACTAGGCGGGCGATGAGGTCGGCGGGGCGTTCGGCATCATGCAGCAGGCGTGCGCCGCCGAGTGCTGTGTGCAGCGCCGCCGCCCACGCGGGGTGTCCGGTTATCATGATGGTCAATTCTGGCATCGGCGCTCCCCTTTGTTTCCTGTTGATGATAGTGACATTTTAAGCGGGTGCAATCCTTCAAAACCCGCCCTTTTTAATCCCTGAAAGCCGGAGACGAGGGGGAATGCACCAAAGTGGAATATGCGCCAGCCCATAAACCGCTTGCAACACCGCCCAAGATTAGGCACAATGAGAGTCCGGACAGCGCAATTAAAGAAATAAGCCCTTCTTTTCAGATGTTTTGTTCGTTTTTGGACGTGCTAACGACCGTCCTTTTTTGACTCTGTGCTGTCTACATGCGAAGGGTGAACAATGGGTCTGGATAATCAACCGCAAACGCTTGAACTGTGTGTGATCGAAGGGGATGGCATTGGCCGCGAGGTCATCCCTGCCGCTATAGATGTGCTGCTGCGGGTCGCCCCCGATGTGCAAATCCGCACCGCTTCGGCTGGCTTTGAGTGCTTCCAGCAGAACGGGACTTCGTTGCCGGAAGAAACGCTGCAAGCCGCCCGCGATTGTACTGCCGTTCTGTTCGGTGCCACCTCATCGCCCGCCTATCCGGTCGAAGGCTACTTCTCGCCCATCGTGCGCCTGCGGCGGACGCTGCTGGCCTATGCCAACCTGCGCCCCGCCCAGCATTTGCCCGTCCCTACCTCCCGTGAAGGGGTGGATATGCTGGTGGTGCGCGAGAACACGGAAGACCTGTACATCGGTCACGAACACATGGAAAACGAAGGCAAAACCGGCATCGCCGAAAAAGTCATCACCCGCGAAGCCACCGAGCGCGTGGCGAAGCTGGCCTATGAACTGGCGACACGGGTGGGGCGCAAGAAAGTGACCATCGTCCATAAGGCGAACGTGCTGCCCAAGTCGGACGGGCTGTTCCGCCGCGTGGCAATGGAAATCGCGGCGAATTACCCGCAGATTATCACCGATGAGCTATATGTGGATACGGCGGCTTACTGGATGGTCAAAGACCCCAACCGTTTTGATGTCATCCTCACCCCCAACCTGTACGGCGACATCCTTTCGGATATGGCGGCGGCATGGGGCGGCGGGCTGGGGCTGGCACCTTCGCTCAGCCTCGGTGATCGTGTCGCCATCGCCGAACCGGTTCACGGTAGCGCGCCGGACATCGCCGGCAAGGGGATCGCCAACCCCACCGCCGCCATCATGAGCGTGGCGATGCTGCTGCGCCATTACTGGAACCGGCTGGAAGCGGCGGATCGCGTGGATAAGGCTGTGCGGGTGACGCTGAGTGAAGGCGACCACACGGTAGATATTTACACGCAGGGCGCGATGTCCACGAAGGACTTCACCGCCAGCGTGATCGCCAACCTCTAACCCGGCGGACGACTATCTGAACGTGGGCGATCCGCAGAGGGTCGCCCCTACGGCTTGTGGGTGAAACGCGGGACGCGGTACAGACCTAGCTGATCTTCCGGCGGCACGTTGAACGGGCTGAAGGTGGGCGGCAGCAGCGGCAGAACGCGCCGCAACCGCGCCAGTGTCGCCGTATCGTTCGGACTGACGAAGAACGTGTAAGCCTGCTTCTCCGCACGCGCCGCCAGCGCCGTCAGGTTGTCGTCGGTCAATTCTTCAGGAAACAGATGGTAGATGCGGCGGGGCAGATCGAAGAACACCCGCATCGCGTTCACGTTGTATTCCCAGATGACACCCGGCACCAGAATATACACCTCGGTATCCGGCGGCAGATCGGCGCTGCGAAACAGCGCATCCTCCCAGTCACCGATGGGGCGAAACAGACTGTACCACCGCGTCTGAAGTTGCGCGAACGCCACCACCTGTAGCACCACCAGCGCCAGCAGCAGCGCCGCGCCCGCCCGTTGTCGCCAGCGTCCGCCCCACAGAGTCGGCCACAGCACCCGCCGCGCCAGCCGCAACCCCAACGCCAGCAGCAGCGCCAACGCCGGAAAAACCACCACATAACGCGGCGACCACAGCACATCGCGCAGCAATCCGTTGCCGAACGCTGTCAGCGCCAGCCACAGCAGCAGCAGCAGCGCCCACTGTTGCCGCCAACAGGCCAGCGTCAGCGCCGCCCCTAGCAAGAACACTGGCAGCAGCGGCGGCAGCACGAACGGCGTTTCGCCATTCATGAACCAGCTCTGATCGGTGGCGGTGAGCAGCATCAGCCAAGGATACACGGCGCGTTCATAGGTCTGTTGCGGCGTGGGCGGGTCGGTTTGCGCTTCGCTTTGCAGGCGCGGTGTGAGCAGCGATCCCGCACCGGCATAGGCGTAATAGACCGGCGCCGCCACCAGCAGCGCCGCCGCGCCCGCCCGCAGCCCGCCGCGCAGCAGCCGCCCGATCCATGCGCCACGTTCGCCCGCTGTCAGGCCGACCAGCGCCACCAGCCCCAACCAGCCTAGCACCAGCGGCGGGTACAGCAACCGTCCGCCTTCGTAGAAATACTGCGTCAGCCCTATGCACACGCCGCCCCATGCCCAATCTGACCGCTGCCCATCCCGCAGGGCACGCGCCAGAAACGCCAGCCCTAGCACCCCGAACAGCGGGTCAGCGATATTGTTGATTCCTAGACGGCTGAAATGGATATGCGCGGGTAGCGTGGCGAGAATGAGCGCCGCCACCAGCCCCGTCCGCCAGCCGAACAGAGTCCGCGCCAGTGCGTACAGCGCCAGCACCGTCAGCGTCCCGAAGATCGCGCTCGGCAAGCGCAGCGCCAGCAGGCTCGGACTGAACAGGCTGGCCGCCGCCGACTGTGCCAGCGGGTACAGCCATGGGAAGGCGGTGATGGTTCCGAAGGGCGTGAGAATCGGCGTGTCGGGAATGCCCCACAGCCGCACAATGGCATCCACCGAATGAATCTCATCCACAAAGCGGTGGATGGTGCTTTCCAGCCCGATCACGCGCAGCATAAGCGCCAGCAGCAGCACCCCTGCCAGCAGCAGCGCCTCCCGCCGGTTCAGAACCATTCCGCGTGGCCTGCCGCCCAGTCCATAGCCCACGAACGCCATGCCGCACAGCAGCAGCGCCGCCTGCACGGTGTACCACGTTCCCGCGAACAGATTCAAACGCAGCACGTTCCCGCTGATCTCGGCACAAATCCACAGCAGCAGCGCCCCTAGCGCCACCGCCGACCCGCGCCCGCCGATCTGCCCCTTGCCGGACAGGACGGCGGAAACTCGATGGCGGGGGAACGCATTCGGCCACAGCACATGCCCTGTCGCAGCCATCGCCACCGCCGCCAGCAGCAGCAGGAAGCCGTCAACCGGACGCACACCCACCAGCACCGCCACCTGAAAGCGCCATGCTGCTACGCCGCACAAGGCCAGCGCCAGCAGCAGCAGGCCGCGCCCGAAACTCGCCCGCCGTTCCAGCATCCACCGGAAGGCTTTCTGTGCGTTCAATACCCATTGGTCGAGTTGTTCGAGGTTGCGCCACGCGGCCAGCAGCAAACCGGCGATCAGCCCCAGCGTGAAAACCGTCTGACTGAAGGCCGGCGCGAGGGCGTAAATCTGTGTCTGCGCCCATGCCAGCGCCAGCAGCAGCACCAGCAAACGCGGCAGGCGTAGCTGGCGCGGGGCAACCCACAGCGCCGTGCCGCTGAGGAGGACAAGCAGCAGCGTGGGCAGCGGCGGCGGCAGCACGATCAGCAGCGCCGCGCAGAACAGCGCCACCGCCAGAAACACCAGCGTGCGCAGGGGGGAAAACGTGGATGTCGTGAGCATCTCTATAGACTAGCACAAATTGCATTCGGGCGATTCATGAAGAAGGCGGGTTTATCGCTGCACGCCGCCAGCGCCGCCCGCCGCCAGTAGCGCCTCCACTTCGGCGCGGGTGGTGATGAGCAGATCACCGCGCTGGCTCAGGCAGAGCGCCGCCAGCGCCGTCCCCCGCCGCAACCCCTGTTCCAGTGTGCCGTCCAGCCAGCCATCCAGTACACCCGCCGCCAGCGCGTCGCCTGCGCCGATACGGTCGAGGATGACCACCGGCAGCGCCGGTGCGTGGTGGACAATCCCTTCGCTGGCGCTCCAGCCTAGCACCCCCTGATCGCCCTGCGTCATGATGACCTGTTTCGCGCCGGTTTGTGCTGCCAGCGTTCGCAGCGCGTCCGGCGCATCGCCGCCGCAGCCGAACAACAGCGCCGCATCCGAACGTTTGCAGAACAGGATGTCCGCGCCTTCGATCAACGGGCGCAGCGCGGCTTCGGCTTCGGAAACGCTCCACAGCTTAGAACGGTAGTTAATGTCGAAACTGAGGGGAACACCGGCAACCCGCGCCCGCCGCACCGCTTCGGCGGTCATTTCGCGGCAGGATGGCGAGATGGCGGGGGTGATTCCGGTGATGTGCAGCAGGCGCGTATCCAGCAGATAATCCCAATCGGGATCGGTGGCGGTCAGGTGCGCGGCGCATGAATCCGCCCGATCATAGATGACCTGTATCGGACGCGGCGGGGCGCTAAACTCGATGAAGTACGTCCCCACACGTCCGTTCTGCCGCCACAGCAAGGCGCTGACATCCACGCCCGCACCGCGCAGCGCGGTGGCGATCAAGCGGCCTGTCGCATGGTCGGGCAGCGCGGTCACATAGCCGCAGCGCCGCCCCAAGCGCGATAGTGCCACCATCACATTGCCTTCAGCGCCCCCCGGCGCGACATCCATACGTGCCGCCACCTCCAAGCGGTCGCCAGCCGGAACGCTGAAGCGCAGCATGATCTCGCCCAGCGCGGTTACATCAAAACGGGTCATTATCCACCGCCCCCAAGCCTATCGAGAGTCAAGCGAACGCCTCACCCCATCGCGGGGTGAGGCGGTAGAAACAACGGGAATACACGGTTAGCGCAGGACGGTGTACAGCATTTCTTTCCAGCGCGGAATGTCAATCTCCCAGATTACGCGGATGGATTTGTGCGGCCCCGCCAGCACATCCCACAGGGCGCGGTTACGCTCATCACGTCCCACACCGAGTTGATCCACAACGGTCATGCCGCGTGTCAGTTCGCTCTGCGTTTCCACCACGACATCGTGCATACTGCTGCGCTTAATCACGCCTTCGGGGTCAAGCGCGATTGCCATACCCACCGGATCGGGCAGGGCGATGCCGCGTTCACCGGACTGGGTGAAGTTGGCTTCGATGGCGGTTGCGTTGCAATCCACCGAGAAATGAGCCAGCGGGGTGTTGAAGCTCTTAATCAGGTCAATCTCGTTCATGCGGATGTTGGCGTCGCCCCGGCACAGTTCCCAACCTGCCATCTCGACCTTCATGCCGGAGTTGAACATGATCTGCGCGGCTTCGGGGTCAACCCACACGTTGTATTCAGCAGCGGGGGTGACATTGCCGACGGTGCAAGCCGCGCCGCCCATCATCACACAGCGCGAGACATTCTCCACGATGCGCGGCTCCTGCCGGATCGCCAGCCCGATGTTCGTCAACGGCCCCAGCGTGACCAGCACAATGCCGGGGTTCGCCATGATGGTGTCAATCATGGCCTGCACGCCATGACCGGGGGCGGCTTTGCCCTTCGGCGGCGGGTAGCCCCGATCGCCCAGACCATCCTTGCCGTGATACCACTGCGCATGTTCATAACGGCGCAGAATGGGGCGGTCGGCTCCCGCATACACCGGCACCTGACTGCCGCACAGTTCGACGGTGTAGAGCGCGTTGCTGACGGCCTGTTCCAGCGGTACATTACCCGCTACCACCGTGATCGCCTTCACATCCACATCCGGCCAGCGCAGCGCCATAATCAGCGCAACGGCATCGTCGGAGGCGGTATCAGTATCAATGATAAAAGGGCGCATAAAATCTCCTCAAACATAACAAAGATCATTGAAAAGGATGGGGAAAGCATAGCGCACTCCTTCCCTGCTGGCAACGAATGGACTGCGAGGGTCAGGGGGCGGGAAGAACCTCACCCCGCCCCCTCAACATCACGCGGAGTACCGCTGGAGAGGGGGGAATGCACGCTATGGTAAACCCACCTTTGTAAGGGGGCGCGGGTGAACGGGGAACTTAGACCAATTTGTAGGTCAGGTATTCGAGGCTTGCCCAGCCTAGCTCACCTTTATTGGTTTTCACCTGCAACCAGCGCCCTTCACGCTCGACTTCCACCTCTTTTTGCGTGGTTTCAAACTCATCTTTCGGGTTGATGACATTCATCCGGGCGCTGGCAATCGTTGGCTTCAGGCGGATCATGATGCGATAGCTAGAGGTCGAAACGGCTTTGACGGTGAGGGGCAGCATCGGCACGAATGTCACCATGAAGGCTTTGGCTCTGACTGACCACTGTAAGCTGACCCACCCTTCCTGATTGGTGTTCAAACGCACTTTGCGCCAGTATTCGTTGCCGGTCGTGCGGGTTTCTTCCAGCCCGATGACAATCTCATCCCGGTTGACGCGCCCGATGATTTTGTTGGGCGAACCCGCTTTGTCGCGCAAATTGACATACGATCCGGTCATGGTCAGCGTGTACGACAGACCGGGAATTAGCACGGGAACGGGCTTCACAAGTTCCGGTTCGGGTACAGGTGGCGTGACAGGTGGCGTGACGGGTGGCGTGACGGGTGGCGTGACGGGTGGCGTGACGGGTGGCGTGACGGGTGGCGTGACGGGTGGCGTGACGGGCGGCGTGACGGGTGGCGTGACCGGCGGCGTGACGGGTGGCGTGACCGGCGGCGTAACCGGCGTGTTCGCGGTGGCATCGCGCTGCCACAATTGCAAAAACTCGGTAGCCTCGGATACATCGAACTGCAACCACGACGGATCGCCGTTCGACCCCCAGCAGAAAATCAACTGCGCTTCCACCGATGACCCGCGATACAAATTGCGATCTGCCCACGAGAAGGCTTCAAACAGCGTCCGCTGCGGCGACCAGCTTTTGCCCCGATACCAGTCGTACCACTGATTTGTGAGCGACTTCCAGCCCCGGATGTTGCCATAGCCGGGACTCACGCGCAGGCTGCTCAACCATGTTTTGATGTCGCCCAAATCATCAAACCCGTGTTCGGTCAGGATGATGCGCGGCGCGGGAATGCCTTTGGACGCACAGAATTGTTCCAGATAACGGAAGCGCCCGCAGTGATAAGCCGGCATCACCTCGCCATCCCAGTTCTGAATGCGGTTGGTATAGTTCGGCAGACCGGACACCGGAACCCCGCCGGCATATTCGTGCATTCCGAAGATAAAGCGGTCACGGTAAGGGACGATGGCACGCAGAAATTTTTCGGTATAGGCCCAGTTTGTTGCGCTGTGCGGCGTCGTCCCCACCGCCGGATTCAAGCCGATCCAGCGCAGATGGGCGGGGCTGTTCAGCAGCTTGAGATGCCAGTCGAGGATATTGGGCGCTAAACCGGCTTCGTTGGTGGTATAAAACCACAGATTCGGCTTACCATTATGTTGAGACAGCGCCACATCAATCTGTCGCTGCGGGTTGATCGTCAGGTGGCGTTCGTCGCCCAGTGACCAATCGCGGAAGCAAACGATGGTGTTCGGCAGGGCATGAGTCAGTTCATGCGCCAGCGAAAGATTGTTCATTACAAGGGTTGCGGCGGGCTGCACCTTAACCAGCGTCTCCACCACATTTGCAGTACGTCCGATGATGTTCAAACCGATTCGTGAAGGCATAGCAAGCATCTCCCTGAAATGCTTATGGAGACTTAAGAAAGATAAAGAAATATTGTAGTCCGTTAAGGGAATTCAGGCAAACCTTTTTATGCAGTGAGGCCATAAAATTTGTAAAAAAAGCCTTTACGCTAAAATTCGACTGAAACAATGGAGATCAGGCATTTCGGGCGGATCGCTGATAAAGGAGGCTTTCTGATGACCACCGCCGAAGCACTTCTGACGCTGTTGCGAACACATGCCAACCCGGACAATGTGGCGGGGATGGCGCGGTTTGGCATCAATCCCGCCCATACGCTAGGCGTTCCGGTTGCGACTCTACGCACCCTCGCCCGCCAGACGGGGCGCGATCATGCGCTGGCGCTGGCACTGTGGGCGAGTGGCATTCACGAAGCGCGTATCCTCGCCGCGCTGGTGGATGAGCCGAAGAAGCTCACTGAAGCGCAAATGGACTCATGGGTGCGCGACTTTGATAGCTGGGATGTGTGCGATCAGGTGTGCAGCAATCTGTTCGACAAGACCCCGCTGGCCTATGACAAGGCGGCGGCGTGGAGCGCCGAAGCGGGCGAGTTTGTGAAGCGGGCGGGTTTCGTGCTAATGGCAATGCTGGCGGTGCATGACAAGCAAGCGCCGGACGAACGCTTCCTCGCGTTTCTGCCGTTGATCGAACGCGAGGCGGGGGACGAACGCAACTTCGTGAAGAAGGCAGTCAACTGGGCGCTGCGGCAGATCGGCAAGCGCAACGCGACGTTACACCCGCAGGCCGTATCGCTGGCGGCGGCGCTCAAGGCACATCCGGCACGGGCGGCGCGTTGGGTGGGGGCGGACGCGCTGCGCGAACTGAGCAGCGCGGCGGTGGAGGCGAAAATCAAAAAGCGGGTTGTGTAGCCCGCTTCGCGTTTCAATGGATGCTTGCAAATGCCGAGCGCGTTTAGTGCCCTGCGATTTCGACGTGAATGCTGGGGCCCATCGTCGAGGTGATGACGAGGCGGCGAATGAACGCGCCCTTCACCGACGACGGACGATTACGCATAACCGCATCCAGCACGGCCTGCGCGTTTTCCGCCAGCTTGACCGGATCGAAGCTGACCTTGCCCGCCGGAACGTGCAGGTTGCCCGTCTTGTCGTTACGGAATTCCACACGACCAGCCTTCAGTTCGGTGATCGCACGGGGCAGATCGTCGCCGGGGACAACCGTACCCGCCTTCGGGTTGGGCATCAAACCACGCGGGCCGAGGATACGCGCCACGCGACCGACCTTCGCCATCATCGAAGGCACGGCGAGGGCCGCATCGAAATCCATCCAGCCTTCTTTCTGAATCTTCTCGATGATCTGATCGTCGCCGATCACATCCGCGCCGGCGGCTTCGGCTCTACGGGCATCGTCGCCGTCTGCGAAAACGAGAACGCGCACAGTCTTGCCGAGGCCATGCGGCAGCAGAACGGTGCTACGCACCTGCTGATCGCTCTGGCGCGGGTCAATGCCGAGGCGGAAGTGCATTTCAAGGGTTTCATCGAACTTGGTGTTGGCGATCTGCTTTGCGAGGGCGACCGCTTCAGCCAGTGTGTAAACTTTGTCCTGCTCGACCTGCTTAAGGGCGTTCAGGTAGCGTTTGCCATGTGTTGCCATGTGTTTTATTCTCCGGTGGTTCAAATGGGCGCGGCGCGCCCTCCCACGAACGATGACGAAATACGAACATCCACACCCCACGACTGGCGCGGGGTGATAGCGGTCAGCGCCGGGGCGCTAGTCTACGACGGTCACACCCATGTTACGGGCGGTGCCTTCGATCTGGCGCATGATGGCATCAACATCTTTGGTGTTCATGTCCGGGCGCTTAATCTCGGCGATTTCGCGCACCTGCTTGCGGGTCATCTGTCCCACCTTGACGGTGTTGGCAGTCGTCGAACCCTTGTCAATGCCAGCCGCCTTCTTAATGAGGAAGGAAGTCGGGGGGCTTTTCAGGATGAACTTGAACGAGCCATCGCTGAAGATGGTGATTTCCGCCGGGATGATTTCGCCCAAGCGGTTGCTGGTGCGGGCGTTGTATTCCTTGCAGAACGCCATCAGGTTGATGCCGTGCTGCGCCAGCGCCGGGCCGATCGGGGGAGCCGGATTGGCCTTACCCGCCGAAATAGCCAGTGTGACAATTGCCTTGATCTTCTTTGCCATTATATTCTCCAGTGGTTCAAATGGGCGCGGCGCGCCCTCCCACGAACGATGCGAAGCTGAACGGCAGAACCGCCCAGCAGACTACACTTTTTCGACTTCCAGAAAGTCCAGTTCAACGGGGGTATCGCGCCCGAAGAAGTTGACCATCACGCGCACTTTCGACTTGTCGGGGTCAATCGCCGCGACCAGTCCCATAAAGTCGTTGAACGGCCCGTCAATGATACGGACTTTCTGACCGACTTTGTACGTCACCTTAATGGTCGGCGTGGTCGAGTCCATGCGGGCGATGATGGCTTTCACCTCATCGGGACGCAAGGGCGTGGGGTCGTTGCCCATCCCCACGAAGCCCGTCACGCCGGGGGTGTTGCGTACCACATACCACGAGTCTTCGTCCATTTTCATCTCAACCAGAATGTAACCGGGGAAGACACGGCGTTCCACCGTGCGGCGCTTGCCATCCTTCACCTCGATCTCTTCTTCAGTCGGGACAATCACATCGAAGATTTTGTCGCGCATCCCCATAGTTTCGATGCGCTGTTCGATGGCGAAGCGCACTTTGTTCTCATAGCCGGAATAGCAATGGACGACATACCACTGTTTGCCTGCATCGCCTTTGTCGGTCGGCTCGTCCAGAAGGGGCGGCAGACCATCATCATCGGAATCGTCCCGTACTGGCGTAGTATCCAGATAGACGGGTTCCGGGTCGTAGTCCTGCTCCTCGCGTTCGTCGTCAAACATGCCTGTCATCCTCGATCCAACTCTCTCTGCGGTGAACTAGAACGCGCTGGTGCGCTGGTTACTGGCTCGCAGGTATACCCCGAAGAATATCACTGCCACCACCACCATGATGATGAACACGATGGGCGAAGTCAAACCAGCGGCGATCAGGACGTTAAACAACAGGCTCAACAAGCCCAGTGCCAGTGAGCCGACAATCATCACAATCAACACGATGACCGTCAAACGGCGCACTTCTTCGCGGCTGGGCCAAATGACCTTTTGCGTTTCGGAACGCACACCTTCGATGTAGCCGCGCATACGCGCCACAAAACGGGTGAGGATGTTGCCTTCCTGCGTTTCTTCTACGACTTCCAGCGCACGGCGGCTGGGGGTGGCACGGCCTTTGCGTTCGGAAATGCCCCGCGACGAACTGCTATCGTCGTCTTCGCCTTCGTCGTCCATCACTTCATCGTCCATATCCGTATTCTCGACAGCAGGTTCCTGCTGGCGAACGCCACGACGACGCTTGGATTTGTCATTCAGTGTGTCTTCGGCGGACATGCTGCCCTCTCCTCATGAATACTTTTCTGGAAGAAACCGGGCCACGTCCCCGGCCAAACCTGAAAACTGAACTTTACCACTATGCAAGACACCGCCTGCAACGACGGTGTCCTACGAGAAAAGCAGGGGAGCCAAGAATCGAACTCGGAACCTACGGATTTGGAGGCCGTTGCTCTGCCAATTGAGCTACTCCCCTAGAAACCGCGTTTTATTTGGACTCGCGGTAGACCACATGGCGACGGATCAACGGGTCGTACTTTTTCAGTTCCAACCGTGCCTGATCGTTGCGCCGATTCTTTTGCGTGTAATACATGTGTCCGCTCTCGGTGCTTTTCATCTTCACCATGACGCGGTTACCTTTTTTCGCCACCGTTGTTCTCCATCATTACTACCACTATCACGTCTAGCGAACCAAGCCTATGATGGGAATTGAACCCATGACCTCACCCTTACCAAGGGTGTGCTCTACCGACTGAGCTACAAAGGCACTCTCTACTGCGTTCAGATCGCTCGATCTGAAGTGGGCCAGGTAGGACTCGAACCTACGAAGGCGTCTGCCAGCGGATTTACAGTCCGCCCCCTTTGCCACTCGGGACACTGACCCAAATTGTTCTGCAAGAGCCACCACTGAGGCTCGAACTCAGGACCTACCGCTTACAAGGCGGTCGCTCTGCCAACTGAGCTATGGTGGCCGGTTATGCCGGGATTGTACCATGAGGCAGTCAGGGCATTCAAGACGCGGTTGACGGCATTCCTAAGCAGTTGGCATTTTAGCGGATGGGCATAGGGTTGTCAATATCCCGCCTTGACCAGTAGAATCTTCATCCTATGCTGGAACACATTCAAAAGAGGTTGCTTATGTCCACCCTGCTGCGCGGAATGTTCGTGTTCGCGCTGCTGCTGGCGGCGGGATGTACCGGTCAGCGCGGGCAGCGGTTGGAAGACATCCCCACCCCCGCACAATTTGACGCGCTGGCGACGGCGCAGGCGCAAACCGCCAACGCCCCGCCCCCCGGTTTCCGCGACTCGGTTTCCTTCCCCGAAGTGGATGCCAATCTGGATGATCTGGACGGTGCGCGGTACGAGGTGCAACTGGAATTTGACGGCGTGTTCGCCCGTACCACCCGCACCACCAGCGCCACTACCCACGCGCAGATCAGCTTCAACCGTGTGGGATCGTCGCGGCGGGTGCTGGTGCAGACGGCGGGCGAACTGCTAGGCCGCCCCGACAGCAGCTTCGAGGCGGTGCGCCTCGGCCCCGACTCGTTTCTGGTGCAAAACGGTCAATGCCTGACCGAAGGCGTGGACGCGCAAACCGCCGCCGTCCTGCGCGCGGGTACGCTCATTGGCGGGGTGACGCAGGCTGTACCTGTCGCTCGTAAAGCCGTCATCAATGGCGAGGAAGCATGGCAGTATGTGTTTACTGCCGACGCGCTCAATCTCCCGAATGTGCATCTGGAGCAGGGCGGCACGCTGAACCTGGCCGGCGGTGAATTGTGGGTGGCACCGGCTCGCAACGTGGTGGTGCGCTTCTATTTGAACCTTGATGTGACCAACGCGGTCATCTTTGACCGCCAGTTGCCCGTCAGCGGACAAATCCTGATCCGCTATGATCTGTATGACGCGGGGAAAACGACCAACATCACCGTCCCGTTCGGGTGCTAAGATTCGTGCGGCAGCGCGTGAATCTCGCAC
>CAIPFY010000448.1 GCA_903864435.1 uncultured Chloroflexota bacterium | reverse complement strand
GCAACAGCGGGAACTCCCGCCGCCGCCCGAATAGCGTGTAAATCGGCCCCAACCGCGCCGCCTGCTTGGTTTCGTCCAGATATTGCTTTACACCCGGCAGGCGTGCGAAATAAGCGTCAATGAAGGTTTTTGCTTCCGAGAGCGTCAGGTCGCTATCCCGCGCCAACCGGAACGCGCCCATGCCATAGATCAGGCCGAAGTTCACCCGCTTGGCGAAACTGCGCTGGTTCTTGGTCACGTCCTCTAGCGGGATGCCATAGACGGCGGCGGCAGTAGCGGCATGAATGTCCTGCCCTTGCGCGAAGGCCTCTAGCAGGGTTTCATCTTTGCTGATGTGCGCCAGTATTCGCAGTTCCACCTGACTGTAGTCTACCGAGAGCAGCTTTTTACCCGCGTCCGCCACGAATGCCCGCCGTACCTCGCGCCCTAAATCGCTGCGGATGGGGATGTTCTGCAAGTTGGGCGTATTGCTGCTGATCCGTCCGGTGCTGGTGCCCGTCTGGTTGTAGCTGGTATGCACCCGTCCGGTCTGTGCGTTGACCAGCGAGGGGAGCGCATCCACATAGGTGTTTTTGAGTTTGGCGACTTCGCGGTAGTCGAGGATTTTCTCGACAATCGGGTGTGCGCCTTTCAACCCTTCCAGAACCGAGGCATCGGTAGAAAAGCCGTGCGTGGTCTTTTTCAACCCCTGTACTGGCAGCCCCAGCTTGCTGAATAGCACATCATTCAACTGCTTAGGGCTGTTGATGTTGAACGAACCATAGCCGCCGCTGAGATCGAAGATGGTCTGTTCCAGCGCCGAGAGCATATCTTGCATCCGGTCGCTGAGGTGGGCGAGGTAAGGGATGTTCAAGCGCACCCCGGCGCGTTCCATCGCCACGATCACCGGAATTAGCGGAATTTCCAGCGTTTGCATCAGTTCCAGCAGGTTGGCTTTTTCCAGTTCGGGGCGCAGTTTTTCGGTCAGCCGCAGCGTGATTCCCGCGTCCGCTGCTGCATACGGGGCGGCGCGTTCAATCGGCACGGTGTCCATCGTGATTTGCTTTTTGCCCGTGCCGATCAGGTCGCTAATTTCCGTCATGTGAACATCAAGCTCTTGGCGGGCGAGGTTTTTCAAGCCGAGAAATTTGCTCTCAGGACTCCGCAGCCATTCCGCCACCATCGTATCGAACGTGACCGGCGCGATATCCAGCCCGTGCCGCTGAAGCATGACCACATCATAGCTGGCATTGTGCGCCACCTTGCCAATGGTCGGGTTGGTCAGGGCAGGGCGCAGCGCCTCCACCACCTGTTGCAACGGAAGCTGCTGGCTGTCTGTTTCGGCTTCCAGTCCCAGTAGCAGCGGTTGTTCCACCACATGCCCGACCGGGATGTAGTACCCGCGCTCACCGGATACTGCCAGCGAAATGCCCACCAGTCGCGCCGCCATCTGGTCGGTGCTGGTGGTTTCGGTGTCGAAGGCGATCAGCGGGGCGGCGTTCAGCGCCTCCACCAGTTCACGCAGCGTGGCTTCATCGCGCACAATCACGGTTTCGATGACTGGCGCAGCAGCTTCTTCGGCGGGCGTTTCGGCGGGGGCTGTTGCTTCCGCCGCAAACATGGTGAGCTGCGCCGCCGCTTTGGGCAGCAGGTTACGCAGCGTTCGGAACTCCAGTTCACCGAATAGCGCGTCCACCGTCGCCACATCGAAATCGTGCGAGAGGCAGGCTTTCAGGTCGAGCGTGATCGGCACATCGCGCCGGATTCGCGCCAGATTGTGACTGAGGTAAGCCGAGTCGCGCCCTTCGATGAGTTTCTTTTGCGTCGCGCCTTTGATCTCGTCCAGATGAGCATACAGGTTATCAACGGTCTGGTACTGCTGGAGCAGCGTGGTGGCGGTCTTGTCTCCCACCCCCTTCACGCCGGGGATGTTGTCGGAAGTGTCGCCCACCAGCGCCTTTAGCTCTATCAGTTGCAACGGCTCCAGCCCGTATTCCTCGCGGAACAGCGCCACATCGTACACCACATCATTCTCGTTCCGGCGCGGCAGTTGCACATGGATCGAGTCGGTCAGCAGTTGCAGCAGGTCACGATCTCCGGTCACGATTTGCACGTCCACGCCCTGCGCTTCGGCCTGTGGCGCGGTTGTGCCGATCACATCATCCGCCTCATAGCCATCCAGCGCCAGAATCGGCATGTTGAAGGCCGCCACCAGCGTTTGTATCCGGTCTAGCTGCGGGCGCAGATCGTCCGGCATCTTCTCGCGGGTGCCTTTGTACTCGCTATAAAGCGCGTCACGTCCGCTGAGTCCGCGATCAAAACTGACCGCGATATAGGCCGGTTTCACCTTTTGCAGAATGTCCAGCAGTGTTCGTGCAAAGCCAAATACGGCGGCAGTCGGTTCGCCGGCGCGGGTCTGGAAGCCGGATTTTTGCAGCGCGAAATACTGGCGATAGGCCAGCGCATGACCATCAATGAGGACGAATAACGGGCGGGAAGCCATTGTGTTACCCCGGTTGCGATTGAACATTTGGGCTATTTTACAGCATAACCGCCGCAATCGCTGCTTGTGGCGGTTATGCGATCTTACGCGAGGGTGTGTCTGCTCACATCATGCGCTGGAAGTTGATAAATTCCTGAATTTCTTCCACCGATAGGCCGCGTCCCGGCGTCAGGAGCAAGTACCCATCGGCCCACAACAACTGTGGCGTCAGGTCGGGGTTTTGCGCGTGAGCAATCTCGGCAGAACGGGATTTCAGGTCGTGGATGACCTGATTAGCCGGCAGGTCAGGCGGTACTTCGACCTGCATATAGACATAATCTTCCGCCGCCTGCACATCCTGTATTTTCCAGCGCCGTTCCCGCAGCTGCATCCTGAGTCCGGTGATGATCGCCTCGCCCACATCTTCGGTCAGCGCATAATGAGGATCGCGCAGAAGCCATAGATAAGTGAAGGGTTCCAGCGTCAACGGGCTTTCCTCGACAGGCAATTGGGCGCTGATGGCGGGTGTTTCGACGGGGTGCGCTTCCGGCATGGCGACTGTTTCAGGGACGGCGGCCAGTGCATCCAGTAGTCGCTGGCCTTGTTGACGGATGGTGCGGATCGGCGTTGTTCCGGCAAAAATGAGCGACAGAACGAGATCGCCGACCGTCTCTATGGAGTACAGCATGTACTCTTTGCCGCTGCTTGGCAGCACGATGAAGCGCAGGCGAGCGCCTTCGGGGTCTGTTTGAAAGTCATTATTGATGGCGTGTCGCAGTTCTTGTGCGTCCACTTTCGACAGATGACCGGCATAGGCCACTATTTCGTCGGCGCGGGTGATTAGCGTGGCCTCGGCGCTAATTTCCAGCGACATCTGCGTGAGATTCAACGCAAGTTGTGCCAGATAAGCATCTTCCTGCGTCAGTGGTGGCATTTCCTCGCTTGCGCCGCTGGAAGCCGGTAGCGACCATTCATCCAGTTGCGGGGCAGAAGATGGTGTTTCTTCCGACAGCGACCATTCACCCGGTGCGGGCGCTGCGTTGGGAACGGTGAGCGCCAGATCATCGGCGAAGGGTGTTTTCGCGTTCGGGTCAATTTCGATGTCGCTGAAGGCCGGTACTGGCTTATCCGGCGTCCAATCTGCCGGAGCAGCCCATTCACCGAGGAATGCAGGCGCGACGTTTTCGGCGTTCGCGCTGCCATCATCCCACATCAAGCCGCTGTCCCCGCCTTCGTTGACCAGTGGTTGATCCCACGAGGATTGTGGCGATACCGGGGAGGTGCTTACCAGCGACGACATTAGGTCTTCAAATGCGGAGGGTGCGACCAGCGCATTTTCGCCGCCGGGAACGGCCTCGTTAGCCTGCTGTGCGCTCAGAATGGCATCTAGTGCTTCGGAGTAGCCGGTGGAGGCTTGCTGTTCGGGATGGAACTCGATGTTCTCCAAACCCTCGATAGGGGCGTGAAAGTCCATATCCTCCAGCGAAGGCTGATTCTGGAATAAGGCCGCGAAATCGTCATCGGTCTGCTGTGCGGGAGCATCGTATGCGGGTTCGGCGGCTCCGAACAACACAGCGAAATTGTCATCGGTCTGCTGTACGGGGGCATCGTCACTGTATGCCGGCTCGTCGGCTCCGAATAGCACGGCGAAATCGTCATCCGTCTGCTGTGCCGGGGTATCGTATGTGGGTTCGGCGGTTCCGAACAACGTGGCGAAATCGTCATCCGCCCGTTGTAAGGGCGCATCGTATGCAGGTGTGGCGGTTCCGAACAACATGGCGAAATCGTCATCTGTCCCGTCTGTTTCGGCGGTGGGTAGGTGCGCATCCACATCCGGTGCGGGCTGCGCTTCGGCTCCAAACAGCGCCGCGAAACCGTCCAATATCGCTGGAGGTTCGGTTTCATAAGGCGCGGGTGTGGTCGCTCCGAACAATGCGGCGAAATCCTCGTCCGTTTGTGGCGTTTCAATTTCGTTTAGCGTGGCGAAGTCCGCATCAAAGTCGCTGATCGGTTGCGCTTGCAGCGGCGCGTCTTCGCTCTGATCGGGCAACCAGAGTGGGGAAACGGGCTGCGCTTGCTCTGATTCGATAGGCGGTGCTTCAAAATCAGCTTCTGGTGAGTCGGGCAACCATTCGGCTTCGATGCTCGGCGCTGTGGTCGGCACGTTGATGGCCTGCACAAGATCAGCCATCCACGACAATTCTTCCGGTTCATTTCCGCTGACGGCAACATCAAGGCGGGTTTCACTGTCCGCAGGAATGTTCTGGATCGTCTCGTAGAACGAAGCAGCGGGTTGCGTGGCATCATCGCTATAGAAGGTGGAACTGGCATCCGATGAGACGGACGGAACGACCTGCCCCGGCGGCAGCGTATCGGGCAAAAAGCTCGGCTCACGAATGTCCCCTTCGGGGATGGTGGGCGGCTTGCGCGGTTTAGTCTTGGTCTTGGGGCGGCTCTCCTCAACCACTGCGCGGAAGGCGCTGGTGTCCATATCCCACGAGGGGAGGGGGCGGATGCGAATTTGATGCTCGGTGAGCCGTTCTTGAATATCCGCCAGCAAGTTGTCAATCGAAAAGCCGCTGGGCGTTCGTTCTTGTAGCGCCGTTTGCAAAACCACGCTGGCTACGCTGGCTTCTTCATCCGGTTCCGGCTCATTGGCGGCCAGTGCATCAAAATCAAAGTTCTGCGCGGTGGGCTGCGGTTGCTGTGTTCGTTGCCGCACCGAAGGAATGTGCCGCTGCTCCGGCGTCCCGGAGGGCGCTTGCTGCGGGGGGTCTTGCGGCTTGAAGAAATCCGCAAACGGGTCTTCCTCTGGCGTTTCTTCCGGTGGGGGGAGTTCTTCGCCGCTGAGCAGCGCAATCACGTTGCGGAAGCTGGAGTCGGTCACGCCGACCAGAAGATCACTCACTGTCCCGCTTTCGGCAAAGGTCGGCAGGTCGGGTTCTTCAGCCGCTAACTGCTGCGATGCGGATAGCGGAGGAGTTTTCGGCGCTTTCATCCGCGAGGTTGTTTTGGGCGGCGTCCCGGTCTTTTTGGGCTGCTCCGGCAGTGATTCCGGTTTCACCGGCAGCGGGCCTGTTTTGGTCTTTTCAATTTCGCGCAGCAGGGATTCCATGCCCGTCGAAAGGATCATGTCGAGCGAATCTTGCTGGCGGCTGGGCAGCGGCTTATGGGCTTGTTCGCTGCTTAACGAGCGTACCAGACCTTCAAAATCCACCTGCTGCTGGTGTTTGGGCTTCACATCATCCGGGGTGATGGCATCCAACACATCATCAAAGCGCCCTGTTTGCGGGTGAGAGTCGCTGGTTGCCAAAAATTGGCGTACCGCGTCCGAGTCCTGCATGGGAACTGCGGGCGTATCACCTTCTACAGTGGGCGGCTCAAACGATTCCGGCAGTTTGGAAGGGCGTCTTGGCGGCTTATTCGTGCCACCTTCAAATCGTGGTACATATTCCGAGGTGTCGTCCGGCGGCGGTGGGATTTCAACTTCTTCGACATCCAGCCCGAAACTCCGTAGGACATCATCCAGCGGAGTGAATTCTGCGTTGTTGGGGACGGTGGCGTGTTCGTCCGCAAAGGGCGCGTCCTCCGCCTCGATCTCAAACCCTTCCCCTAGCAAACGGGTTCCCGCTAAGGAGGGCGGGGCGTAACTCGCTTCCACCGTCGGCTCATCCAGAATGTGCGTCCCGCTGGCATTTTCCGGCAGGTCGTTCGGGTCAAGAATGCGCGTGTACTTCGCTGGTTCGACGGGAGTCTGCATCCAGGGCGGCGCATCGTCGGCAAAGTAATCTAACGGCTCCGATTCCGCCTGTGGAGTCCATGCGGGTACATCGTCGCCAAACAGGTAAGTTTGCGCGGGTTCGTTCGAGGGCGCGACGTTTTCTTCAAATAGGCGCGTGTGCGTGGGTTCCGGTGGCAGCGGTGGTGCATCGTTCAGGATGTGCGTGATGAGTGGCGGCGGTTGTTCCGTACCTGCGGGTTTGCGCGGCGGCTTGACCGGCATCTCCGGCAGGATCGCCGTGCCACCACGGCCCTCTCCGGTTTCGTGCTGCGGATCAAGCGGCAGCGTTTTCCCGAACTGCGTGTTGAGGGGAGCATCTCCCTTTTTGCTCAGCCCGCGTGTGGTGGCTTGCCCGCTGATCGGGGGTTCATCCCCGATTCGTCGCGTTTGACTGGGGTAATTGATGGTGGTTTTGAGCGCGGTTTCAATTAAGGGGAGGATGTCCCGCGTCGTGTACGGCATGTCCAGCATACCGTTCAAGTTGAGATGCGCGACATCTTTGTCCGGCTGTTTCGGGCTGACGATAACGGCGATATCGGGTTGCAGGCTGCGAAGCTGCTGCACCACTTTCGCGCCGGAACGTCCCGGAAGATCGAAATCTACCAGCGCCACATCCTGCGGGTGTTCACGCAGGAAATCGAACGCGGCGTCCGCCGTCGTAAACGGGCGAACCACAAACAGAGTCGTTTGTTCCAGCGCCTGCTTGATCGTGACGGCGGTGACGAGCTGACGGTTGATGATGAGTACACGTATTGCCATAGTTGAATTCTATAGCCGTCCCTTGATACCAGCAATGCCGTGTAGCGGCTTGCCCATCAACCTTGAACGGTGAGGGGCAAGCGCGTCCTTATACGGCTTTGATGGCGATAATGGCGCTGTTGTTGACTTCGCTCACTTCAGTGACTTCATTAGCCACATCCGCATTGGCTTGCAGATTGTAATCCCCCACGCCGGGGAAGCTCACATCAATGTTTAGGCTGATGCTTTCTCCCGCGTTGAGGTTTGACACGGTGCCGAGGTCGGCGCTGGTGCCATCCGGCAGGATGACCTGATTGCTGAACAACCCGCTGGGGCCGCTACCTGTATTGGTGATCGTCACCGAGTAGGTGACAGGCCCCCATGGTGAGGTCACGCTGGTCGGCCCGCCGATGCTGGAAATCACCAGATCGGGTTTGCCCGGTGTGGGGGTCAGCGTGGGCGGTTTGGGTGTGGGCGTGAAACTGGGTGCGATGAACGGGGTCAGCGTCGGCGTAATCGTGGCTGTCGTAATGATCGGCACGTTGATGCAGATGCCATAGACCGAGGTGAAGGCCGCGCTCACCCAACCCTTGTTGAAACCGGATGCGATCTGCCACCACGAGTTATCCGCCACGCGCCCGATGATCGGCACCACTGTACCGGCTGGCAGCGGGTTCGGCGTCGTCTGCATCAGCGGGAAGGTCGTCGCGGGGCCTGTGCGCACGTTCAATGCGCTATTCGTCAGCGCCCGGCAGGTGGGGTCGTTCGGGTCAATGTAGATCGGCGTGGTGCCGCCGCCGCCCGTGTTTACCGCAATAGTGGGTGTCACCGAGGCTTGCGCCTGTCCTACCACAAGGTTAATGATGGCTGGGTCGCTTGCCAGCGCCCCGCGATAGGCGATCACTTGCAGCGTCACCGCGCCCGTCTGTCGGGGGGTATAGTCCAGCAACACTGGAAAATCCTGCTGTCCCGCTGGCGCTTCGGACGAGATGGTTTTCACGATCTGGCTGTTCGCCACCAGCTGCACACGGGTCACGCCGATGCTGTCCGTTGCGCGGGCCGTCACGAACAACTGGGTGTTCACGGCGACTGTCGAGCCGTCTGCCGGTGAGGAAATGCTCACCGAGGGTTTCAGCGAGGGCGGCAGGCTGGCTTCGGGCGGCACTGTCGGCGGTTGCGAGGTCAGGTTGCAAGCACTGAGCGCCAGTACCAGCAGCAGCAGTGCGGCGCGAATGAGGGTGCGGAAATTGGAGTATCCTGAGAATTGTTTGTGCATATCAGGCTTCATCTCACAGCATGGTTTGAGCGTACTAACCTGTTATGCATTCTAGCACCGCACGGATTCGGCTGCAATTCATTCAGCCTGCGTTCATCTGACGTTCGGCATCCGGCGGCAGTGTCAGGCCGCCGCCTCCCGGTCATCGCGGGTGTAATCCCGCAGGTGCGGATACCGCCACGCAATCCCTGCCGTGAGCAGCACGGTTGCGATTCCGCCGGTGATGATGGCGAACGGAACACCAAACGCCGAGGCTACCACGCCTGCTTCCAGTTCGCCAAGTTGTGGCCCGCCCATGAAAAAGATCATGTTCACGCTGGTCATGCGCCCGCGCAGATGATCGGGGGTCATGATCTGGCGCAATGTAGCGCGGATGATGGTCGAAATGGTATCGCCCACGCCCGTCAGCGCAAAGGCGATATACGACACCACGAACGAGGTCGAGAAGCCGAAGATGACCGTAGCCACGCCGTACAGCGCCACGCTCCACATCAGCACGCGCCCCTGCCGGTGAATTTCCGGTCGCAGCGTCATCACCACGCTGGTGATGAGCGCCCCTAAAGCCTGCGCGGTAGCCAGTAGCCCGTAGCCGACAGCGTTCAGCCCCAGCACCGAGGTGGCGATAATCGGCAGCATGGTGCGGGCGGAGGCGAAAAAGGTGGCGAAGAAATCCAGCAACATCGAACCCCAGATCACCCGCGTGGTATAGGTGAATCGCAGCCCTTCCACCAGCGGCTTGATGCCGATTCCGCTGGTCGTATTCGTCTGTCGCCCTCGCGTTTTGATGAGCGAAAGCGCGATGATCGCGGCGATGAAACTCAGCGCGTTGATGGCGTACACAATCCCGATGTTCGCCGTCAGTTGCGTTTTATCCGGTGACAGGCCGCCCAACCCCACGCCGATTACCAACCCCGTTAGGGCAGGGCCGGTAATCGTCGCCAACTGCCACATGATCGTGTTCAGGCTCACCGCGTTGGCGAGGTGTTCGCGGGGGACGAGGTTCGGTACGAACGATTGCCGCGCCGGACTGTCGAACGCGGTGATGCCGGAAGCCATCGCCGTCAGCGCGTAAATCAGCCCTATCGTGGCATGGTTGGTCAGCGTGGCGACAGCCAGTATGCCCGCGAGAATAGCCGCGAGGATGCGCGTGATAATCATCACTTTGCGGCGATCACTCGAATCGGCCAGCATCCCGCCCACCAGCGCGAAAATAATGATCGGCACAATCCGCACCAGACCGAGCATCCCCAGCCCCAGTGCTTCCGCGCTCAAGGTCATTCCGGCGGCGTTCACCGTTTGTCCGCGCAGCAGTTGGAACACATGCCAGTCCAGCGCGTACAACTGCATTTGTGACCCGATGGTGGAGGTCACTTCGCCCATCCACACAAGCCGGAAATCACGCGAGCGTAGGGCGGGGGGCATTTTCAGGTTCAAGTTACGCAAAATAGTTTGTCTCTTAAGTAGGGCAACCGATCATGCACGGGCATATTACCATAGCGGAAGTGTGCGGGTGGACTGCTTGGTTTGGCTTTCGCCATGCAGGTAGTGAGGTTCTAAGGGCGCTGTTATAATAGAGCGTGTATTTTTCCCCGAAATTTAATACAGCATGAAGGCTCAAAAATGTAACCCGCAAGCGCCCGCCGAAATAGCGCGGGCTTGTGGCGTGATAAGGAGAACGGACGTGAAGCAGTTGATCGGCGTTGACCTCGGTGGAACCAGTTTGCGGGCAGCCCGTATGGATACCGGGGGGCACATTTTGCAGCATCATAGCGTGGCTACTGCGGCCACCGCTGGCCCCGAAGCCGTCGCCGCGCAAATCGTGGCGCTGGTCGAGCAGGTGATGGGCGACATCAGCCGTTCGGATATTCAGGGCGTGGGCATCGGCTCGCCCGGCCCTCTCGATCCGTTTGAAGGGGTTGTGTTTCGTGCGCCCAACCTGAAAGGCTGGGTGGATGTGCCGCTGCGTGCCATGCTGGAAAAAGGCATTGGTCTGCCAGTCGTGCTAGGTAACGACGGCAATGCCGCCGCGTTGGGCGAATGGCACATGGGCAGCGGCAAAGGCTGCCGCGATTTCATCTACATCGGGCTAGGCACGGGCATCGGCGGCGGGATCATCACCAACGGTCAACTGCTACTGGGGCGCAAAGGCGCAGGCGGCGAGGTCGGTCACATTCAGATTGAAGGCAGCGGCCCCGTCTGCGCTTGCGGGCAAGTGGGCTGCTGGGAGGCGTTCGCTTCGGGCATTAACTTCGCACGTTGGGCGACGGAAACGCTGCAATCCCAACCGGAGTCGGCGTTGTACGCGCAAGCCATCGCCGGCAAAGTGACCCCTGCCGACATCTTTGCGGCGGCGGTGCAGGGGGATGCCCCTGCGCTCGATTGCGTCCGCCGTGAAGGGGAGTACATCGGGCGTGGGCTGGTCAGCCTGCTGCACCTGTTCTCACCGGAACGAATCGCCCTCGGTGGCGGCGTGATGGCGGGCGCGGCGCTGCTGGAGCCGCATGTGCGCCGCGTGATCGAAACACAGGCTATGGAGCCTTTCCGCGATGTCGAGATTGTCTACGCCCATCATGGCGAACATGCCGGCGTGATCGGTGCGGCTGCGCTGCTGCTGAGTTGATGTCGAAAGGACGTTGCTGAGATGATCGAGAAAGACTCGCGCCTGTTGCGAATCGGCGTTGTCGGGGCGGGG
>CAIPFY010000447.1 GCA_903864435.1 uncultured Chloroflexota bacterium | reverse complement strand
TCGCCACCTTCGGCAGAGTCGCGTGTAGGACGGAAGGGCTTGCTGCGCGGCTTGTCGCCACCCTCGGCAGAGTCACGGGTGGGACGGAAGGGCTTGCGGCGCGGCTTGTCGTCACCCTCAGCAGAGTCACGGGTGGGGCGGAAGGGTTTGCGGCGCGGCTTGTCGTCACCCTCGGCGGAGTCGCGGGTAGGGCGGAAGGGCTTGCGGCGCGGCTTATCGCCACTTTCGGCAGAGTCGCGTGTAGGACGGAAGGGCTTGCGGCGCGGCTTATCGCCACCTTCGGCAGAGTCGCGGGTGGAACGGGCGGGTTTGCGGCGGGCATCCGACGCTTCAAGTGCCATCTTTCGCATCTGGCGCTTGCTGCTCGGTGCATCTTCCGCTAAACGTCTCAGCGCCGCCAGATCGCCCGCGCCCAGTTCCCGGTATTCGCCCGGACGGAGCGTGCCTAAGCCCAAGCGACCAATGTGCGTGCGGATAAGCGATCTAACCGGATGACCGAGGATGGATGCTACACGGCGAATTTGCCGCTTTTTGCCCTCGGTCATGATGATGCGCAGGGTAGTTTCTTTGCTGCCACCTTCGACGATGATGACGGTGCAGGGGGCTGTCTGGTAGCTCTCGCCCGTTTCTTCATCCTCGATTGTCACCCCTTTTTGCCAGAGGTTCAGGACGGCCTGTGTGGGCAACCCGCTGACCACAACCTTGTATGTTTTGGTGTGGCGGAAGCGCGGGTGTGTGAGCTTGTTGGCGAGGTCGCCATCATTGGTCAGCACCATCAAGCCTTCACTGTCGGCATCCAACCGTCCGGCACTGAACAGGTGGGTTTCCATTGGAATGAAATCGCGCACTTTGCGGCGGTTGTCGCCTTCATGCGGCTCATCGGTGGAAAGCACATGGCGCGGCTTATTGAACGCGATATAGATTTTCTCGTCTGGAAACGCCAACTTGGTGCCATCTACTTCGATGACATCCAAGCGTGGATCAGCCTGATCGCCGGGGTGAATGACCTTGCCATTCACCTTCACCCGACCCTGCTGGATCATTTCCTCGCAAGCCCTGCGCGACCCTACACTGGCCTGCGCCATCAGCTTTTGCACACGTTCTTTCACAGTCGTCTCGTTTCTATCTTCTATCTCGCTTACTTGCCGCGCAGTATAGCAAAAGTTTTGCTATTCTGGCGGGTTCTCGGTCAATTTGACCCCGGTCAGCATTTCGTAGACGGTGATGATGGCGCTGTTGTCCAGTTCACGGTGTCCCATTTCGAGCATGGCGGTATACATCTGCTGGATGACGGCGGTCATGGGCAGCGGAATACCATAGGTTTTGCCTGTGTCGAGGCAGATGCCGAGGTCTTTGTGCTGCATGTGGGCTTTGAAGCCGGGGCCGCGATTCCCTGCGAACAGGCGCGGCGGCTTCACATCCAGCGTCCACATCTGCGCCGCGCCGCCTTTGATGGCGTCTACCACGCGGCGGGGATCAACACCCGCTTTTTGCGCGGTGATGAGCGCCTCTGCCAGCCCGACCATCTGCGCACCGACGATAATCTGGTTGCAAACTTTGGCGATCTGCCCCGCGCCACTATCCCCCACCAGCACCCACGCTTTACCCATCGCGGCGAACAGAGGCGCTGTGCGATCAAAGGCATCCTGCGGGCCGCCTACCATAATCGTGAGCGTGCCGTTCTTCGCGCCCACGTCCCCACCGCTGACAGGCGCATCCAGCGCCGCCACGCCGACGGCAGCCAAGCGTTCGGCGATGATACGGGCGGTTTCGGGCTTGATGGTGCTGTTGTCAATATAGATCAGCCCTTCATGCGCCCCTTCGATGATGCCGTTTTCGCCCAGTACCACTTTTTCGACATCCGGCGAGTCGGGCAGGTTGGTGAACACGAATTCGACCTGCTCGGCGACGGCTTTGGGGGAATCGGCTGGTGTGGCTCCAGCGGCGACCAGCTCTTGAACAATCTTTTGGCTGCGATTGTGGATGACTAATTCATGCCCGGCTTTCATCAGGTTGCGGACAACCGAGCCGCCCATGATGCCCAGACCAATGTAACCAATTTTTGCCATGCTGAATATTCTCCTGAAAATGGACAAGAAGGTGGTGGTGCGGTCAGATTTTCTTGCTGACTTTGAAGCGTAGCGGGATGCCGACGAGTAGGCGGGTTTGCGCTTGGAGGGTGGGCAGCGCCACGAAGATGAGCGTCATGATGGGCAGCAGCGGGAAGCTGAGTAGCGTGAAAATGCGTTCACTGAAGGTTTGCGGGCGGGTGCGCGGTGGTCGCACGATCACATCCTGATACCAGAACACGACACCGAGTACCGATACCAGCCCGAAGGCGATTTGCAGCAGCAAATACGACGGATTACTCGCGCCTTCGGATAGGATTTGCGGCAGTAATCCGGGGTTGAACAGGAACGGAAGTTGTGCGCCTGCCGTCAGGATGATCCAGCCCGCGCCTGCCAGCAGAATATCATGCGCGACGCGGAACAACAGCTGAAACGACATGCTAAATTCGACTTCCGGGTGTTCTATCATTTTCGCAACAATGAACCCCACTTCTTTACTGCCCCATGCGTGTCGCAGCGTTTGCTGGTAGCGATTTTTGGCTGCCTGCCAGAGTGTTTCGCCAGTGACAGCGGTAGCCGAGAAGGGGAGGAAGATGCGATCCAGTTTCACCGCGCCTTCGCGGGCGAAGTAGGCTTTGATGAACATGTGCCACTCGTCCGCGATCACATCACTGTCCCAGTAGCCGCTGCTGTCCAGCAGTTTCAGGCTGAGCGAGTACGAGGACATGGGCATGGGAATCCACCACGGTGCGGCGAGATAGGCCAGCTCAAAAGCGGTGGAATAGGCGTTGACGATGCGCAGCAGCGGGTTGATGTCCCAGATGTTGGTGTGGTAGCGAATGGGCGCTTGCCAGAAGCGCAGCGTGCGCTCCGGGGTGGTGGCGAACAGATAGGTGAGCGCATAGAAGTGTCGGGGGTGCCAGAGCGAGTCGGCGTCCTGTGTCGTCACCACGATATGATCGAGGTTGTACCCCATCTGGTCAACCAACTGGCGCTTCACCCAGCGGCTTGCCCACGCTTGATTGGCGGATTTGCACTGCATTTCCCCCGGCAGGCCGCGTGGATGAACGGTGTAAAACAGATTGGCAAAGCGTGAGGCATAAGCCGCCACCAGCCGTTCCGCCCGTTCGACGCAGCCCTCCTCGGCGGCTTCCATCGCCAGCACAACCGTCATGCGTTTGTGTGCTTCATACTGCGCGGCGAGATTTTCGAGGGTGCGGGTGAGAATTTCGTCCGGTTCTTTGTAGTTGGGGATGATGACGATGTGTTGAACCGCATCCCATGAAAGCGCATCCGGCGGGGCATCCGCTTGATAACGGCTGTACCAGTCGGTCGCTTCCCATGCGCGGATGTTGCGTAGTCCCATCACATTAGCGATGCCGGCGAACAGGAATCGGACGGCGGAATAGAACCCTAGCATAGCGGCGACTAACAACAGCGCACGGGGGAATGCAATGGCTGCCGCTACTGAAAACAGTAGGGCGAGCCACGCTAAACAACCGGGAATCCCATCGAGTGCCCGTTCGGGGATGGCAGGCGGCGGTGTTCCGGCCCAGACCGAATTCCCGACGCCTAATTGAACATTGTTGCGGCGATCACCGCTGGATTGATACGGCACAAGCGTTCCGTTACAGAAAAACACCAATTGCTAAAGCATATCATACGCGGCTTGCTTTTCGATACCCGAATACAGACGAAGATGAAAGATCAATAATTGCGGATCGGCACGGGAACACATAAAATCGCATGTTATGAGAGCCATTCGTCAACAACCCGTGCGCCTGAGCCTGTTGATCGTCCTTCTTGCCATTCTGGCGGCTTGCCAACCGGAAGGGGATACACGACTCGATGGCCCGCTTTTGATTCAGGAGATCACCCTCGCCCCCGGCGACATTGCGCCTACGCGGGTGTTAAGTGCCACCCCCAGCCCGCAACCGCAGACTCCCACGCCGGTTTCCCTGAACCGTGATACAGCGACCCCTACCCAGTTGGTGGGCGAAAATATCGTGGTTCTGACTTCCACGCTGCCGCCGAGCAAAACCCCGACAGCCACCCCCACGCTGACCCGTACCCTGCCGCCGCTGCCGCCCCCTACGCTGCTGCCGCCTACGCTGGCGCTGTTGCCCACGACTGCCGGTTCAGCGCAGGGCGTGGTGCCGATCCCGACGGCGATGGGCGTGGTGGTTTGCAGCACCACATGGTTTTTTGCGGGTGCACCAACCACCTGTCCGTTGAATATGCCGCTGGTGAGCATGGGGGCTTTTTTGCCCTACCAGAACGGGTTCATGTTGTGGGTGGGGCAGCAGGATGCCATTTATGCCCTGTATAATGACAACACACCTCCGCGTTGGCAGGTGTTTAATGATGCCTATGTGGAAGGGATGCCGGATACCGACCCTGCGTTAGGTGTGCCGCCTTCGGGAACGTGGCAACCTCGGCGGGGCTTCGGGCTGTTGTGGCGCAACCAACCGACTGCCCGCAGTCGCCTCGGATGGGCGCTAACGGAGGCTGAAACAGCCTATACCGTTCAGGTGCAGATTAGCAGTGATGGGACGATTTACGTCAGCGAGCCAGCAGGCGGCGTCTATGCTCTCTCGGCAGATGGCAATTACTGGAGTTACTTCGGGCGCTAACCTCGACCGATGGGGAAACTAGGGGATTCATGAAGCGCATTGGTATTTTGACAGGGGGTGGCGATGCCCCCGGATTGAACGCGGTTATTCGGGCGGTGGTGTTGACCGCGCACAACCACTTTCAATGGGAAGTGGTCGGCATTCAGGAAGGGTTTGACGGCCTGTATCACGGGCTACCTGTCATTCCGTTAGAC
>CAIPFY010000446.1 GCA_903864435.1 uncultured Chloroflexota bacterium | reverse complement strand
CACCCATCAGGCGATGCCGCGCTGCAATCCTGAGCCACATCTCATAATCCTCGCGCAAAGATGCATCTTCAGTCAGCATGCCCAACTCTTCAAAGACGTCGCGTCGAATGAGTACGCTGGAATTGGGAAAGAAGTTACCGCGCAATAACTGGAAGAAATGGTTGGAACGTACTTCGCGACGATTCATCCGGGCAGCAAGTATCTTGTCGTCTAAGAACGATTCCGCCTGGGTGTAACACAGCACCACATCAATATGCTGCTCCAACAGTTTCACCTGCTGCTCCAGTTTTTCAGCCAGCCAAAGATCATCATCATCGCAGAACGCGATGTATCGACCTTTAGCCTGCCGGATTCCGTAGTTTCTATTGACAGCAATAACGCCATGATTCGCGTTTCTGAAATAGCGGACGCGCGAGTCGGCGATACCGGTCACATATTCTCTGGTTCCGTCTTCAGATATGTTATCAACGACGATCAACTCGAAGTTAGTATAAGTCTGCGCCCGAATCGAATCCAGCGTCTCTGCCAGCAACTTTGCCCGTCTGTACGTAGTGACAATGACAGAAACGCAAGGCGGGTTGCCTTGCATGGCAGACGCTTCGTCCATCAGTTTTCCCCGAACGCCAGTTGACACAGGCTGAGCGTGGCATCGATCTCATCTTCAAAGCGACTCTGCAGGGAGAAGCCCGTCGTTTTCAATTTTGCGATGCTGTAGTCCAAAGCCTGCGATAACTCACCAAGCTGCGGCTCGACGCGGTCGATAGATGGCGCGAAACCAAGGACAATCTGACAGCGGGCCGCAACCAGTTGAGTCATTTCATAGATGCTGCGCGAACACTCTCCACCGAGATTGAACAAGCCGTCTCCGCAGTCTGCTTTGGGTAAAACCGCGAAGTGCGCCACGCAACGCGCCGCGTCTTGCAAGGTGATGAAATCGCGCTGTTGCAAACCATTCGATCGCAGCACCAGCTTTCCAGTGGATACCGCCTGGCGGCATAAGTCATTGACGAGCAGAGTCCATCGATTGACCTCTGCCGCTATCGGCGCACCGAATCCGTTCGACAGGCGCAATACGATGCCTTCGACCTTTCCCTGATCGCGCGCGGCGAGCACGAAGTCTTCGGCGACTTTATGCGTGATCGCGTAGGGATGGACGGGGCGGGGAACCGTCTGCTCCGAGATGGAGCCCACCAATGGAGCGCCATACACATGCGCGGTCGATAAATAGATGAAACGTCGAACGCCCGCAGCCTGAGCAGCCTGCAACAAGCGCAACGTACCCATGCCATTCACATCCAGCGCCGCGCATGCATCCTGCGCGCAATCGATCTCATTCAGCGCGGCCAGATGGACCACCGCATCTATGCTTGCGCAAATATCGTTGCCATTCTGGGCAATATCCCATGGAACTATCTCGCCATTGCCCAACCAAGATGGTTGGGGCGCACCGGCGCGGCGCGAAGTCAGCCGCAAGCTCAAACTCGAATCTGCGGCCAGATGCTGAGCTATGCGCCCCCCCACATAACCCAGACCGCCAGTGATCAAAACGCGCATATTCATCAACGATGCTTGATTTCCCAGTTGTAAGGAATAGACGGATCAAACGGATCAAGGCGATCGATCTCGTCCGCTCGGTGAGTAATGGTAGTGCAATTGGCGACTATCGCCATCTCGCTGCCGATACCTTTGAAGCCGTTCCATACCATGGGCGGCACGGTCACCAGACAATAGTTGTCTGGCCCCATGAAGATCTCTTGCAACTCGCCGCGGCTAGGGCTATCGGTGCGATCGTCATAAAGCACAAACTTAATGTTGCCGTGCGGCACTGCATAGTTAAGCTCCATCTCTTTGTGGATGTGCCACCCTTTGATCGCACCGGGATGCACACAGGAAAAATATATCTCACCAAATCCGGCAAACCCTTCCGCATCATTACGCAGCATGTGCATGATCTTGCCGCGTTCGTCCAGTATCTGTTTGAGTGGGGTAATTCGTACACCTTCGATCATTTACGACTCCATGTAATCCGAAATTTGTTTGCTGGATATCTCTAGCGCATTTTGCCCCTGATGGATGCCGCGATACCATGCCACAGTTTCACCGACAGCGCGCGCAACCTCCCACTTGGGTTGCCAGCGCAGCAACTGGTGTGCCTTGTCGCAATTAAGATGCAACAAGTTCGCCT
>CAIPFY010000445.1 GCA_903864435.1 uncultured Chloroflexota bacterium | reverse complement strand
TCCAGCGTGTTCAGGTTACGCACCGCCGCATCCACCTCGCCTGTGCTGGACGCATGGATGACTTCGTAGCCGCCATGAACGCTGCCATTGCTGGTTTCTTGCGGGCCGAACAGCGCCATTGCCACCTGTGCGGCGAACAGCGGGTTGCGCCCGGTGCAGGCGGTATGCACCATCAGAATATAGGCGTTGTTGCGCAGCGCCTCGCGCAGATACAGGTTCACCTGCGCCTGTGCCATCAGGGGCGCGGTGTGTCGCCATGAGTTCACCGGATCATCTTCGCCGCTAGGCATAGCGCCTTCTGCCGAGCGCATGGAGAAATTCCGATCGAGCGTGGCTGCTTCCCACGACATGAGCGCCGTTGGCAGCAAGTGAATGCTCACCATCGAAGGCACTTTTTGCTGCTGGAGCGCCTTGCACAGCCCGTGCAGGTTCGGGTGGCGGGCGGTGAACGGGTAGACGGTATACCGTCCATCGCTTTCCATCGGCGCATCTTCGCGCCGCACAATCTGCGAAACGGTCTCCACCGGGAACGGGGCTAACAGCCGCACCAGCGTGGTTTCATCCACCACCGGGGAGAAATAATACGACTTGTCTGTTCCCGGCAGCAGCAGCACCAGCATTTCCCACAGGCCGAGCGCATACTCGCGGCACTGGGCTTCGCTGTCGCCAGTCACGCGGACAATCAGCGCAATGGTCAGTTGGCGCTGTTCGGGAATGGGGGTGCTGGCCGGATCGCAGCTATAGCGCAGCCCGAAAATCGGGTCGCCGATGGTGTTGCGCAGCTGACCGAGCAGTTCGACAAACTGGTAGCTGGCATTCAGGAAGTTGTCTATATCCGCGCTGCCGTTCCATGCGCGGGCGACCTGATTGGCCTGCACCGCGAAGTAACCGTAGTGCTGGTTCGGCGCGGCGGGTATCCGTTCCAGTGTGTCGTGCATCACAATATCCGATGCGTGGCACACGTTGATCGCCGGTTCTCCCTTCCGACTGCGATTCAGGCGTGCCCGCTGCACGGTGGAATCGCCGCCAGCGGTGTCCAGCATGGCCTCGGCAGCATCAAATTCGCCCTGCCGTTCCAGCGCCTCGGCAGCGCCCAATTGCGCCTGCCGGATCAACCGCGCCGAAGTCTTTCGCTTCAGGACGCTCTGAAAATCGTGCAGCGCCCCCAGATCATGACCGGCTAATAACTGTGCGATGCCGCGTAGCACGATCAGGGTGGGCGTGTCGCCGATCAAAATTCTAGCATCTTCCAGATACCCCAGCGCACGGGGGCCTTGGTTGGCTTCAATCGCGGCTTGTGCGTCTTTCAGCAGGTGCTTGGCCTGCGTTTTACGGGCGTTCGTCTGCGCTTCCAGTGAAGGAGTCGGCGCACTGTTGGGGTGAGGGTCTTCGGTGGGTTCGAGCTGTTTAGACGTTGGCATAGCGGGTGTTTCCTCCGGGGTAAACTGAATGGTTTCTCGGACAAAACGATGAGAGGTGACTGTGTGAGCGGTGTGGATCGGGCAGAGGAGATACTCACACAACTCCTACTATAATGCGTTATATTGAGCTTGTCTACTCTGATATTACCAATGTCTGATTTGGGTCTTAAAGGTTCATGCGGGTTGCACAAAGACCACCCTGAGCGTTCGCCCTGCCCTGTGACGGGACGATTTGGGCAGATTGCCGAAGCACGGCGGTGCGTTGGAGGTCGAACTTCATGCCCTGTGGCTTTTCAGGTATACTCACGCCCGAAAGGTGAGTGCTTATGACCGATGCGATGCAGTTCGTTCCGATTCTGGTGGTGGGTTTTGGCGCGGCTTTAGGGTTGACGCCCCTTTCCCGCCAGATCGCTATGCGTCTGGGAGTGGTGGATAAGCCCAATCAGCGCAAAATTCATCATGACCACAAACCTCTGATGGGCGGGCTGGCGATTTATGTGGCGCTGGCTGTGTCGCTTTTGCTGTTCAGCCCACCGCAGCACTTGGCTGAACTGGGCGCGGTGCTGGCGGGCGGGGCGCTTTTGTCGGCGGTGGGGCTGGCTGATGACCGCTATCACCTCGGCATTCGCATCCGGTTGGTAGCGATGGCGCTGGCGGCCTGTGGTCTGGTGCTGACGGGCATTCAGATTCGCCTGTTCAATACGCCTTTTCTCGATGTTCCCCTGACGATTATCTGGGTACTGACGGTCACGAATGCGGCGAACTTCATGGATAACATGGACGGCCTGACCGCTGGCATGACCGCCATTGCCGCCTTCTTTTTCATGTTGATCGCGTTCACGCAGGGCTTGACGCTGGTCAGCAGCTTGGCCGCCGCCCTGTTAGGCAGCGCCGTTGGTTTCCTCGCCTATAATTTCAACCCGGCAAGCGTGTTCATGGGCGATATGGGCGCTCTGGTGCTGGGGTTCATCCTGTCGGTACTGGGGATTAAGCTGACGTTCGGCACGCAACCGCCGGATATAACGTGGATGGTGCCGATTCTCGTGCTGGCGCTGCCCTTGTTCGATATTACGCTGGTGGTGGTCACGCGCCTGATGGAAGGTCGTTCACCGGCGCAGGCTGGCAAAGACCACACTTCCCACCGCCTGATGAGCCTCGG
This sequence comes from uncultured Chloroflexota bacterium, assembly GCA_903864435.1. GTDB lineage: Bacteria > Chloroflexota > Anaerolineae > Aggregatilineales > Phototrophicaceae > CFX2. The sequence goes on along the minus strand of CAIPFY010000445.1, from coordinate 11,200 downwards.
TTTTAGCCAGCGCCAAACGTTGGGGCTGCTCTATGGCGCGGCTATCCTGTTTGGCGCGTTGGGGCTGCTGGTGGGCGCGGCTTCCCCTGATATTGCGCTCCGGTTGGGCATTCTGGGGCTGGTGCTGCTGACCGTGCTATTCCTGTTGATGATGGTAGTACGCCGGAAGGTTCAGCGCCCACAAATGCCAAAGCCCTGAACGATTGGATGGCTGGTTTTAGCGAAGGGTGATTTATGTCGAAATGCTATGTAGTGACTGGCGGCGCGGGCTTCATCGGGTCGCATATCGCCGAACGACTGCTAAAAGACGGCCATCGGGTGCGCGTGGTGGATAACCTTGTCACCGGACTCCGCGCCAATCTGGAGTCCTTGACGGGCGATCTTGAGTTTTACGAGGTGAACATCACCGATGGCGCGGCGCTGCGTCCGATCTTCAAAGGCGTGGATGTGGTGTTCCATCAGGCGGCGCTGCCTTCCGTGCCGCGCAGCATTGATGACCCGTTCACCACGCACGATTACAATGTGACGGGGACGCTCAATGTGCTGCTGGCCGCCCGTGACAGCGGGGTGCGGCGGGTGGTGTATGCCGCGTCGTCCTCGGTCTATGGCGACCAACCGGGTGATTTTAAGGTCGAAACCATGTCGCCGCAGCCGCTTTCGCCGTATGGCGCGGCGAAGCTGGCGGGCGAATACTACTGTCAGTCGTTCGCCAGAGTGTACGCGCTGGAAACCGCCTGCCTGCGCTATTTCAATGTGTTTGGCCCCCGCCAAGACCCCACGTCGCAGTATTCCGCTGTGATCCCACTGTTCATCACCGCCCTGCTGAATGGCAAACAGCCCGTCATTCATGGCGATGGTCAGCAGTCGCGGGATTTCACCTTCGTGCAGAATGTGGTGCATGGCAACTTGCTGGCTGCCGAAGCACCTGCGGCTAACGGGCAGGTGATGAACCTCGCCACCGGAGGCCGCGTCACGCTGGTTGAACTTGCCCAGAAGATCAACGCGCTGCTAGGAACCGCTATTGCGCCCTTCCATGATGAAAGCCGAACCGGAGACATCAAACATTCCCGTGCCAGCATTGATAAGGCGCGGCGCTTGCTCGGCTACGATCCGATCATTTCGTTCGATGAAGGACTAGCGCGTACCGTCGAATGGTACCGCGCTCAAGTATGACCGCGCTGCGCGTTGTCCACCTCATCAAGGCGACGGGTGTGGCCGGCGCAGAAGGGCATTTGCTCACGCTTCTGCCCGGTCTGCGGGCAGCTGGTGTGGATGCGCGTTTGCTGTTGCTGGAGCAGCCCGATAAGCCGCTGGATGACTATGTGGCGGCGTTCTCCGATAGAGGCGTTCCGGTGGAACGGTGCATCATTCGTCGCCATGCTGATCCGGCGCTGTGGCGGACGCTGCGGGCGGATTTACACAGCCTGCAACCGGACGTTGTACACACCCACCTGATTCACGCCGACCTATACGGATTGACGGCGGCGCGTTCTCTCGGTTTGCGTAAGACCGTGAGCAGCCGCCACAACGATGACGCTTTCCGTCACCGCAAGCCGGTGCAAATGCTCAATCGCGGCTTGTGGCGCATCACCCGCGCCGGAATCGCCATCTCCGAAAGTATCGCCCGTTTCAGCGAAGCCGTTGAAGGCGCTGCGCCCGGACAGGTGCGCTGCATCCATTACGGCTTGGATACCGCGCCGCCCCCCCGTGATCGCCAGCGGGTTCGCGCCCGTTTGAGCGCCGAACTCGGCCTGCCGCTGGATGCCGCGTGGGTGGGGATGGCCTGCCGACTGGTGGAACAGAAGGGCGTGCGCTACGGGCTGGACGCTTTCGCGCAGGTCGCCGCTGTTCATCCGCAGGCGCGGTTGCTGGTGGCCGGCGAAGGGCCGCTGAAAGCCGAGTTACAGGCGCGTGCCGCCCAACCGGATTTAGCCGGACGGGTGCATTTTCTCGGCTGGCGTTCGGATGTGCCGGATTTGCTGGCGGCCTTCGATTTGCTGCTGGCACCTAGCCTGTGGGAAGGCTTCGGGCTGGTGATGCTGGAAGCGATGGCACAGCAAACCGCCGTGATAGCCAGCGCCGTGAGCGCCATCCCCGAAGTGGTGAGCGATGGCGAAACCGGCCTGCTGGCTCCGCCGCGTGATGCGGATGCGCTGGCCGCCGCGCTGAATACGCTGCTGGCAGACCCCGCCTTGCGCCGTCACATGGGGCTGATGGGGCGTGATCGCATGGAAACACATTTCAGCGCGGCGCGTATGGTGGAGCAGACAATCGCGCTGTATCATCAACTCTAAGCGCCGCTTGTACACACCGCTAGGGAGAAAAACGGCATGTCAGAATGGTCGTTGGATGACAGCATACAGCGGGAACGCGATCTGGTTGAGGCCATCAAACGCGGGACACGCCGCCACACAAGGGCGATTCTCAGGGCGCTTTTCCTGACGCTCTTGTTCCCGTATCTGGCTTTTATGGTCGCGTGGTTGGGCGGAAACTATGCGCGAGCGTATGTGAACGACAATTTTCAGAGCAGTTTCATGAGCCTAAGCACTTCGATTTCGAGCTTTGTCGTGCTGTTCGCCGCCACTTATTACGTCTGGCGCTGGTCGGAAAAACGCTTCGGCGGGCTGGCGCTGACGCGGCGCTTGATGGGTATCGCGCAGCATGTGTTACAGGTCGAGAAAGCGATTGAGACCGTCAAGCGCAAGCCGCAGACCGAGTCTGCGGATTTTGTTGAAATTGAAGAACTCACGCAGGCCGCTTGGCAGCAATATCTCCAGATTATGCGCGAGGCCGGCTTTCCGGTTGAGGGCGAATGAACGATAGCACGCCACGCCCGATTCGCCTGATGAACATTATCGCCCGCTTGAACGTGGGCGGCCCGGCTATTTATGTCTCGCTGCTGACCGAAAAGTTGACTGCACCGGCGTATGAGAGTGTGCTGGTGTGCGGCACGATTGACCCTTCCGAAGGGGATATGACCTACTACGCCGAACAGCGCGGCGTGCATCCGATCATCGTGCCTGAGCTGGGGCGCGGCTTGCACCCCATCCGCGATCTTGTGACCATCTTCAAACTCTATCGCCTGATTCGCCAGTTCAAACCGGACATTGTGCATACCCACACCGCCAAAGCCGGTTTTGCCGGACGCATCGCCGCGTGGCTGGCAGGTGTGCCGGTCATCGTACATACCTTTCACGGGCATGTGTTTCGCGGCTATTTCAAGCCCACCACCACCGGCGTGTTCCTGATGCTGGAACGGCTGTCGGCGCGGCTGTCCGATACGCTCATCACGCTCACCGAGAGCTTGCGACGCGAACTGGCCGAAGAATATCATGTGGCTCGTAAAGGGCGCATCACGGTGTTGCCGCTAGGGCTTGATCTGGAAGTATTTGCCCGGACGCCGCGCCATTCCGGGAAGTTTCGCGCCGCGTGGAATATCCCTGCGGATGCGCCGCTGATCGGGATTATCGGGCGGCTGGTTCCGGTCAAGAATCACGCATTGTTTTTGCAGGCGGCGGATCGCCTTCGTCAGCAGCGCCCGAATGCCCGTTTTGTCATCGTGGGCGATGGCGAAACCCGCGAGACCGTCGAAGCGCAGGTGGATGCGTTAGGGCTGCGCCAAAATGTGATCTTCACCGGTTGGACGAAAGACCTGCCGCCCGTGTATAGCGATCTGGATGCGCTGGTGATTAGCAGCATCAACGAAGGCACGCCGGTCACGGTGATCGAGGCGCTGGCGGCGGGTTGTCCGGCGGTGGCGACGGCGGTGGGCGGCTTACCGGATTTGCTCGATCAGGGTGCGTTGGGGCGTTTGGTGCCGCCCGACAACCCGGAGGCGCTGGCGAACGCGGTGCTGGAAGTGTTGGCGAACCCGCCGGAAGGCCGTACCGCGCAGGCCGCGATGCTGGATCGCTACGGGATTGATCGGCTTGTACTCGATCTGGACGGCCTGTATCGCGGTTTGCTGGCGAAAAAAGGCCGCCGCTAGTGCATCTCAAACAGGCGGGCGGGGCGCATAACCCCGCCCGCTAAAAACTACCCCTTCTCGCCCTCGCCCACTGGCTCTTTGCCGGTGGTCACACTCATCCATTCGGGACGATCCCCGCGCAGATGCCCGTAAACCGGCGTTTCGTTGCGGAGCATATCCACGAACGGATGAATATCTTGAATATTCATGAACATGTACCCCTTCTTGGCAGGGGCATCAAAAAAAGGTGGCGGCATGGGGCTGCCTTCCGCGAGGAAATACACATCCATCGCGTGATCGTCACCCGTGCAGCGCACCAGCGCCCGCACCTGTACCGTCACACCATCGAAGTTGAGCAGTTCCAACTGCCGCCAGACGATCATATATTCCTTGATCTCAAACACTTTCGCGTCCATCGCCAGCCCGTCCTTCATGAGTGGAGTGTTCACATTTCGATTGTATCCGAATTCGCCCGCACGCGGAGGGTAATTCTAGTCTGTCCGCAGTCCCACCACGCTCGACACATCCAACGAAAGGATTAACCCGTTACCGGGCAGCGTCAGGTCGCCCAGAATGGCGGTCGTTTCCTCGGTCAAACGGGCCGCAAGCGCCTCGTCCACCACCGAAACCAGCAGATGCGTATCCATTTCTTTCCCGCGCAGCAGCGCCGCCAAAGACGGAATCAACGGCAAATCGTCGCGCACTTCGGCTTTCGCCTGCAAGCGGCGCAGGCCGTGCCCTTCCACAATGGTGACACCGCTGGCTCCCGCATTCTGCCATGCGCTCGCAATCTCCAGCGTTTGTTCGGTCTGTGCGGTTATGAGGATAACCAGTTTCATCGCACGATACTCCTCTGGGTTTGGTTTCCCACTCAGGTTCTATTATTCCGATTTGGCGAACGACCAGCGCACCAGCGGCGGCGTGATAACCGTCGTGACCAGCACCACCAGCACAATCGCGGCGAAGGTGTTCTCTTGGATCAGGCCGTTCGCCACACCCAGCGCCGCCACGATCAAGCCCACTTCACCCCGGCTAATCATGCCGATGCCGAGGCGCAGACTGCTCAAGCGGTTGAATCCGGTCAGCCACCCGCCCGCGCCCGCGCCGATGATCTTGCTCAGAATCGCGCCTAGCGTGAGCAGCAGCGCGAACGGCAAAATAGCCGCATCCAGCAGGCGCAGGTTGGCCTGAAGGCCGATGCTGACGAAAAAGATGGGGACGAACATGCCATAACTCATCATGTGCAGCCCTTCTTCGATCTTCTCCTTGATGTGGTGGTCGGAACGCCCCAGACACACCCCCGCGATGAACGCGCCCGTGATAAAGGCCATGCCGCCGATGGCTTCCGCCGCCACGCCCAGCACCAGCGCGGACACCACCGCCACCCCCACCACACCCGCCGAAATCGAGGTTTTATTCACCTGTTTGGCAATGAACGGCAGCACGAACCAGCTCAGGCCGCTGGCAACCACGATGAAACCAACCAGCCGCACGATCACTTCCACCACCGAGCCACCCTCCGCCGAAGCGCCTGCATCAGCCGGGTTGAGCGCGAGGAATACCGACATGAGCAGGATAACCAGCACATCATCCACGATGGCCGCCGCCAGCAACGCCAGCCCTTCCTTGCGGTGCAGCACCCCCAGTTCCAGCATCACCTGTGCGCTAATGCTGACGCTGGTCGCCGCGAGAATCAGGCCTATGAAGATCGCTTTATCCATTTCATAGCCGAAGGCCAGCGCCGTAGCCCCCGCAATCAGGATAGGGGCAATCACGCCTAGCAAACCGCCGATGACTGCCGTGCGCCCCACTTTGAGCAGGCTGTTGAGGTCTACTTCCAGCCCCGCCGACAACATCAGCAGCAAGACGCCCATCTCGGCAAATTCCATCACCATATGCTCGACGGACTTGCCATCCGGGAACAGTGCCGCAATATGGAACAAGTTGATAAGCGAAGGGCCGACCAGCACGCCGGCGACCAGTTCGCCCAGCACCGCCGGTTGCCCGAAGCGAGACGAAAGATACCCGAAAGCCTTTGCGACCGTAATGAGAATAGCCAGACCAAAAAACAATTGCAGCGTTTCAGTCATCGTGTTTGCCTTTCTCTGCGCTCTGTTGAACAACGGCAATCGTCCCACACTCTGAGAGATACGCCGTAAGGTTTATTCGTAATCGGTATGAGTATAGGCATCGCAAAGCAAAATGCCACGCTGTCGTGGCACTTCCAGCCCTATTCAATTGTCAAGCGATGCGCTCAGGCGACAGAAGCCGCCAGCGGCACCAGACTCATGATCGGCACCAAACGCTCGCGCACCGTATTCGGGTCAACCAGCACGCCGCCACGATCCACATCCGCGAAAGCGTAGAAAGCCTGAATACCGGCGCTGAAGGCGGCCTGCGCGGTAGCCACAATCGCATCCACGCGGGCGAGCGTGGTCAGCAGCACGAAATGGTCATCCACCACACCCAGAAAATCATCCGCGCTCCCGCCTACAGTCAGCGCCTCGCGCAAGGTTTTGGCGGCGAAGGCCATCACATCGTTGCCCGCCAGAAAACCATACACATCGCAGTAAGCGCGGTAGCCTTCCAATGACAACCAGCGTTCCGCCACCGCGCCAGCCTGTTGACGTTCCGCGATGGTTTCATGCACCAGTTCGCCGGTGGGCAGGCCGGTGCGCGGTTCGTGCAGGTTCTCGCGGGTGGCGCGGCGGATGACGCTCTGCACGCGCAACCGCAGTTCGTCCACATCAAACGGCTTGGTCACATAATCGTCCGCGCCCAGTTCCAGACCTTGCACCTTATTGGCGCGGGCATCCTTCTGGGTGAGGAAGATGATCGGCACATAACGCATCAGCGCCGATTCGCGCAGATGACGACAAATCTCGTAGCCATCCATATCGGGCAGGCCGATGTCCAGCAGAATCACATGCGGGAAGGCCACCCGCGCCATTTCCAGACCTATCGCGCCGGATTCCGCATGATAGACCGCGATGTTGTAAGCACCAAAATACAGGATGAGCATTTCAGCCACATCGAAATCATCTTCGATCACCAGCAGTCGTGTTTCTGCCATGCCATGCCCCTTTTGCTTACTTAATCGTCTCCGAGAACGGCACTCACCCGGAACTGGGAGCCATCCGAATCCGCCGCATTAGCGACCACTTCGGCGGGCGTCAGTGGAGCCGCAGCCACATCCAGACGCAGCACATTTTTCAGCGGCAGCACCGAAGCAGTCGGTTCGATGTGTGAGGTGTCCACCGCTTGCAAACTGCTGAAATAGTCGAGAATGTGAGAAAGCTGACCGGCGAACAGCGCAACTTCAGCGTCCGTCAGGTCGAGCTTGGCAAGTTCAGCGATGCGCCGGACTTCATCATGTGACAATTCCATAGCAGTCCTATTCCTTCGATTCATCGGGTTCAATCAGCCAACGACTGCCGATTTCAGGTATGCAAGACGGCAGTTCCGCTTCAAATCGTAGCACACCTTCATTTCTGAAACCAAAAGTAAACTCTTTTTTCGGATTCTAAACTCATCTGCGTTATAAAAAACGTTTAGAATAGATTTCACAATGAGCTATAGAGAGGTTGGGCGACAGCAGCCATTCACTGTAGGCCGCCCATAAGACACCGGTATGGCGACTAAGGAACTCGTTCCCCAGTTAGATGTGATACTGGCAGCAAAACGACAGTACCTATCTGAACGGCGTGCCACCACGCCCATCGAAGCCGTGCGGGCGCTGGCGAGTATGCAAAAACGTCCGCAGCCCATTTTGAGTTCCATCCCCCATCAAGCGCCGATTTTGATTATCGGACAGGTGAAATACCACGCACCGGAACGGCGGATACAGACTAGCAGCTACGATCCGGTATCGCTGGCGATGCGCCACATTCATGCCGGCGCGGATGCCATCGCCCTGTACACCGACGAAACGCTGTATCAGGGCGGGCTGGACGATCTGGTGCTGGTTTCCCGCGCCATCAATTCGCCGGTCATCAGTCAGGATTTCATCCTCGACGAGTATCAAATTGTGGAATCCCGCGCCGCCGGAGCTTCCGGGTTGGTGCTGTATGCGGAACTCTTGCCACAGGCCACGCTGCGCGCCCTCGTTTCTGCCACACAGCGCAACCGGATGACCGCCATCGTGGAAGTGAACAACCACGAAGAACTGGATTACGCGCTCAGCCTGAGTCCGTATGTCATCGGCCTGAGCCGCCATGATCTGCGAACCGACGAAATTCGCCCCGCCCCGCTGGAAGAAATGCGCGCCCGCATTCCGAGCAGCATACGGGTGATGATTACCGATGCGCTGCACACGCTGGATGATGTGCAGATGGCCGCTAACCTGCATGTGGACGCGGTGGTGCTGGCAGAAGACCTCCTGCAATCCGAAAGCCTGATGCGACAGGCCGAACCGCTGCTGCGACGCGACGGCACCATTTTTGAGGGCGACCTATGACCTCTGCACCTCTGCCTGATATCGAAGGCGCGATTCATCTGCTGAAAAGTGAAGATGTGCAAATCCGGCAAATGATGGCCTATCTGCTGGGGCAGGTGGGGGATTCCCGCGCCATCGAACCGCTGATTGACGCGCTGGAAGATGCCGATGTGGGGGTGCGTGGCGCGGCAGCCAACGCGCTCGGCGCACTGGGCGATCAAGCCGCTGTGCCGTACCTGAAGCCGATGCTGCGTGCAGACAACGCGCAGATGGTGGTGTGGGCGGCCTTCGCCCTGACCAAACTCGGTCATGACCGGTTTGACGTGTTGAGCGGGGCGCTGGAAACCGGCGATGTGATGGTGCGGCGCAGCGCCATCCTCGCCATGCAGCAGTTAGCCGACGACCGCGCCATTCCCCTGCTGCTGTCGGTATACCACGACCCGGAGCGCCGCTTCAGCGCGGATAACACCGTAGGCGAAGCCGCCGCTAAAGCACTGGTCAAGCTCGGCTACAACGTGGGTGGCCTGCCGCCGCGCTGATTTTTGAGCTTGTCCAGCCCATTAATAACAGTTTTTGACAGCCTCCTTACGGTGCGATAGACTTCTCGGCATACACCGTCCACTGTAATCAATGTCCATATCAGTCCACAGCAGTGCGCGGTGGTAAGAAAACATGTTTTTCGGATACCTTTGAGGAGAATCATAATGGTAAAACGCACAGTTATGTTGGCAGTGCTGGTGGCACTCCTGCTGAGCGTCGTGGGCGTCGTGGGCGCTCAGGATGCGGCGCAGGTGGGGCCGATTACCCAGCGCATTCTGGATCGTGGTTCGCTGATCTGCGGTGTACATCCGGGTCTGGCGGGCTTCGGCTTCGTGAATGATGCAGGTGAATATGAAGGTTTCGATGTGGATATCTGCCGCGCCGTTGCCGCTGCCATTCTGGGCGACGCGACTAAAGTTGAATTCAAGCCGCTGGATGCCGCGTCCCGTCAGGCCGCCATTCAGTCCGAAGAAGTGGACATGATGTCGCGCAATACGACATGGACGTTCAGCCGCGATGCGTCGTGGGGCGCGACCTTTGGCCCGACCACCTTCTACGATGGTCAGGGGCTGGCCGTTCGCACCGACAGCGGCATCACCACCCTCGAAGACCTCGACGGCACGACCATCTGCGTGCAGAGTGGTACGACCACCGAACTGAATCTGGCAGACGCCTTCAGTGCGCGTGGCTTGACCTACAACCCGCAGGTGTTCGCAGAAGCTGACCCGACGTGGGAAGCCTTCGTGGAAGGCCGCTGCGACGCCTTCACCACCGACAAAAGCGGTGTGGCTGCTTACCGCGCTTCGGCGGATGATCCCAGCGTCTACACGATTCTGGATGTCACCCTGAGCAAGGAACCCCTCACCCCGCTGTCACCCCAGTCCGACCCCCAGTTCGCCGACATTGTGCGCTGGACGGTGTTCGCACTGATTCAGGCGGAAGAATATGGCATCACCAGCCAGAACATTGATGAATATCTGACCAGCGAAGTGCCGGAAATTCAGCGTTTCCTCGGTCAGGGCGACAACCCCGGCGGGACGCTGTACGGCCTCGCTAAGGATTATGTGGTGAACGTGATCCGTCAGGTGGGCAACTATAGCGAAATCTTCGACCGCAACATCGGCCCGGACACCCGTTTCGGCCTGAATCGCGGCCTGAACGCGCTGTGGACGGATGGCGGCCTGATGTACTCGCCGCCCTTCCGCTAAACACATCTGCGCGGCAGGGCGCTGCTCTGCCGCCGGACATTCGTCGGTGATTTTTTCACCACGACACCGAGAGCAACGGGGCAGGCGATGCGTCTGCCCCTGTTGATTACCTCCAGCAAATCGAGGTCAGATGTCCACGAATCGCAATCGCAGTTTAATCCCCGCATTCCTGCGCGATGTGCGTGTGCTGCAAATCCTCGGCCAGATTATTTTCGTGATCGTGGTCGTGGTCATGATTGCGGCGGTGGTGGCAGCAATTATTGCGTCGCTTTCCGCCAAAAATTTAACGCCGAATTTTTCTTTCTTGCAGCAACGCGCCGGCTTTGACATTAGCAACGCGCCTTCATGGTACAGTTCGGACAACAATTACTGGGCAGCGTTTCAGGTGGGGTTGCAAAATTCCCTGCGCGTGATCGCGCTCGGTCTGGTACTCACCACCATCGTCGGCGTGCTGATGGGCATTTTCTTGCTCAGCTCAAACTGGCTGGTACGCACGATTGCGCGGGTGTATGTGGAACTACTGCGCAACACGCCCATGCTGGTGCAGTTGTTCGTGTGGTATTTCATCGTGATGCTGTCGCTGCCCCCTTTTACGCAGCCCCTCACGTTCCCCGCCGAAGGGGTCAGCCTGCTCACCTTTCGCCTGTTCCTGTACGTCGCGCTGTATTTTGGCGTGCGCTGGATGGCGGGCAACCTGCTGCCGAGTGCGCCCAAACGCGCCGCCCTCACAGGTGCGCTGGTCGGCCTGATCGCCGTCACCGAAATCGCGTTCCGCGTCACCGCACCGGGCATCTACGGCAGCGGTTCGATTGGGAACCTCGCCTTCTGGGGCTACATGGTGCTAAGCGGCCTGCTGCTGCTAGGGGCGTGGTTCGCGCCTGCCGCGCTGCGCTGGACGCTGCTAGGGCTGGCGGGTGGGCAGTGGGTCGGCGGGTTGCTGTTTTATTTTGGCATCATGCCGCAGGGCGGCCTGCGTATGGAACTGTATCCGGCAGTATTTATCACCGTGCGCGGGTTCGTGTTTCCCGAAATTCTGCCCACAGCGCGGTT
>CAIPFY010000444.1 GCA_903864435.1 uncultured Chloroflexota bacterium | reverse complement strand
TTTGGATCATGGCTTTGATCTGCTCATAAACAACGGACGACCGTTGGGCCGGGGGCGCTAACTGGTACTGAATATCCCAGATAAATTGACCGATGGCACGATGGCTGGGAATGCCGGTTAGGTGCGCCGCGCTGGAATTCCATTCGATGATGCGCCCGTTTTCATCGGTCATCACCACGCCATCATTGGACTGTTCTAAGAACGAACGGAATTTATACTCGTTCTCTCGCAGTTCATCTTCGACCTGCTTGCGTTTGCTGATGTCCCGAACCACCCCGATCAATTCGGTAGGGCTGCCCGTCGCGGCATCCCGCACGATGGAGTAGGTGGTTTCGACCCAGACGGAATGCCCGTCTTTATGACGCACCTGCCGCTGAGACAGCAGGGGATATTTCGGGTCTGCGGCCAGCAGTTGACGAATCTGCTCCTTCGAGTCCGGAACCCGTTCAAAGACCGACTGCCCGACCACTTCTTCAGGCCGGTATCCGAGGATGGTGTAGTAGGAAGGTGATACGAACGTGCGAACGCCCTCCAGCGAGATTTTCATGATGATGTCGCTGGCGTTTTCAGTAATAAGCCGGTAGTTGGCCTCGCTCCGGTGCAGGGTTTCCTCAAATTGCTTACGCTCGGTCACATCCACAATCAGGGCATTGTTGAAACGCCCTTGCGGGGTGTCAATCGGGCTGGCATACACATCCACATCGCGCACTTCACCGGAGGCCAACCGATGGCGAGTGGTAAAGGCGGTATGGCTCTGAGTCGCCACCCGTTGCAGCGTCCGGGTGATGTCGCTCGCGCTCATCGTATTGATGTCCTGTACGTGCATGGACTTCAATTGATCGAGCGAATAGCCGTAAAAGGCCGCCGCTGCCGGGTTCGCGTCCACAATCGCGCCGTTGGTCGGGTCAATCAGCAGCGTGACGGCGCTGTTGCTCTCGAATATTTTCTGGTAGCGCGTCAGGGTGGCTTCGGCTTCCACACGGGCGGTCACATCGTTGAACGTGACCGCGTAATGCGTGACTGTTTCCTGTGCATCCCGGATCAGGGAGATATGCAGTTCGTTCCAGAATGGCGTCCCGTCTTTGCGGGTGCTGCGGAGCGTGAGGCGTACATTCTGCTGTGCGGTCAACTGGTGGTAGCTGTCTGCCAACTCCGGTTGTTCGGAGTCGCCGTGAAACAGCATACGCAGATTCTGCCCCAGCACCTCGACCGCGCTGTAACCCGTCAGGCGTTCAAAGGCGGGGTTGGCGTAGCAAATCGGTTTGTCCGGCAGTTGGGCATCCACCAGCAGGATGGCGGACAAACTGTTTTCGAGTATCTGTTCCTGAATCCACGCGGTATCTTGGGGGAGGTGAACGTGGGTGGATTTGAACATGACTGGTTTCCTCTGTAGACCGTTATGGCGATTGATCCCTATCGTTGACGCATAGAAAGCCCCGATCGCATCCTGTAGGGCAATCTGTGTGAAATTCGTGTGACTTTAATTATATATCTAATTACGAACAAGCGTATGTGAGAATTGGTCGTTTACCCACTTCACGGTTGGTCGCCTCCAAACTCGATCAGGATTTTTGGGACGGTGAGAGTGTTTGTTTTGTTACAAAATATTAAAGTTTGTAAGGCTGTGAAATGTGTGTTATAAATTTACGTGCTTTAGAGTGTAGTGTTTTATGGACTTCTGCAATGCTCCACCCCGACCTTTTGCAACAACTGGAAATGCGTGCGTCCCGTGAAGGCCGTTCGGTGGATGATGTTCTAAAACAACTGCTGGATGTGCCGCCCGTCGCCCCTGTCACAAATCTGCACGAATTCCTGTTTCAGCATATCTCCAAACTCGTACTGATCTGCGCCGTAGATGGTCGCCTCGTGGACTGCAATCCGGCGGCTGCCGAGCGCCTCGGATATGATCGGTATGCGCTGCTGAAGCTGAATGCGCTGGATATTGTGCGGCCTGAAGACAAAGATCATTTCCGGCGTTTATGGGCATCTGAGGCCACGCTCACCGATGTGATGCTTATGTGCAAGGATGGCAGCACCTTTCCGGTGGAAGTGAAAACGCACCGCATCACCTATGCCGGTCAGCCGGCCATCGCAGCGATTGTCCGTGATGTAACCGAGCAGAAAGCAACACAATCCGCCCTGCAAGAGAGCGAAGCACGCTTCCGGCAAGTGGTCGAGAACATGCACGAGGTGTTCTGGTTACGAGATGCCGACACCAACAAGATTCTGTATGTCAGCCCGTCCTATGAACAGGTGTGGGGGCGAACCTGCCAGAGCTTAACCGATAACCCGGATTCGTTCCTTGAGAGTGTTCACCCGGATGATTTGGGATGGGTTCAATCCGCTATGATTCCCATGCAGCAGAATGGGATATTCGATGACGTGTATCGAATCGTGCTGCCGGATAAAACCATACATTGGATACACGCCCGTTCTTACCCGGTGTGGGATGCGGCGGGTCATCTCCACCGGATTGCAGGGGTGGCGGAAGACATCACCGAACAGCGCCGGATCGAGGACGCGCTGCGCGAAACCCAGCAGCGGGAGCGTTCGCTGAACGAAACGCAGTCCACCTATGTCGTCCGCACCGATATGGCTGGCAACTACACCTATGTCAATCCGGCCTTCGTTCAAAAATTTAGCTGGAAAGCCGGAGGTCCGAGCTTCATCGGCACTTCCAGCATGAATACCATTTTCCCGGACGATCATGGCAAGGCCTATGAAACGGTTTCCCTTTGTATGCAGCAACCCAATGTGCCGGTACAGGTGGTGCTGCGAAAGGATTTTCCGGGGGATAAATTTTTCTGGACGCTGTGGGAGTTCACCGCACTGACAGACCAGACCGGTCAGGTGATGGAGTTTCAGTGCGTGGGGATTGACATCACCGAACTGATACTTGTCCGCGAACAACTGCAATTACAGGAGCAAGCCCTGTATGTGGCTGCCAATGCCGTTGTGATTACAGACCGCGAGGGGATCATCGAGTGGGTCAATCCGGCCTTCGCCACCGTTACGGGTTACACGCCGGAGGAGGTGCGGGGCAAACATATACGACTGCTGAAATCCGGTCGGCAAGATAAAGCGTTTTATACCAATCTGTGGGACACTGTTCTGTCCGGCGCGTCGTGGTATGGACGGCTGGTGAACAAGCGCAAGGATGGCAGCCTGTATACCGAGGAACAGACCATCACCCCGGTTAGAGATGATACGGGGGCGATTAAAAACTTCATCGCCATCAAGCAGGATGTGACCGAACTGGAACAATCCGAACAACTGCGGTTGGAGCAGGAACGGCTCAAGGTCAGCCTGAAAAAGGAACAGGAGCAGCTTGCGCTGATTCAGCGCATTATCAGCACGCTTTCGCATGATTTGCGAACCTCGCTGACGGTTATTTCCACGTCCCGCGATACGATCACCCGCTATTATCACAAGTTGACGGATGAGCGCCGCCTCGAAAAGCTGCA
>CAIPFY010000443.1 GCA_903864435.1 uncultured Chloroflexota bacterium | reverse complement strand
GGCATCCTAGACGCCTACAAGTCCCACGGACGCGATACGCCCTGCCCAACCAAAGCAGAATCCATGCCGCTAAGCACTTCCGCAATCCTTACCTATTGATAATGTGCGGATTAGATTCGCAACTCATTTACAAAACGTCTAATTTCCGCATAATTGAAGGCTTTTGATCACTGGATGGAAGCTTGTCCTTCACTAGGTGTTAACGAATCCGACATACGTGGCTGAGAGAGGGATAAGAAAGCTACTGATGACAGGAGGAGAATGTGGGGAGTCTCCTAACTACAAGGAGAACTGCCGGTAAACGACGAGATGATCTGATCATTTTGGATTGAGAATGGATGACCACTGACCTCTGACGGCGCAGTCACAAACCAGCCTGCTGGGATCTAATAACGAGTCAGCCTCACCGCCCTCCACAATGGGCAAAATGACAAAAAGGGCCGGATTGCTCCGGCCCTTTGGATTGGGTTATTGGTTCACACAGAGAAACGGCTATCCGCGGAATTTCCGGCGCAATGCGCCAAGACCCGTCAGTGCGCCGCCGAGCAGCACAAGCGTGGTTCCGCCATCGGGAACGCTCGAACCTACGCTCACATCATCCCAGATCGTAGTGCTGCCAACACCAGTTGTGCCCAGAGTCGCTGCATCGAACATCGTATATAGCCCAACGGTTCCGAGATTTGTATAATCGTCGCGATATGTCGCACCGACCTCAACTCCGTCCAAGGTGAAGTGGATTTTGCCGTCAGAGTTCAACAACTGCATACTTAGGTGGTGCCAGCCAGAAGTCCGGTCCCCTGCTTCAACCCAATTGCTCGCAGGAGCTGCAATGTAGTAGAAGTCAGCCGAACTGGCAGGCTGCCGACGACCGCCGAACTGAACGTCGGTCCAATCAAGGTCATCCTCAATCGGGCTATCAGGAACAGCGAAGATCTGGCCAGCCACAGCGGTCTTATTCTCTTCGTAGTACCAAGCGCTAAAATAGGGATCGTACTGCTTGTCAAGGTAACTCGAGGGAATCCCGCTGGGATTGACCCCAACCCAGAACAGCCCAAGAGGATCCTTGGCGCTCAACTGCACGCCATAGGAACTGTTATGTCCTGTGCTCACCTGCTGCATCATCTGCGCAACCGGGGCGGCCCCGTGACGGTATTCTGTGTTTTCCCAGCCTGGTGCGTAGTCACCAGTCCACGCCGTCTCAAACCCGAAAGTATATTCTAATGCTTCCGCCGACTGACTGAGCCCCCAGGCGAGACCGACCCCGGCCATTAACGATGCAAGTAATTGATTCTTAAACTGATATGGTTTGCTTTTCATTGTTATGTTTGTTTTGGGTTTGTCACAGGGGTGTCTTCTTGCCCTATGGCAGTGACCAACCTCATTTCAGCAGTTAGCAAGATGCGTGCCACTGTCTGCCCTTGCGGTTGGAATGCATTGATTCTTAGTTTTTTATATCGTCGGAATGAATTCTGATGCGGTGTTTGTGGCAGACTGATGGAAGGTTTTCAAGCAGCGTGTGTAAAAATAGCCGACGAATATTGGGCGGAAGGGGCGAATGAAAAGTCGCGTTCTCACGGGTACTTGCAGTTCGTCACCGACCGGGTGGAAGTTGATACAGACGGCATTGGCCCGGACGCAATATGGATCTGCGGGTATGCAAAGGGTCAACACGAGGTTGCGCACGTATTTGCCATCGATGGCGAGACCGCGCG
>CAIPFY010000442.1 GCA_903864435.1 uncultured Chloroflexota bacterium | reverse complement strand
GTGGACTGCGTGCTGGGCGCGGCGTTTATGCTGCGGCGCGAAGTGATCCTTCAGACGGGCATGTTTGACGAGCAGTTTTTCATGTATTGCGAGGAAATTGACTGGCAGCGGCGCATTCAACGGGTAGGCTGGAACGGCTACTGCGTGCCTGCCGCGCAGGTTACGCATCTGGGCGGGCAGAGTACCGGGTTGGTGCGCCCGCGCAGTTTCGTGAATCTCTGGACGAGCCGCTTACGTCTGTATGCCAAGCATTACGGGGCGCTAAAACTGAATGTGGCACGCTGGCTGGTGCGGGCGGGGATGCGCCGCCGTCGGGCTGCGCTGCACGCGGATACCAATCTTTCGCTACCTGACCGCGAGGCGTTGATTGCGGCCTGCCGGTCGGTGGAACAGGCGGCAGGATGAAAATTTACGCGATGATTCTCACCCGTAACGAGGCGGCGCATATCACCGCTTGCATCGAGTCGGTGCGCTATTGTGACGCGGTAATCGTGTTCGACTCGTTTAGTGATGATGACACCCCTGCGCTGGCGCGGGCAGCAGGCGCGGAGGTGATTCAGCGTGTATTTGATGATTATGCCGGACAGCGTAACGCCGCGTTGGAAGCGGTGCGTGACAGAGCCGATTGGGTGCTGTTCGTGGATGCGGATGAGCGAGTGACCGGGGCGCTGGCGGAAGAAACGCGCAGGGTGATCGAGCAGGGCGGTGCGGCGGGATTTCGCATCCCCCGCCACAATTACCTGTTCGGCAAGCTGACGTTGGGCGCGGGCTGGTATCCCGATTATCAGACTCGCCTGCTGAAAGTGGGCGCGGCTTCTTATGACCCTGCCCGCAAAGTGCATGAACTGGTGATTCTGGACGGCGCTGAGGGGACGCTTCAGCAGCCGTTCATCCACTACAATTACAGCGATGCCGCGCAATTTCACGACAAACAGCGGCGCTACTCGGCCTATGATGCCCGCATGATGTACGAACAGGGCGTGCGCCCCAAACCACAGAACTATGTTTTGCAACCGTTGCGCCATTTCTGGTGGCGGTTTGTCGCGTTGCAAGGCTACCGCGACGGGCTGCACGGTCTGCGCCTGAGTCTGCTCATGGCGTGGTACGAGCTGCGAAAGTACCGCTTGCTGCGCGGCCTGTGGCGCGGCTGACCTGTTTTATTCCTACGGATCAATTCGGACAAGCGATACCGCTGATGACCACTCGCCGCACGAAGCCGCCGCGCTGCTGGTGCAGGCGCGTACCTGCCAGTAGTACACCCCGGCTGCCAGCGGTGAATCGGGCGTATAGCTGGTCGTGTTCGGCGGAAGGTCGGTGACGTAAATCAGCGGCGTTCCGGTCATAGTGGCGCTGGTACTCAGGCGAAATTCGTAGCGTGCCGCGTTGGTGATGCGGTTCCATGTCAGTGCGGGCTGTGCGGTCATGTCCGCATTGATCAGCGGCACGGCATTGGCGGCGGAAGCCAGTGTGAAGTTGCGGACTTCCGACCAGTTGGACGTTAATTCGCCGCCGTTACCATCGGTGCCAATCGCACGCAGTCGCCAGTAGTAAGTGCCGTAGGGCAAACTCGTCGTATAGCTAGAAGCCGGGGCTGCGATGCTCAAAGGAGTGCTGGCGGGCGGGTTCTGGGTATCTATTTGCAACTCGAAACGGGTGGCGTATACATGGGCACTATCCCATGTGAAGTTGACCGGCGTATTGGGTAAGGGGGCGTTCAGTGCGCTGCCCGTAGCCGGTGCGGTGAGCGCGGGGGTGCGCGGGCTGGTGGCGGTACCGTAGACGATGATCTGCCAGTTCTGGAACGTGCCGGTGTAGTTTCCCGGCAAGCGATCCACCACCCTGAGCGTCCATGTGCCGGCGACGTGTTCGCCCCAGTCGCGGACGGTCATGAAGCGCCAATCGGTGTAATTGCCGTCATCGCCCGATGGATTGTAGCGCCGCTGGTCATATGGTCTTTGTGCCATCAATTGACTGACGGTGCCAGAAGGAGCCGTCAAGTTCACTTCAATATCACCCCGGTTGTTGTGTGTGGCGTTGAAGATTACCTCAACATGCTCCACCTTGATGTTTGCCGGTAGGGTGAAACTGCTTATGATCCCGCCCGTCCCATTGGCCGATTCGGGGATTTCCAGATTGACGGCCATAACCGGACTCGCGTAGCTGGTTTCGTTCGCTACGGATGTCCATGTCGAGGCCAGCGTGACCGCCGCCGCCGCGTCTACCACGCCGAACCCAAAGTCGTTGTGGATGTCGTAACCGGCGCTGTTGGTCGTCCAGCCTGTACTTCCCGCCAGCCGCGAACGGGCTGTTTCCACAAGGATATGCTGCACATCGCGCCATGTCAGGTTCGGGTTGGCCTGCAACATGAGCGCGACCACGCCCGCGACCATCGGTGTCGCGGCAGACGTACCTGTGAAACTATTGGTACAGCCGTTTAAGCTATCGGTTGGGCCATAGTTGTACCCATTTGATCCGAGCAGATCGGTGGTAACGATGGTGCGACCGGAGTCGTTACCGAGTGCCGTGACGAGCATCGCCGCGCCCGATTCGCTGTAGAGTGAAGGCGTTCCCGCGTAGCTGGTATCGCCTACGGCAATCACATAGCGCGAATTGGCGTATTCGTCCGCGTTGATATTGTCCAGCCCTTGCCGACCATTTCCGGCGGCCCACACGTAAATGCTGCCCAACCCGCCGCGTCCGGTGGCGACACCTTCAGCCAGCGCGTCACGGACGATTTGCGGCTGTGACTGGAGCGTTGACCCATCATCGGCTGATCCCCAACTACTGCTGTAAATATCATTGAGTTGGGGCTGATAGCGCAGGGCTTCTGCCTCGGTGGACGCGGTGATGCTGCCTGCTGTGAGCCGGATTCCCGCTAATGATGCGCCATAGGCCACGCCCACGCCACAATAGTTGTAATTGGGCGGATCAGACGCGGGGTTGTCGGCGGCGGCGGCAAGTCCTGCGGCGGCGGTGCCGTGCGGGTTGCTGGTCAGGTCAGGTGATGGATCGCTGTCTTTGTCATTGAAATCATAACTGCCCGTTGCGTTGTAATTGGGCGCGAGATCAGGATGGGTGTATTGCAGGCCGTCATCCACAATGGCGATTTGCACGCCCGCGCCGGTTACTGTTCCAGCGACCCATTGCGCGAGGGGAAGGTTGAGGTTCAACAGCGGCGGGACTAAGGAAGCATCGCTCCGCAGATGCCACTGTTCATTGTGGCTGACAAACGTGTATAGCGGTTCGTCATCAGGGGTGCGTGAGAACTGTCGGTGTAAAGACAGTTGTTCGACTTGCTGGACAGCCGGATGTGCCGTCAGCGCAACTTTTGTTGCGGTTGCTTCTGTAGGTGAAGTGCTGCTGTCGGACACGCGGAAAATGTACCAGTCGGCGACGCTGGATACTGCACCGAGGTTGGTGTATCCCAGCGCAGATGCGACCGTGCTGGCGTTTGAACCGGGGTAGAGTTTTACCGCCCAGTCATCCGTTAAGGTGATATTTTGTACGACCACCGGGAACGGGCGAATTGGCAGCGGGTCAGGCGTGGGGGTGAAGGTCGGGGTGGGGGTGGGCGGCAGATTGACGGCGATGATGCCCCCGTTCAAAACGAGGCTGCGCCCCAGTGCTATTTCCAGCGACGCCACCCCTGCGACCATCGGGGAAGCGAACGATGTGCCATTCCAGTAGCCATAATCGTTATTGATCTGCGTGGTTAATATGCTTCCACCGGGCGCCCATGTGTCTATTTGTGGCCCGACGGCGCTGAAACTGCTGGGGCGCAAGGATGAATCGACCGAGCCAACCGCCACGACCCGCGTGAACGCCGCCGGATACATGACCGCGCCGCCGCTGGTGTTGCCTGCTGCGGCGATGATGAGTACGCCCCGATCCGCTGCATAGTTGACGGCAGCTTCCAGCGTGCTGCTGTAGCTGGGGCTTCCCAGACTCAGGTTGATGATGTTCGCGCCGTAATCGGCGGCGTACCGTATGGCGGCGGCTAGGTTTGCAAACGAACCGTTGCCAGCAGAGTCCAGCACGCGCAGCGGCAGGATAGCCACATTCGGGGCGATGCCTGCGATTCCGGTATAGTTGTCGGTGTTGGCGGCGATGATGCCCGATACCGCGCACCCGTGACCATAGCTGTCCTCTGGCTCCTTGTCCCCCTGCACATAATCCCATCCGGGCAGGATGCGCCCCTGCAAATCAGGATGGGCGGAGCAGATGCCGCTGTCAATCACGGCGACAACAACGGTGGTCGGGCTGGCGGGGAGTTCGTCCCACGCGCTAGGGGCGTGAATGACCGGCAGCGCCCACTGGTTCGGATACTGCGGATCGTTGGGGATTCCCTGTGCGTATACGCGGTAGTTGGGTTCCGCCGCCGTTACCATGTCCGAAGGCGGTAGGCTGTCGGGCGTGATGTCCGGCGCTGCGATTACGACGGTGCGGTTGTCAATGTTGCTGCTGACTGTGCCGCCAATCTGTGCGATATAGGCGGCCTGTTGCGCGGCGGTGGTATTTTCCGCGAACTGCACGATTACCTGATCGGGCAGCGGCGGGTCATCGGCAGGCGGGGGCGGGAGCGCCGGATGCACAACCGTTGTCGCTTCTGGCGGCGGGGCGGTGTCTGTCGCGGATGGCAGCAGCGTGAGTGTGGGCAGCGGCGTGGCGGTCAGCGTCGCCGGGAGTCGGGTGGCGGTTGGTGTATCGTCCGGCACAGACGAAGGCAGCACCGCCAGCGTAGGCACAACACCGATTTCAGGCGTGGGCGCGAGGATACGCAGCAGGATGAGGGTGGTTGCCAGCAACAACACCATCACGCTACCCACCACAGGCCATTTGATCTGCCGTCTCATCCTGCCTACCTCACATTTCCAGCGCCGCATACGATCTGTTTATTGTACGACGGTTGTTGATGGATAGCCGCCTATCAGTTGACTATGACATGATGAACAATGTTTCGGTCACACTCCACCCACCCGTCACACCGCTTGAGTTGACGCCTTGCACCCGCCAATAGTAGTTTCCGGGCGAAATACCTTCCACGATATATTGTAAATAGGGAGCCGGGATAGTCACTTCGACGAGGGTCTGCGTGAAAGCCGAATCGTAGGCGATTTGCACATGATACAGCGCCGCCCAACTCACCGTTGTCCACGTGAGTGTAAAGGGTTGGTTGACGATGTTCTGTATTGGCGCACCGGAGTTTGTGGCACAGGGGCCGGTCACTCCAGTCACCCATGAGGCATCATCCTGTATTGGCGATTCCTGCTGACCGAGAGGTGCGGCGCTGTTAAAGGCCGTGACCTTGTAGAACTGATAGTAACCACAGAACAAATTGCTATCGGTGTAGAGCGTGGTGTTGGTTGGCAGAATCTGGTAAAGCGTGAATGTTGAGCCTTGCCACTTATAAAGTCGGTAGGCCGTTTCATTAAACGCATTGTCGTCCCATTCCAGAGTGAGACTATCGGGCGTGATATGGGTGATTCGGAAATTAGACGGGGCGTTTGGTATTTGGGTGGGTGTAGAACCGTTGTGGATGCTGACGGTAAAGGTGGTCGCTCCTGCCCCGGATACGCTAATTGAGATGTCGTTTGTTAAGTCGTTGAAGGTTTCGCCCACCAACCAGCGTGCCCCTTCGCCGTTTGGACGGTCATAGAAGTCAACCGGATCATCGTCCACCACATAAGCTGGGCCGCCGTTTCCGGTGTGATTAACAGTATCCACCTCATGGATAACCACCGATTTGAGTGGTATGCCGGTGTAATAGGGCGGGATGTTCAGGTCATAGCCTATTTGATCGCGCACTTCAACGGTGTAGAAATGGGTGTTGCTGCCTCCAATTGGCACACGAGCATACAGCAGGCTGTTACCCGTAGTAGGCGATTGGGTTCGTTCGAGTGTGATGCTGCGATTTTCACCCGGCACAACCGATGTTTTGCGATTGGCGGGTATCCAATTGTTCAAATCGAGATGGTAGGCAATCGTGGCTGGAGGAATACACATATTGGATGTGTAGACCGCACACGTTCCACTGCTGGCGCTCATCACGTCCCATTGGGAGACGTAAATACTGAGGTCTGAGGGCGGGTTATCGAATGGGCCAGTGGAGTGTGGGAAGCCGAAGCCATGCCCCATTTCATGAGCCATGATGTTATAGTTTTGCGCCCACGGGGGCAACCAGATAGCGCGGTAAGAGCGCGTGCTGCCGTCTAAGGTTAGCGTTGTGCCGCCTCCCCATGCGCAGCAATCAAGGCCAGCGTTAAACATGAAACTGAGGCCGATATACGATGGATAGTAGATGTCGGCGTTCGCTGCGGTGGCGCAGTCCTGCGCCAATAGCATGAGGTTCGCATTGCCGCCCGGTAAGTAGGCGCTGCGGGGGCGCGGAAGCGTGTACCAGCGGTTGGTGATGGTGCTGCCCTGCAAATTGATGTTGTTGTAGGAGATAGTGCGCCAGTAATGGTCGAGGCCGGGATATTCGCTCGATAAAAGAGGGGCATAACTGCCGGGGTTGTTCAAATCTGTGCTGACATCGGGAAAGCGGCACAAGATGAGTATCCATGCTTGAGCGCCACTGGTTCCTTGAGCCTCGATTTGGGCTTCGAGGGGTTCAACGGCTTGCACACTATAGATAGGTGTATTCGTCAAACCGATGCTACTGGCTGAAATACTTGGAATAGCTTGCACCTGCACTTTTTGCCCTGTGAACTGGCGTGCTGTTTCGGGATTGAGCAGCAGTTCGGCGGTAATCGAACCGGAGTCACTCTGAAGCAGGACTGCATAACGTGGCGTGCTGTCACTGCCGCGTTCTGGGTCGCCATGCAAGACGTTCAGCCAACCGGTGAGCGTTTGGGGGGTGTCTTGTGCGGCGGCAGGGAGCGTGCTAGAGAATAGCAGGGCGGCGACCAGTGTGATGGAAACTGCGAAACGCAGCAGAAATGATGACATCTGAAACCTTCTTCTTTAGGTCGTTTAAGACAAAATGATGAACGTGCCGTTCCCCCATGTGCCGCAACTGGTGCTGGCTGCATTAAAGCACGCACGCACCCGCCAGTAATAGTTCCCCGTTGTTAGTCCCGTAACCTGGTATTTCAGGTCGCTTACGTTGATCGTAGGCGTGTTGAACTGTGGATTATTTGCAATTTGCAACTGGTAATGATGGGCATTGGCGATCCGATTCCATGTCAAATCGAAAGGCTGTGTGTAACTGTTCAGGGTGGGAATATCGCAACTGCTGGGATTCTGGGAAAAATTGGTGATGCTGACTGTCATGGCGGTGGCGGCGGCGCTTTCGACCTTGACCGAAATGCAATATTTCTTGTCTTTATAGGTTTCGCCCGCCAGCCAGCGTGTCCCCGAATCCATCAATGTGTTGTTCAGGTCGCCATTCACCAGCAGCGCCTGCCCATCCTGAAAGCTGCGATTGGGATTGACCAGATGAATAATAACTGCCAACGACCGGTTTGCCGGAATCGTGCTATCCGGGTAGATGGCTTGATCGTAGGTGCCGGGAGTGTTGTCGCGCACTTCGACGGTGTAGAAGCGATTGGTTCCCGATATGGGGATGGTCGCCAGCAGCAGGTTGGAAGCCGATTGCGGTAGCAACCGTTCGAGTGTGAGCGTAGTCAGTGCGCCGGGACTGATGGTTTGCTTGCGGTTGGCAGGTATCCAGCCGTCCAGATCGAGGTGATAAGCGATGGTGCCGGGAGGGATATAGCCATATTCGGGATCGAGGTAGGCTCCCGCGCCTTCGCTGCGGCTCATCACATCATAAGGCGAAACGTACACATTCAGCCCTCTGGGCGGGTTGTGGGCGGGGCCGGTGGAATGCGGGAAATCGAAACCATGACCCATCTCATGGGCGAGGACATCGAACGTTTGGCTCCACGGGGGCATCCATGTGCTTCGGTAAACATTGACCGATCCATTGATAGACAATACCACGCTGCCGCCCCATGCACAGCAGCCAAGATCGCCATTCAACATGAAATTGAACCCGACTTTGCCGGTTAGGTTTTGCCCTCCGGCCAGAGCTTTATTCACGCAGTCTTGTGCCAGCGCATCCAGATTCGCATTGTCACCAACCACATAGCCGCTTTGGTTGTTCGGCAGCGTGAACCACTGGGATGAAATGCTGGTGCCGGTCAGGTTGATGTTTCCGTAAGAGATCGTCTGAAAGTAGTGATCGAGGCCGGGGTAGCTGGTTCCGAACAGTCCGGCGTACCACGAAGGCTGATGAGGCGTGGACGATATATTACTAAACTTACACAGAATATTTGCCCACGGCTGCGCTCCGGTCAGCGCCTGTGCGCTGACTCCCGCATCCACCGCCGTGATGGACTGGACTTCCAGAACCGGCACGCCCCCGATACTGCTGGCGGTCATTCCCGCAGTCCCCGTCACCTGCACCTGCTGGCGGTTATATTGGTGAGCGAGGTTGTCGTCCATAATCAGTTCGGAAAGAACATCGCCGCTGTTGTTCTGGAGGCGGACGCGGTAGATGCCCTGCGCCGCCTGTCCGGGTTGCGGGTCGCCATGCAGGATGGTCAGCCAGCCTGTGACGGTTTGCAAACTGTCCTGTGCGCTGGTGGGAAAAACAAGCCCGACCAGCAGCGCGAACAAAAGGCCGATGAACCCAGAACGGCGCAAAGCGAACCCTCCCTGTGCCGCCCCGGAACCTGATTGACGAGTCATGGTTGACCGTTTTCTATGTTTGCGTTAAGGGTATATGGACACCATAAATCATGATCCGGCTACGCCTATTGCATGGATTGTGTTCATCCTGTGCGCCCTCTCAGGCCGAAAAAGCCTGAGAGGACGCTGATTTGCGTTTATGACGCCGTTTCGACGGTGAACACGCCTGTGCCACTCCACGCGCCGCAGTTGGTGGCGGCGGCATCGTAGCAGGCACGAACACGCCAG
Organism: uncultured Chloroflexota bacterium; assembly: GCA_903864435.1. Taxonomy (GTDB): domain Bacteria; phylum Chloroflexota; class Anaerolineae; order Aggregatilineales; family Phototrophicaceae; genus CFX2. Next base: position 1,320 of record CAIPFY010000442.1, on the reverse strand, counting down.
TAGTAGGTGCCATCTGCCAGCGCCGGGCTGACCGTCGCCGTTTGCGGAACATTACCCGCGATCGGGGGTAGGGTGGCGCTGTACAGCGGTGTTCCGGTAAAGGCCGTGTTGTTCGTTACCTCAATCCGGTAGCTACCGCTGCTTTGTGCCCAGCTCACCGGCCCCCATGTCAGGGTGGGCGTGCTGGTGGTGAAACGGTTGGGGATAGGCGCGGCGCCAGTGGCCGAACCCACCTTGAAGGTTTGTACGGTACTCCAAGCGGACACATTCCCCGCCGCGTCATAGCCGCGCACCTTCCAGTAGTAGGTGGTGACGAGCAGCAGTGAAGCCGGTTTGTAGGAAAGCACCGTGAGGTTGGCAGCGGTCGGCGTATTCGACGGCGGGTTCGTGTTGCTGATGCTGATGTCGTATTTCACGAAGCCCATGCCTGCGGTGGCGACCCATGTGAGAGTCGGTATGGGTGTGGTGACGGTCACGCCGTTGATCGGCGCGGTCGGCGTGGGCGGTGCGGTTGGCGCGGTGGTATCCACCGTGAATTTGAAGACCAAGCTGAATGGCCCCGCAATGCCGAGGTTGTTGATGGTACGTACACGCCAGTAGTACACGCCGTCTGCCAGCGCCGGACTGACCGTATCAGTCAGGGTGCTGATGCCGGTATTGCCGTAAATCAGTGGTAGCGGGAAGGTGTTGGCGGTATCCACCTGAATTTCATAGGTGAACGGCAAACCACTGGGCGCTGCGGAAGCCAGCCATGTAAACGTGGGCGTGTTGTCGCTGGTCACGTTGTTGTTGGGCAGCGTGGACAGCACAGGCGCAACGGGCGCAGCTGGCGTGATGGTCAGCTTGCGCGAGATCAACGGGGCAGGCGGGAAGCTCAGATCAACGCCGACGGCCTGTACTTGCCAGTAGCGGGTGCCTGCCGAGAGTGAGGCGACTGTACTGAGCGTGGTTACGGCGGGCAACGAAGTGGATGATGCAAAGTCGCTGGTATTCGACAAGCGCACGACATAGTTGCTCACACCGGGAACCGCTACCCACGAGAAGGTGATGTTCGCGTTTGTCGCCGCGCCCACGAGGGTGACGACGGCGTTGTTGGCCGGCAAGCTCTGGATGTTGACCACGAACGAACGGGTCACACTGTAGGGCGAGGCAGTCCCGCCCACCAGCGCATCGTAAGCGCGGACACGCCAGTACCACGTCCCCTGCTTCAGCGAAGCGGTGGGGATGCCGGAGACGGCGGGTGCATTGACGGTCACGGTGGTGACGCCGCCGCTGAAGTCGCTGGTCTGCGAGTATTCCAGTTCGTAGCGTTTCGCGCCC
>CAIPFY010000441.1 GCA_903864435.1 uncultured Chloroflexota bacterium | reverse complement strand
CGCCGGAATCGGTAGATGAAATAATTCAAGCCGTAGAGCAAATATTTTCTAATCAATCAAAAGGTGAATTGTTGGCGAAGAACGCGCGCGCAAGATTTGAACGGGAATTAACATTGCCTAAAATGCATCTTCGCGTGCGCGAGGTGTTCGCCGAGCTCAAAGAGACAAAAGCTTCATGGCGCTAAATGCAGCGATATTGGGGGCCGGGTTTATCGGCCAGAACTTCATACGGCTAGGGCTTCGGTCAGGGGATAATCTGCGGGTGCTCGACCATAAGGAATGCCCTTTTGAGTTTGAGGGCAGGTTGATATGGATAAAAGGGGATCTGAGTGATGAGAAGTCAGTGCGATGCGCACTGCAGAGTGCCGATGTTGTTTACCATTTTATCTCCAGCACCGTTCCGGGGGATGTCACTGACGAAAGTGGAGAATTGATTCAGAACGTCGTGCAGACACTTCGGCTGCTAAAATCATGCGTAGAGGAAAAAGTGCGCCGGATAGTGTTTATTTCATCAGCGTCTGTATATGGAGTGCAAGACAATCTGCCTATTCCCGAGACAGCATTAAACAATCCCATTAGTTCGCATGGAATACATAAACTCACCATTGAGAAATATCTCCAATTGTATAAATACCAGCACGGGCTAGATTGCAAAATTATGCGACTGAGCAACCCATACGGACCGGGTCAAAGCGTTACGGGGAGGCAAGGGTTTGTTGCGATAGTCATCGGCAAGATTCTTGCTGGAGAGACAGTCACAATTAGAGGAGATGGTTCCACACTTAGAGATTACATATATATTGACGATGTTTGCGAGGCGCTTCATCTGATGGGGACAATTCAAACTGGGGAAACCGTTTTTAATGTGGGAAGTGGTCAAGGTCACACGCTAAATCAGATCATTTCTATATTCGGAGAATTAACGGGTAAACCGGTTCAGGTGGAATATGGAGATAGCCGTTTTGTGGATATACCTGCAAGCGTGCTAGACATCTCGAAAGAAAAAGCGATATTTGGCAAGTCAGCCGATATATCGCTCAGCGACGGCTTGGCCATGACGCTGCGGTTTCACGGAATTAGGTTGGCGGTATAACCGCAGCAATAAAGGGGCATAAAGTTGAAAGTAGTCATTCTTTGTGGCGGCCAAGGCACTCGCATCCGCGATGTGAACGAGAATCTCCCCAAGCCGATGTTACCGGTCGGGAATTTGCCTATCCTGTGGCACATCATGAAATACTACGCCAGCGCAGGGCATATGGATTTCGTCCTGTGTCTGGGGCACAAAGGCCAAGTCATCAAGGATTTTTTCCTGAACTATGAGGCTCACACACGAGATTTCTCATTGCAATTGGGTGCAGCAAAAGGTATCGAGTATCACACCGAGCATGAAGAGTTGGACTGGCGCGTGACGCTGGCCGATACCGGGCAAGAGGCGATGACCGGTGCTCGCGTACGAAAGATCCGCAAATACGTCGGCAACGACGAGTATTTCATGCTCACCTATGGCGATGGTGTAGGGGATATCGATATCGCCAAGCTGATCGATTTCCACATCGCGCATGGACGGGTGCTAACGGTCACCGGAGTGCGTCCTCCTGGCCGGTTCGGCGAGCTGATGATCTCACCGGATGGCTGCGTTACTGAATTCAACGAGAAACCGCAGGCCACCGGGGGCCGCATCTCTGGCGGATTTTTTGTGTGCAGCAGAAGGATATTCGATTACCTGGATGAGCGGGAAGACTTGGTATTCGAACAGGAGCCGATGCGTAATCTGGTGGCTGACGGCCAGATGATGATGCACGAACATGATGGTTTCTGGCAGCCGATGGATACTTATCGCGACTATTTGTATTTGAATGGACTGGTTGCAAGAGGTGGGGCCCCATGGATCAAATGGTGAGTGGGCAATCGCTGGCAATCTTACGTGGCAAGCGCGTTTTAGTGACGGGGGACACGGGTTTCAAGGGTTCATGGTTATGTCTATGGTTGCATCAGCTGGGTGCGCAGGTCTGTGGTTATGCACTCCCCCCAGAGAATGACGACGACCACTTCAATTTGCTGGGCCTGGATAGCTTGATTGAGCATGTCACGGGTGACATCCGAGATATTGCAGCAGTCAAGCTGACGTTTGACAGATTCCAGCCAGAGATCGCGTTCCACTTGGCTGCGCAGCCTCTGGTGCGGTTTTCCTATGCTGAGCCTAAGTTGACCTTTGACACGAATGTCGCGGGTTCAGTGAATATTCTGGAAGCTGTTCGCGAATGCGATTCACTGAAGGCGATGGTTTATGTAACGTCGGACAAGTGCTATCGCAACAAAGAATGGATATGGGGCTATCGCGAGAATGATGAGTTGGGAGGGCACGATCCCTACAGCGCGTCGAAAGCCGCTGCCGAATTGGTGTTCTCTTCATATCAGGATTCGTTTTTTCAGACGCGCCCTGGTTTCGGTGCTGCCACGGTGCGTGCTGGCAATGTCATTGGTGGCGGCGACGGGGCCGCAGACCGCATCGTGCCGGACGCCATCCGAGCGTTGCGCAACGGCAAGGAAATCTTCCTGCGCAATCCCAATTCGACGCGTCCCTGGCAACATGTGCTGGAACCCTTGTCCGGCTATCTTCTGGTTGCGGCAAAACTTCTGGAAGAGCCAAAACGTTTTTCTGGGGCTTGGAATTTCGGCCCGAATGCACAATCGATACGCACCGTGCAGGATTTGGCGGAGATGATTATTGCCGATTGGGGAAGCGGTAGTGTCGAGATCGCGCCACAGCATAATGCGCCGCATGAGGCGAACCTATTGCACCTGAATTGCGACAAGGCACACCAGTTTCTGCGATGGCAACCCAAGTGGGAGATGGCGCGCGCCGTTGGTGAAACCGTAGCATGGTATCGCGGCATCCATCAGGGGCAAAATGCGCTAGAGATATCCAGCAAGCAAATCTCGGATTACATGGAGTCGTAAATGATCGAAGGCGTAAGAGTTACTCCACTTAAACAGATATTGGACGAGCGTGGCAAGATCATGCACATGCTGCGTAACGATGCGGAAGGGTTTGCCGGATTTGGTGAGATATATTTCTCCTGTGTGCATCCCGGTGCGATCAAAGGGTGGCACATCCACAAAGAGATGGAGCTCAACTATGCAGTGCCGCACGGAAACATCAAGTTTGTGCTTTACGATGACCGCCCCAATAGCCCTAGCCGCGGCGAGTTGCAAGAGATCTTCATGGGGCCGGACAACTACTGCTTAGTAACAGTTCCGCCCATGGTCTGGAATGGTTTCAAAGGAATCGGCAGTGAGATGGCGATCGTCGCCAATTGCACCACTATCACCCACCGCGCGGATGAGATTGATCGCCTTGATCCGTTTGATTCGTCTATTCCCTACAACTGGGAAATCAAGCATCGTTGATGACTAAGCGCGTTCTCATTACCGGCGGTCTGGGCTATGTGGGGGCGCGCATAGCACTGCATCTGGCCGACGACTCGAGTTTGAGTTTGCGGTTGACCTCGCGCCGCGGCTGTGCGTCCAAACCATCCTGGCTGGGCAGCGGTGAGATTGTGCAGTGGGATGTTGCCCAGAATGGAGGCGATATCTGCGCGGACATTGATACGTTGATCCATCTGGCTGCGCTGAATGAGATCGACTGCGCACAGGATGCGTGCGCGGCGTTGGATGTGAATGGCATGGGTACATTGCGCTTATTGCAGGCTGCTCAGGCTGCGGGCGTTCGACGCTTTATCTATTTATCGACCGCGCATGTGTACGGTGCACCCTTGGTATGCGCCATCTCGGAGCAGACGGTTCCCCGCCCCATCCATCCCTACGCAATCACGCACAAAGTCGCTGAAGACTTCGTGCTCGCCGCCCGCGATCAGGGAAAAATCGAAGGCATCGTATTGCGCCTGTCGAACGGATTCGGTGCGCCAATAGCAGCAGAGGTCAATCGATGGACTTTACTGGTCAATGACTTGTGCCGCCAGGCGGTGTCCACCGGCAAATTGGTACTGCGCTCGAACGGTTTGCAACAGCGCGATTTCATAACCCTGCAAGACGCGGCGCGTTGTGTGGCGCACTTCGTGGCAATACCCAAAGCAGACTGTGGAGACGGCTTGTTCAATCTTGGTGGAGAATGTTCGCGCAGCATCTATGAAATGACACAACTAGTTGCGGCCCGCTGTCAGGTCGTCCTTGGTTTTGCGCCGCCCATCGAACGCGTCGAACCGCGGCCAGGAGAGCAATCGTTGGTCTTGGACTACAGTATCGCCAAGCTGAAAACGACAGGCTTCTCCTTGCAGAGTCGCTTCGAAGATGAAATCGATGCCACGCTCAGCCTGTGCCGACAGGCGTTCGGGGAGCACTGATGGACGAAGCGTCTGCCATGCAAGGCAAGCCGCCTTGCGTTTCCGTCATTGTCACTACGTACAAGCGGGCAAAGTTGCTGGCAGAGACGCTGGATTCGATTCTGGTGCAGTCATTTACTGACTTCGAGTTGATCATTGTCGATAACATGTCCGAAGACGGAACGGGCGAATATGTGACCGGAATCGACGATCCACGCGTGCGTTATTTCCGAAACGCGAACCATGGTGTCATTGCGGTCAACAGAAACTTCGGTATCCAGCAGGCACTAGGAAAATATGTTGCGTTCTGCGATGACGACGATCTTTGGCTGGCAGACAAGCTGAAGCAGCAGGTTAAGCTTCTTGAGCAGCATGCGGATGTCGCACTGTGTTATGCCCAAGCTGAATCATTCATGGGCGACAAGACACTTGCTGCCCGGATGAATCGTCGCGAAGTACGCGCCAACCACTTCTTCCAGTTATTGCGCGGCAATTTCTTTCCCAATTCCAGCGTACTCATTCGACGCGACGTCTTTGAAGAGTTGGGCATGCTGACTGAAGATGCATCTTTGCGCGAGGACTATGAGATGTGGCTCAGGATTGCAGTGCGGCATCGTCTGATGGGTGTCGAAGCCTCGCTCATCCGATATCGCGTACATCCGACCAATGTGGCGGGGAATCGGACAGCAGAGACCTTGCGCGCGATACGGACGGTTAGAAGCGTCGCAAGCAAATTGGATATTCCGCCGTATTTGGTTTGGCCCAATATCGGGTTCCAGTTTCTGAAATATCTTTTTTATCGCTTAGCATCAAGATGATCGTTGCAATCACAGGCGGCACCGGATTCATCGGACGGAAATTGGTGGTGCGCCATCTGGCGCAGGGGCACGAGGTGCGAGTGCTTTCGCGACGGAAGGACGTCCAACCCGGTGCGAAGCTATTTTCTGGTGATCTTTCGACATCAGATGCAATGCGATCGTTCACGGGGGGGGCGGATGTCATGTACCACTGCGCTGGTGAGATCCGTGATGAATCTCGCATGCATGCGGTACATGTGACGGGGACTCAACATCTGATCGAAGCCGCAAGCGGTCGCATCGGGCGCTGGGTCCAGCTCAGCAGCGTGGGCGCATATGGTCGGCGGCGCGAGGGCATTGTGAACGAGCAAACTGAGCCTCATCCGATTGGAACCTACGAGGCAACGAAAGTGCTGTCGGATGAGATGGTTCGTGCCGCGTCACATGGTGGTGCATTCGAGCACGCGACTTTGCGGCCATCGAATGTCTATGGCGCTGAGATGAGCAATCAATCCCTTTTCGGTCTGATCAACATGATCCGGCGTGGACGTTTCTTCTTTGTCGGCACACCCGGCGCATCGGCAAACTATATTCATGTTGATAACGTGGTGCAAGCGCTGATGCTGTGTGGCACAAAACCAGAAGCAAACGGTCGTCTGTTCAATCTTTCAGATCACTGCACGCTCGAAACCTTCGTCGCAGCGATCGCAGAATCGCTAGGCAGATCGCCCTCGCATTTCAGATTGCCGGAATGGTTGGTCAGGCTGTCAGTGAAACTGCTGGGTGGTATCCCGGGTTTTCCGTTGACTGGTTCACGGGTCGATGCGCTGACCGGGCACGCAATCTATTCCATCACGAGAATTGAGCATGAGTTGGGCTACCGACATGTGGTATCCATGGAGGACGGTCTTAAGGAACTGGTGGGCACCTGGCAACGGCGTGCAAGTGCATGATTGAGAGGAACATGACAAAGGCCCTTTCTGGCATCCGTATCGCCCGAATATCGACGGTCCCTTTCTTTGTCGTGGCACAACTCAAACAGCAGATTGCAGTGATGGGCATACAGGGTGCGCACGTGACGGTAGTCGCCAGCGACGAGCCCGAGATGGCATTGATGGAAGGGATGGAGGGAGTGTGCTGCGTGCGCATGGATATTCCTCGTTCCATTGCGCCTCGCCGGGACTTACACGCGCTGATCAACCTCTATCGATTATTTCGGCGTGAGCGTATTCAAATCGCGCATTCAACTACGCCAAAAGCTGGATTGCTGACTGCGCTCGCTGCGTTTGTTGCAAGAGTCCCCGTTCGCTTACATACCTTTACAGGTCAACCTTGGGTGACGATGCATGGTCTTAAACGATGGTTGGCACGCGCTAGCGACAAATTAATTGGCACACTGAATACGCGTTGTTACACCGACAGTCCGAGTCAAAGAGAATATCTAATCTCCCAGGGTATTGTAAAAAAAAGTCAGCTATTCGTGATTGGCGCTGGGTCACTCGCAGGCGTAAATGCGCAACGCTTTGATCGCCATCGATTTGGAGAAGTTCAATGTGCGACCTTGAGGAAATCTCTAGGAATATCGACGGAAGCTCCAGTATTGTTGTTCATTGGGCGCATCACTGTCGACAAAGGTGTACGTGAGCTAATGCAGGCATTTTTAGAGATTAAAGCGATTGGGAGTACTGCACATCTGGTTTTCGTCGGGCGATTTGATGCAGAGAGCGGCGTTTCAGGCGAAATCTCGCCAATCGAGCTTAAGCGACTTCCCGACACGCATATCGTCGGCTATACAGAATGCCCCGAAGAATACCTGGCCATAGCGGATATACTGTGTCTCCCAAGTTATCGGGAGGGCTTTGGTACGGTCGTAATTGAAGCGGCCGCGATGGGCGTGCCGACAGTCGGTACAAAAATTTATGGATTAGTCGATGCCATTGATGATGGGAAAACTGGATTGTTGGTTAGTCCGAAAAGTGTCAGTGAGCTAGTGAAATCCTTTACGACTTTACTCAATGACATGCAGTTGAGGGAGGAGATGGGTACAGCAGCTAGGCAGCGAGCACTGTCACAATTTGATTCAAAGATGATTAATTCATTAGTTGTGGATGAATATCTTGTCTTGCTTGGATCAGCAGGCAGTCTCAAATGAAAGGCGTGGTATCCCGACGGCGGACTAAAACCGCCTGAAACAGGCGAAAAAGTGTCGAAATCGCCGGGGACTTCTTGGATATCTCACTATTTGAAATCTAACGACCCGCTAGCAAATTTGAATGCGGGTTTTTCAGACCATCCTTAAGAGCTCATTACTCCACAAGCTAATAGCATCCGGAGATGTCCGTGCGAATCGTGCACAAAACAAGCGCACCGCCGCTTGGCGCTCCGGGGTACCCCACCATGTTTCTACATCGTCATAAACAGAAGCCACTATCGAGGCGGCAGCCTCTGGAGTATCGCAGAGAATCCCGCAGCCTCTGAGTAAATCGAAGTATGGCTGTGCCTCTGGCCTTAACTTGTTTGTCTGGGGATTGCAAAATAGCACGGTGGGTTTATTTGCGGCCAACGCCTCCGCAAAGGTGGTTGAAAGATGG
>CAIPFY010000440.1 GCA_903864435.1 uncultured Chloroflexota bacterium | reverse complement strand
GTGTGGGTTTCTATGTTCGTGAAGGTAAATTGATCGGCTCGTATCAGGATTCCAATAATTTTGCTGCTCGTTTTGAAATCCTCACAGATGCAACTGGAGAGGATCAGTTGACGTGGGCGGCTGACCAGTTGAATCAGAAATATTTGAGAGGCTAGCTAACCCCTCATGATCCTCCTAAACTTCTCACACCCACTCACGGACGCGCAGGTGCAGCAGGTCACAGAGCGAGTCGGGCAGGCTCCCGCGCAGGTGCGGAACGTGCGCGTGCAGTTTGATCTGGAAGCCGATTTCGCCACACAGGTCGTTGACCTGATACAAGGGCTGGACATTTCTGCCGAAGAATGGCAAGGCGGCGCATGGCTGGTGGTGCTGCCCTCGCTCAACTTCATCGCGGCGGTGCTGCTGGCGGAGCTACACGGGCGCTTGGGGCACTTCCCCGCCATCGTGCGGTTGCGTCCCCGCGCCGGGGCGGTTGTCACCGAGTACGAGGTGGCTGAAATCCTCAACCTCGAACAGGTGCGGCAGCAGTCCCGCGCCCGCCGCTAACGGTTTACACCTCACTCCGCAGCCCCCCGCTGCGGAGTTTTGATTCCCCCGGCACTGGGAGTTTTAGGCAGGTATTCAAGAACCTCCCCTCCTCCTTCCCCTCACCGTTATTGTACGGTCTTCTCAAGATACAAGGGGAAAATGCACGCATTCGTAGGGACAGTCCGCTTGGTTTTACGGCGGACATGGCAGGCCATAAACACGCTTGAATCTTAAAAACCGGCACTTGAAAGGGGGCTGGGGGTTGCCCCCCAATCCGAATGCACCCGTTTTTATTCTTTGTATGCAGGACTATATAGGTATAAAAACGCCCCCGCCCTATCCGCTGGCAGCAGCGAACGGGCGGGGGCGCGAAGCATCACAGAGCTACTTATGCCAGTAGGTTGACCAGCCCAGATACTTGTTGAAGGCTTCGTTCACCACATTGGCGACGCGGGTCTGGTTGATGGTGACGTGGTGTTCGTACCCATTCTCGCAGATGTACGCCAGCAGGTCTTGCATACGCGACACCTGCGCCACGCCGTAGCCGCCGAACGTGTCCAGCGGATCGTCGGTGAATTCGCCTTCGCCCGTGTAGGCGGTGATCTTGCCGGCGAAATCATCCGTCGAGATACGCAGGTAGGTGAACGGGTTGCGCTTCACGCGACCATAGATTGTGCCGTAGGTGTTGTTCACGCCGACAGTCTGCGAGATGATCTCCTGATAGTTCATGACCGGAATATCATCCACGAACACATCTTTGGGCAGGTTGGAGCAGTGGAATACCACACACTTATCCGGGTCATCGGCATAGTTGTTGTTCCAGTCCACCAGCGCCGAGGGGCGACCAGAGGCCAGTTGCAGCGTCAGCATCGCCAGCGCGCCCACGATGTCGGTTTCGCAGGCCGACGGGTTGAGCTTGTTACTGCTCATGCTCATCAGCGTGCAGGGGACAACGCCGAAATATTCTTCCATCGAAGTCCAGCACTGAATAGCGGTGGCATCCAACTGGTTAGCGGTCATCCAGCCATCCAGCACCACGCCGAATTTCGCCATGCGCATCAGCGGTTCTTCCGGGACATCCTTGGTGCGGGCATAGCCGCGAATCTCGGACAGCTTGGCGACCACCGCCGGGTCAGCATCCTGTAGGCGTTCGATGCGCCCGTACACTTCCGACAGGTCGAGCGTTTCCACGCTGATGCCAGACTTATCCAGCAGTTTTTCGCTGAAGCGCACCGTCTTGAAGGCTTCGGGGCGAGCGCCCAGCATACCCAAACGGGCGGTACGCATCCCGCGCACCACGCGGCACACACCGGCGAAAGCCTTCAGATCAGCCATGAACGCCTCGCCGGTGGGATCCATCGTGTGCTGGCTGGTGATGCTGTAGGCGATCCCGTACTGGCGCAGGTTGTTGCAGGCGCTCATCTTGCCGCAGAAGCTATCGCGGCGGAACTTCAAATCCATCTTGGTCGCGTCATCCGGGAAGGCGTGGATGAGTACCGGCACGTTCAAGTCGGCGAAGCGCAGGGTGTTGGCGATGGCGCGTTCGTCACCGAAGTTGGGCAGCGTGACCAGAATGCCGTCAATCTCGTCGCGGTGCTGACGGAACACGTCCGCACACAAACGCGACTCAGCCAGCGATTCAATCGCGCCCACGTTGGTGAGCGACGCATCCGGGATGATGGCGCGGATGCCGGCCTTCGCCAGCACATCGAGGATGATTTCACGCCCGCTGCCGGCGAGGTGATGCGGGAAGAAACCGCGATTGCCCACGATCACGCCCAGCGTAACCGGACGGGTGGTGACGAACGAACCGCTAATCGGCTGTGCTTGAGTGCTGACCATAATGTGTATCCTTTTACTCTTGGGTATTCAAAAGTTCAATTCTACTCAATGCGCGTCCGGTTGTGGCGAACGTCATTGACCGTAAACATGGGTATAGCGATAGTGCAGCTTATCAATGTCGGTCTGCGCGATGGGGATGGGCGTACCCAACTGTTGCGCCAGCCACACGATGGCGGCGTTATCCTCGGTCATCACGGCGGCTTTGACCGCGTGTTCCGCGTTTTTGCCGAGGGCGAATACGCCATGATTTTGCAAGATGCAGGACGGGCTGTGCGAGTCCTTTAGCGTCTCCACCACCAGCGCACCGATCTCCTCGCCGCCGATGAGCGCGAAGCCGCCGCAGGGGATGGGGCCGCCGAATTCGTCGCCCATCGCCGTCGTCACGCAGGGGATTTCGCGCCCCAGCACAGCGAACGCGGTGGCGTAGCGCGAGTGGGTATGCACCACGCCGTACACATCCGGGCGCTGGCGGTAGATATAGCAGTGGGAAGCGGTGTCCGAGGAGGCTTTGTAGTCGCCTTCCACGATCTTGCCGTTGATGTCCACCACCACCATATTTTCAGGCCGCAAATCGTCAAACTTAATCCCGCTGGGCTTAATCACGACCAGATTGGTTTCCGGGTCGCGTCCGCTGATATTGCCACTCGTCCACGCCACCAGATTGTTCTTGGGCAGTTCGGCGTGCAGCGCACACACTTCTTCGCGCAGCTTCATCAGGAGCATCTTGCCTATCCTTTTTCCTGTTGTGAACCGTATTTGTCCTCACCCCGCTGCGCTTCGCTTCCCCTCTCCATTGCAATGGACAGGGGATTGAGGGGTGAGGTGAGAGTTACCCTTCGCCGCGAATCTGGCGGCGCATGATCTTCAGGCGCTTCATCACATCGTTCGCGCCGCGCCCGAAGGTGTCGTACAGCGTCTTGTAGTCGGCAAAGAGCGCGTCATAGGCCGCTGTGTTGGCGGGGATGGGAGTCACCACCTCATTCTTCAGCTTGCCCATGACATCGGC
>CAIPFY010000439.1 GCA_903864435.1 uncultured Chloroflexota bacterium | reverse complement strand
GCCGCTACGGGATACCGGGGCAGGCCAGCGGTGCGGTGGGCGTGTTAGGGCCGACGCACATCAACTACGGGAAAGCGATTTCGACGGTGCGCTACGTGTCGGCGCTAATGACCGACTCGCTGGTGTCGTTGTATGCAGCCAGCGAGCCGGAGAAGAAGGATTTGTAGCTTAGAATCCCCACCCCTACCCCATGCAGGGGGCTGAGGGGAAAAAGAGGGTTCCAGTGTGTGTATTTCTCCCCTTTCTCCATAGTATGGGGAAAGGGCACGGGGGACGGGAGATTCTTCGCCCGATCACGAATGCGGGTGATGCGGGGCGGGCATGAGATACGTGCGAAGGTACTCGCCCGTGTAGCTACTTTCGATGGTTGCCACCTGTTCCGGCGTGCCGATGGCGATGATTTGCCCGCCTTTGTCGCCGCCTTCCGGCCCCAGATCAATCAGCCAGTCGGATACTTTGATGATGTCGAGATTATGCTCGATCACCAGCACGGTATTGCCGTTATCCACCAATTGTTGCAACACATGGATCAGGCGCTTCACATCATCGGCGTGTAGCCCTGTCGAAGGCTCATCGAGGATGTACAGCGTTTGTCCAGTGGCGCGTTTCGAGAGTTCGCGGCTGAGTTTGATGCGCTGCGCCTCGCCGCCGCTGAGGGTGGTGGCCGGTTGCCCGATGCGGATGTAGCCGAGTCCCACCGCGTCCAGCGTTTGCAGTTTGTTGAAGATGACCGGAATGTTGGCGAAGAACTCCAGCCCTTCAGTCACGGTCATATCCAGCACTTCCGCGATGCTCTTGCCCTTGTACTTCACTTGCAGCGTTTCGCGGTTGTAGCGCGACCCGTGACAGACATCGCACATCACGTAAATATCCGGCAAGAACTGCATCTCGATCTTGAGTTGCCCCTGTCCTTCGCAGTTTTCGCAGCGCCCGCCCTTCACGTTGAAGCTGAAGCGTCCGGTGGTGTAGCCGCGAATCTTGCTCTCCTGAAGTTCCGCGAACAGGCTGCGAATCGCGTCGAACATCTTGGTATACGTGCCGGGGTTGCTGCGAGGCGTGCGCCCGATGGGACTCTGGTCAATGTTGATGATCTTGTCTATCTGGTCAATGCCATCAATGCCATCGTGTGCGCCGGGGCGCTCTTTGCTGCCGTTGATGACCTGCGCCAGCCGGTTATACAGGATGTCAAGCATCAGCGAGCTTTTGCCGCTGCCGCTGACTCCGGTGATGCACACCAGTTTACCCAGCGGAATCTCGACGCTGATGTTCTTCAGGTTGTTTTCGCGGGCGCCGCGCACCCGCAGGAACTTGCCGTTTCCGGGGCGGCGGCTGGTCGGCACATCAATTCGCAGCCGTCCCGACAGATACGCTCCGGTCAGGCTTTCCTCGATCAGCATCACTTCTTCGGGCGTGCCTTCCGCCACTATGCGCCCGCCATACTCGCCTGCGCCGGGGCCGAGGTCAATCAGCCAGTCGGCTCGCCGCATGGTTTCCTCGTCATGCTCCACCACCAGCAGCGTATTACCGAGGTCGCGCATTCCCATCAGGGTGCGGATGAGCTTGTCGTTATCGCGCTGATGCAGGCCGATGGAAGGTTCGTCCAGCACGTACAGCACGCCCGTTAGCCGACTGCCAATCTGCGTGGCGAGGCGGATACGCTGTGCTTCGCCGCCGCTGAGTGAGCCGGCAGAACGCGCCAGCGTCAGGTAGTTCAGGCCGACATCGTTCAGGAAGCCGACCCGCGCTTCGATTTCCTTCAGAATTTGATAGGCGATTTCCTGATCGCGGGGGAGGAGCAAGGCTTCGCGCCCGTTGCGCCCGCGCAGCGAGTCCACCCATTCGACCAGTTCGGATACCGGCAGCAGCGTGACATCGTAGATGGATTTGTCCGCCACTGTTACCGCCAACGCTTCTGGACGCAGGCGCTTGCCCACGCAGGTTTGGCACGGCACTTTGGACATAAGTTGCTCGTAGGCTTCGCGCATCATGTCGGAACTGGTTTCGCGGTAGCGCCGCGCCAGACTGGTCATCACCCCTTCAAACGCGGCGCTATACTCGCGGTAATCGCCGCGTGCATTCGCGTAGCGCATCCGCACTTTGCGCCCGTCTGTGCCGTGCAGCACCAACCGCTGATGCTCCGCTTTGAGTTGTTTCCAGGGCATGTCCATGCTGAAACCGAACACTTCCGCCAGCCCGTGCATCACGCCGTAGCCCCAAGAACTCGAATCCTCAAAGTTCCAACCGGGCGCGGCAATCACGCCTTGATTCAGGCTCAAATCGGGGTTGGGGACGATCAAATCCGGGTCAAACTCCAGCTTGAAGCCTAACCCCTGACAATCCGGGCAAGCGCCGGTGGGCGTGTTGAAGCTGAAGGTGCGCGGCTCGATTTCTGGAATGCTGCCGTGACCGTTCACGCAGGCCAGTAGCTCACTGTACAGAATATCCTGCGGCGGCGTGGTGCTGAGGTTGTTGATGATGACCACGCCTTCGCCGATCTCCAGCGCAGTTTCCACCGCTTCGGTCAGGCGGCTGATGGCGCTGCGGGCTTCGTCCGCTTCGGGGTCGTCAAAGTGGCGCACAATCAGGCGGTCAATCACGGCTTCGATGCGGTGGATGACGTAGCGATCCAGCGCGATGTCTTCGCTCAGGTCTTTCACCTCGCCATCCACACGGGTGCGGGCGAAACCGCCTTTACGCATGTCCTCGAACACCTTCTCGTGCGTGCCTTTGCGCCCCTTGATGATCGGCGCGAGGACTTGCACGCGGGTGCCGTCCGGCAGGGTTTGCAGCGCGTCTACGATTTGCTGGGCGCTCTGTGCTTCCACTGTGGAACCGCACACCGGACAGTGCGGGATGCCCACGCGGGCATACAGCAGGCGCATGTAGTCGTAAATTTCGGTGACGGTGCCGACAGTAGAACGCGGGTTGTGGCTGACGCCTTTCTGGTCAATCGAAACCGCCGGACTCAGGCCTTCGATCTGGTCTACATCCGGCTTTTCCATCTGACCGAGGAATTGACGGGCGTAGGCGCTCAGGCTTTCGACGTAGCGGCGCTGCCCTTCGGCAAAGATGGTGTCGAAGGCCAGCGACGATTTGCCCGACCCTGAAAGGCCGGTGATGACTACCAGTTTGTTACGGGGAATCTCGACATCAATGTTCTTGAGATTGTGTTCACGGGCGCCGCGAACGACGATCTTATCCTGTGTCATCGGAGAAACACCTCGATTAATGGCGAGCAGAAGATAGGTCGTAATTCAGACAAGTGTTCTATTATAGAAGGCCGCGAGTCAAAGTACAACGGTTTATCTGCGCGACAGCACGCGCTGTAGGCTGACTCCGGTGTACGACGCGGGGACGGTGGCCACTTGCTCCGGCGTGCCTTCCGCGATCAGGTTGCCCCCGCCGCTGCCGCCTTCCGGCCCCAGATCAATCACCCAGTCGGCACACTTGATGAGGTCGAGGTTGTGTTCCACCACGATGACCGTGTTTCCGGCCTCCACCAGCCGTTGCAACAGTGCCAGCAACCGCGCCGTATCCGCCGGATGCAGCCCGGTCGTGGGTTCGTCCAGCAGATAGAGCGTGCGACCAGCGGTGCGCCGCCCTAACTCTTTCGAGAGTTTGACGCGCTGCGCCTCGCCGCCGGATAGGGTGGTGGCGGGCTGACCGAGTTGCAAGTAGCCCAAGCCCACATCCACCATGACCTGCAAGCGCGATGCAGCGGCGGGGACATCGGCAAACAGCGCCAGCGCCTCCTCGATGGTCAGGTCAAGCACCTGCGCGATGTCGTGACCGCGATAGGTGACAGCCAGCGTGTCCGGTTTGAAGCGTCGTCCCCGACAGGCGGGGCAGACGACATCCACATCCGGTAGGAAGTGCATGTGTACCGTCAGCAGGCCGGTTCCTTCGCAGCGTTCGCAGCGGCCACCCGGCACATTGAACGAGAAATGCCGCGCCGTCATCTGGCGCTGCTTGGCGTCCGGCGTGGCGGCGAAGGTTTCGCGGATGGCGGTGAACACGTCCGAGTAGGTGGCGGCGTTGGAGCGCGGAATGCGCCCGATTTGCTCCTGATTGATGGTGATGAGCTTGTCGAGGTGTTCCCATCCCTCAATCGAGTCGTGTGCGCCCACCGCCGCATCTGCGTGGTAGAAGTGCTGGCGGCCTGCTGCGTCCAGAATATCGAACACCAGCGACGATTTGCCCGATCCCGATACGCCTGTGACCGCCACCAGCAGACCTAACGGCAGGCGGATGGTGAGGCCGCGCAGGTTGTTCGCCCGTGCGTTGTGAATGGTCAGCGCCCGTTCGTTGGGGGCGCGGCGCGGGTGTGGCACGGGGATGGTCATGCGTCCGCCGAGGTACGCACCGGTCAGCGTCCCCGCCATCTGCGCGATTTCGGCAGGCGTTCCGGTGGCGACGATCTGCCCGCCCTGCTTGCCCGCGCCGGGGCCGAAATCTACCACATAGTCGGCGGCTTGAATCAAGTCGAGATCATGTTCGATGACCAGCACCGTGTTACCCAGATCGCGCAGGCGGCGTAGGAAGCTGACCAGTTGATGCGTGTCGCGGTCGTGCAGGCCGATGGTCGGCTCATCGAACACGTACAGCACCCCGCTCAGGCTGGAGCCGAGCAGCGAGGCCATCCGCAGCCGCCGCGCCTCGCCCGTCGAGAGCGAGGTGGCGGGGCGCTCCAGCGTCAGGTAGCTCACGCCCATCTCCAGCACGCGCCGGACGCGCTCATGCAGATCGTCCAGTATCGGGCGGGCGAGGTCGCTCTCGTCGTCATGCAGCGCGGCGGGCAGATCGTCCAGCCACGCGGCTAACTCGTTCAGTGGCAGGGCGGCGAGGGAGGTGATGGTGCGTCCGCACACAGTCACGGCGCGGCTTTCGGGGCGCAGGCGCGTGCCGGCACAGTCCGGGCAGACCTGCGTCTCTAAAAACTCATCCATTTTCTGGCGGTAGTCGGCATCTTCGATGTGTTCGGCATAGCGGCGCAGCAAGGTGCTGGCGATTCCTTCAAAGCGTCCGCGTGTCACAGTGGTGGGTGGTTCGGTGTTCGGGAAGTGTTGCCGGAACTGTGGGCTTTCGACACCGAAGAACAGCAAGTCGTGTAGCGTGGGCGGGTACGCTTTGACGGGCAGCCTCGGATCGAAGGGGAAGCCGTAGTGCGCCGCCGCCGCTTGCAGGATGCCGAGGTTGTGGCGCAGGTAAGGGGCGTTCCAGTCGTGAACCGCGCCGTCGGCTAGGCTGAGGTCGGCATTGACGAGGCGCGACAGGTTGGCGCGGTGAACTGTCCCCAATCCGGTGCAGGTCGGGCATGCGCCATCGGGTTTGTTGAACGAGAAGGCCGCCATGATGAGCGCGGGCAGCGGGGCAGCACAGGCGGGGCAACGGACGGTATCCGCATCGTCGCCGCTTTCCTCTATGACCTCGCCGACAACTTGCAGGTTCGGCGGCACGTCCGCGCCGCAAACTGGACAGGGACGATGCCCCAGACGGGCGAACAGCACGCGCAGATAGGTATAGATTTCGGTAGATGTACCCACAGTGGAGCGCGGGCTGTGGTTGGTCAAATACTGGTCAATGCTGACCGAGGGCGCAAGGCCGCTGATGGAGTCGACGGGCGGCTTGGACAGGCCGAAGGTAATCATCCCCAGCGATTCCATGTACTGCCGGATGCCTTCTTTGAGCAGGATGTCGAAGCCGAGCGTGGATTTGCCCGACCCCGAAATGCCCGTGAAGGCGACCAACTGCCCTTTGGGGATGTCTAGCGAGATGTTTTTGAGGTTGTGCAAGCGGGCGCGGGTGATGCGAATCGAGGAGGACATGAGGGGCGCTCCAGACGATAGCCGGATAGGTTGTTTTCATTGTACTCAAAGCGGGGTCGTGACGAATGCCCGTCTATCCTTATAATGGCGATTGCCGATCATCTTTCTAATGGAGAAGGGGTTGCCCGATGCCCGATTTGAGCCGCTACCAACCGGAGCCGCCGGTTCGTTTTCAGCATCCCGACTGGTCGAAGAACGCCAGCATTTACCAGATCAACGCCCGCCAGTTCACCCCCGAAGGCACATTCAACGCCGCGCAGCAGCATTTGCCGCGTCTGAAGGCGCTCGGCGTGGATATTTTGTGGCTGATGCCGATTCACGAGATCGGGCAGAAGAACCGCAAGGGGACGCTCGGCAGCCCCTACGCGGTGAAGGACTACTACAGCGTGAACCACGAGTTCGGGACGCTGGACGACCTGAAGGACTTCGTGAAGGCCGCCCACGCGCAGGGGTTCACCGTGATTCTGGACTGGGTGGCGAACCATACCGCATGGGATAACGTCCTCGTTACCGAACACCCCGACTGGTACGTGCGCGACTGGAAAGGCGACTTCCGGCCTACGCCGTGGTGGGACTGGGAGGATGTGATTGATCTGGACTACGACAAGCCGGAAGTGCGCCAGTATATGACCGAAGCGTTGAAATACTGGGTGCGCGAGGCCGATGTGGATGGCTACCGCTGCGATGTGGCGGGATTCGTGCCAACGGACTTCTGGAACACCGTCCGTGCCGAACTGGACGCGATCAAGCCGGTGTTCATGCTGGCGGAGTGGGAGAGCCGCGACCTGCATGTGGCGGCTTTCGATATGACCTACGCATGGAGCTGGCATGACGCGCTGGTGAGCATCGCCAGAGGCAGCGCCGATGTGAACAGCCTGTACGTGTACTACTCATGGAACGAGAAAGCCTATCCTTTCGACATCATGCGGATGAACTTCGTCACCAACCACGACAAGAACGCATGGGACGGCACGGAGTACGAACTGTTCGGGGACAGCTTGGACGCGGCGATTGTGCTGTCGGTGGTGGGCGAAGGGATGCCGTTGATCTACAACGGGCAGGAGGCCGGCAACACGCGGCGCTTGGCCTTCTTCGAGAAAGACCCGATTGTGTGGCAGGACAACCGCTACAGCGCGTTCTATACCCGCCTGCTGGCGCTGAAGAAGGGCAACCGCGCCCTGTGGAATGCCCGTTGGGGCGCACGGATGATCCGCGTGCCGAACAGCGCCGGAACGCAGGTGCTGAGCTTCGTGCGGCGCAACGAGACGGATAAGGTGTTCGTGGTTATCAACTTCTCGGCGCAAGTGCAGACGTTTACCCTGCGCGAGTCGTTGTATCACGGCATATATACCGAGTTCTTCAGCCAGCAAAGCGTGACCTTTAGCGGCGAGACAACCCTGACGCTGCCCGCGTGGGATTACCGCGTGTACGTGAAAT
>CAIPFY010000438.1 GCA_903864435.1 uncultured Chloroflexota bacterium | reverse complement strand
GCAATGTAGCTCACAAAAAATCATCTTTTTCCCACTGAGCCAACTTGTTACTGCCTACGCCTCATCCCATCCGGGAATCATGCAACACGAACGATAATCACCGAGAAGGATGGGATGGGGGCGCTATGGGGACGAATGGAGTATATGGGGACGTGCATCCACCGCCCCCTGACCTGCCCTACTAATGCCCTGCGATGATCCGTTCGCGCAGGCGGGTTTTGAGCGTGTCGGGCAGGAAGGCCGCGTCGAGCGCGTAGAGCGCACACTGCAAAAACTCGCGGTTCGTCCAGCCGAAGGTGGTGGCGAGTCGTTCGTATTCGCCCGTCATGGTGATGGGCGTGAGCGTGCGGTTGTCCGTGCTGATGCCCAGTGACAGCCCTTCACGATAGAGTTGATTGATCGGGTGGGCGGCATAGGAGGGGAATACATTCAACTGCACGTTGCAGGTGGGGCACATTTCCAGATGGATGTGATCGTGCTTGAGGCGCTGGATTAACGCCGGGTCTTCGATGGCGCGGACACCGTGACCAATGCGCGGCGGGTGAAGCGCGTCGAGCGTTTCCCACACGCTGGATGCGCCGCAGGCCTCGCCCGCGTGGGAGGTGATCGAGATATGATGCGCCTGTGCGTAACGGAACGACTCTAGGTGGCGTTCCAGCGGGAAGCCCGCCTCGTCGCCCGCCAGATCATAGCCGACGACGGTGCTCCCCTTGAATTCGTTGACCAATTCGACGGTTTGCATACTCTGATCGGGGTCAAAGTGGCGCAGTGAACACAGGATCAACCGCGACTCGATGCCGCTGTCCGCAACGGCACGCTGCGTCGCCGCTTCGACGATCCGCACCACGTCACGGGGTGCTAGGCCACCGCGTAAGTGCTGGAACGGGGCGAAGCGCAGTTCGGCATAGACCACGCCATCGGTGGCAAGCTGGCGGAACATATCCTCAATCATGACCTGTAAGCCGCGCTCGGTCTGGAGCAGGTTCAAAATGGGCGGCACATGCGACAGGAAATCGGCCAGGTCGTCGCAGTGGGCAGGCCCCGCAAAGTCGCGCTGGTAGTCCGCTGCCGTCACGGACGCATCCAGTTCGGACACACCGGCATAACTGAGCGACGTATCCACATGCAGGTGAAGCTCAACTTTGGGGAGTGTGCGCCAGTTCATAGGGCGAGTCCTTTGCTGAAAAGTATGCGGTGATTATAACCAGCGTACACATTCCACGCGAAGGATATTGCCGGATGGGAACTTTTTGTGTGCTGGCAAGCCAGCGCGAGATAACTACCGAGGGGATGGGATAGGAACGCAGTTTAGAAGTGTCGGTGAAACAAGTCGTAGCAAGGAAGTGATCTGCGCTTGGCAACCCACTGTCGCAAGTTCGCCCTGAATTCGGTAGAGTAAGCGCAATAGGGTTTCTTCTAGTAAAGACTTTCGCTATGACCTCTTTGTCGTATGAAGAACTGGTGGCACTCGTAGATCAACTGTCCGTTTCGCAGCAGGATGACCTGTACCACCTGCTGCTGGTGCGACAGGCACAGCGGCGGCCTCCGACTGCCGAACGGGAGCAGTTGGCGGCGGACGCGCTGAAAATGTGGGTAGCCATTTGCAACGGCGTCGGTCAGCCCAAAGATACGCCGAACGCCCCACAGGGCTGAGAGGTGCGCGATGTCCCCTAGCGATCTGTGTTCGGCAGTGTTCATCCTGCGCCCCCAAACTCTGTTCCCGGTGCAGCGGCAGTTCCGGGGACGGATGGCGCAAAAGCTGTTCCTGCTCATGCTCCAGCAGGCCGGTCAGCAGCCGCTGGCCGCCGCTTTGCATGATCTGAACACCGCGCTCCCCTATACCGTGAGCGATCTATTCCCGAACGGCAGCCAGCATGTGTGGATGCGCGTCACCGGCCTGACCGCCGGGGTGAGCGCGGCGCTGGACGATCTGGTGCGGCGCTTGCCCGGTAGCACGCTGGAAGTGTTGCCG
>CAIPFY010000437.1 GCA_903864435.1 uncultured Chloroflexota bacterium | reverse complement strand
TGATGCCGCAGGTGAGGCCGTCCTTCGTGAACGACGGCAGGCTGACGGTGACACGCGGCTGACCGGATGCGTCGCGGTACAGCAGCGTCCCCGCGCCCTGCAAGCACACCTGCACCGGAGCGCCAAACGTGACCGAGCCGGATGCGTCGAAGCTGTAAACTTCCACCGCCAGCGTGAAGGGCTGCGTCACGCCGACCTGCGCGGGGTCGGTGAGCAGCGAATAACACTGGTTCATGCCGCTGCCGCCGTTGGGCAGCGACACCGCCACTTGTGTCGAGGGTGTGAATCCCGTCTGGCTGCACAGCGCCGGAGCTGGGGCGGATGTCGGCACAACACTATTCTGAGGCGGTAACAGGATGCCCTCAAACGCGCCGATGTCGCAATCCGCGCCGATAGGCCGCGCTGTACCGCGCTGGTCGGCGGCGGAGCAGTCTGCCGCCAGCGCCGCGTCAATCGCTGGACTACCGGCCAGCAGCGGGATCGTCTGCGTGGGGCCGCCGTTCGCGCCCAGTGTGCCAATACCGAGCGAGGGTACTTGCGTCACATTCGCGCCGCACGTACTGTCATCCACCAGATTGTAGGCCGCGCCGTTGCCGTTGATCGTCCCTGTTCCGTCACAATTCGCGCCCTGCGC
Source organism: uncultured Chloroflexota bacterium (assembly GCA_903864435.1). GTDB lineage: Bacteria > Chloroflexota > Anaerolineae > Aggregatilineales > Phototrophicaceae > CFX2. Next base: position 6,967 of record CAIPFY010000437.1, on the reverse strand, counting down.
CCCTTTGCCAAGCAGGCTGTTGTTGAGCGTCACCGTTCCGCTGCTATCGTTGTAGATGCCGCCGCCGCTGGTGGTCGCCGTGTTGCTAGAGAAGGTGCTATGGGTAAGCATCACCGTCCCATCTAAATTGGCGAGACCGCCGCCACTGGGAGCCGAATTGCCAGAGAAGGTGCTGTTGGTAAGAATCACGGTTCCGCTGGTGTAGTTGTAGATGCCGCCGCCGTTGCCAGTGGTGGCACTGTTGCCAGACACGGTGCTGTAGTTGATCGTCAGTGTGGTGCCGTTGTTGTCTACACCGCCGCCGTTGGGAGCCGAATTGCCAGACAGGGTACTGTTGGTGATCGTTATATCCCATGTGCTGGAGATGCCGCCGCCGCTGGTGGTTGCTGTGTTGCCCGACATAATGCTGTTATTGATCGTCAGCGTCCCACCGTTGTAGATGCCACCGCCGTAATCCGCATGATTGCCAGAGAAGGTGCTGTTGTTGATCGTCACCCAACCCGCACTGTTGTAGAAACCGCCAGCAGCATAATCAGCCGAATTGCCGGAGAACGTGCTGTCATTAATCGTCAACGTCCCGTTGTTGTTGTAGAGGCCGCCGCCGGCATCGCTGACCGAATTATTCGAGAAGGTGCTGTTGCTGATCGTCACTGTCCCGCTGTCGTTGTAGAGGCCGCCGCCGCTGCTGCTATTAATCGGGCACGCGCCGCCACAATTGCCGCCGATCATCTTGAGGTTGTTGATCGTCACGCTCACAGGGTTTGTGACGCCATCCACTGTGAAGATGCGAATGTCGGTGCCGCCGCGAAGGGTCACGCCGTTGCCGTTGATCGTCAAATCAACGGTGATGTTCGGCAGGTTGCTGGTGAGCGTAAATGATCGGGTGATGTTAATCGTGTCACCGCTGATTGCGCTGCTGATCGCGTTGCTCAACTGGCTTTCGTTCGTCACTGTGATCGTGGCGGCGCGGACAGGGACAGCGCCCCACGCCAGCAGCAGGCACAGTAGGGTAAGCAGGCTTGGTTTTAGAATGAAATGACGGAACATGGTACTCCTCACTTAGCAAACGAACTGCTGCCTATTCCATAAACCTACCGTCAGGCATGGCACAACCTTTTTCAACCATTTAAGATTGTGGAAAGTCATTTTTTTTAAGACTAACTTAGATAGAGCAATAAAAAGAGGTAAATTTTTCGGGTTTCAAAGTGAATATTTTCCTTAAAACAAACCATAAAAAAACGTTTTAAAAACTGTAGTGTAATGCTAACGCAAAGTGCTTATGCAAATCGCACAACAATTTATTTGAAAAAGTTGAAATACAATCTGCTCAGGGTTTTACCACTATTCTGAACGGTTAGAATGAAATTCGAGTGCTAACGCTTAGACGTTCACCCACTCAAACCATCGGCATTCGTTCTACCGGCTGATCGCATCTCATTCGTGAGTCTATCCGTGCCGGTGTTTTGCCTAGCGGGGAGCGTTTCAGCGCAGTGGGAAATCAACAGGGGACGTGGACTATGCCCCGCCCCCAAATCCGAATGCACCCCTATCGCGGGTGGCGCATTGACGCCTATCGGGGTGCGCTCTATACTTAACCTCATGTTGGACGAACAGAAGCGAGGATTCGCAATGGCTGAAAGCAGACCGATTGATCCCGATATGCTAAAACTCTTACGCTGCCCGGTGGCGGTTCATGACAAGAGCAAGGGGAGTGATCCCGGACAGTTGGAACTGGTGAAAGGTTGCTGGTTGGTCTGCGCCGACTCCGGCTACAAATACCCGATTCGGGATGGCATTCCGCGTTTGTTGATGGACGAAGGCGCGAAGTGGAAAGATACGTCCGTCGAAAATCTGCCTGTCCCCCCTCCTTCGGAAGAATAGGTTCTAAGTACCGATAGCGCCCCCTGCAACGGGGGCGCTTTTGATTCCCTCGATCAGCGCGTGAGTTCGCCCACAATCGCCCACTGATCCCCGTTGAGCAGCGGGTAGCGCACGCCATCCGCCCATGTGTAGATTTGCACCGCGACCGTGTACGTTCCGGCGGGCAGGTCGGTAGGCTGGAGCGTGTGCGAATCGAACACCACCTCCCCTGCCGCCCAACCCGTTGTGGGGCGACCGTTCTCGAGCGGGTACGAGTCGTGCTGCGCCACCAACTGCCCGCTGGCATTCAGCAAGAAGGCGCTGACGGTGTAATCCTGATCCAGCGGCGCGTCCGTCTGCCACCACAAATCCACATGCAAATTGCTGGCGTAAACCTTCGCCTGTAGCAGTTTCATGCCGTTCGACCACTGTGCCAGCGGTTCTCCCTCCGGCAGGCGGTCAAAGCGGTAGACGTTGAGCGCGTTCCCCCAGTGGTCGGTGGTCATGAGCGCGGTGCGAACGTGACCGGTCTGTTCCAGAAAGGCGAACGACGATTGATCGGGACTCCAGTGTGCCAACCACACCGTATCGGCTTTCGAGAGAATGTCCACAATGCCCGCCGGATACTGTTCGGGCGTAAATTCGCGCCACTGACGCAGGGACTCGATTTCGGTGCCAGCGGGCATCAGGTGGTCGAGGTAGAACGTCAGCGGGTTATCGCCACGATACACTTCCAGCAGCGCCAGTTCGCCCGGTTCCGCGTAACGCGCCATAGTCGCCGCCATATCGTCCCAGGGTTCTTTGGGATAATAGTCATCTACAGTCGTGATCCCGTAAACGAGGATGATGCCGACCAGAAACCCGCGTGTCCCGAACGGCACATTCGCCAACCCGCGAGCGATGAGGATGGCGAGCGCGGGTGAAATGAGCAGAATGCGGTGCGGCGCCAGCACCGGAAACCACAGATTCAGGATGAACGAGATACTCAGGGTCAGCGCGATCCAGACCAGCAGGAAGAACGTCCAACCGAACGGACGCCAGCGCACACGCGGCCCCCATGCCGCCATCCCCGCCAGCAGCAAGCCGCCCAGCAGCGCCCACTGACCGGACAGGAACTTTTGCAGCAGTTCGCGCACGGTATTCCAGTTGGAGGGCAGCGCGGCCCAGATGCCGGGGTCATTGTCGCGCTGCTGCCACGCAACCGCGATGAACCATGGCGTGAACAGCGCACCGATGAGCGCCAGACAAGCCACCGCCCGCACCCGCACCGCGCCGCGCAGGAACAGCAGTGCGTGTAACCCTTGCGCCGCCACGATGAACAAACCCTGATACTGCACATGCAGCAGGCCGGCGGACACAGCGATCCAGAGCAGGGCGCGGCGGGAGGTGGGCTGCTGCGTCCAGCGAATGTAGGCGTACACGCTGAGGATGGTCAGGAAGGTGCGCAGCGCATACATGCGTGCATCCTGTGCCAGCACCACTTCAGGGTCGGAAAGTGCCAGCAGGAGCGCCGCCATGATCGGCACGCCCGCCGCGCTGAACCGCCCGTCACCCCGATGGATCGCCCGCGTCAGCGGCACGATGGCGGCCACGCTGAGGATACTGAGCAGCGCCGAGAACATGCGCATGGAAAGCGCCGTTTCGCCCGTCACCGCCAACCAGCCCTTCAGCAGCAGGTAGTAACCGGGGGGGTGATGGTCATGCTGTGCCAATGCCTGCACCAGATCGGGCTGATGCAGAATGAAGTAGGTCGCGCCTTCGTCAATCCACAAAGCCTGTTCGTTGATGTGTAGGATGCGCGTGATGGACGCCAGCAGCAGAACAGCCGTCAGCGCAGCGAGTACCCATCGTTGGGACATAGTACGAATGATCGGCATGATTCATCCTTTTTGCATCACTTGGTCGTACTCGTTGATGAAAGACACCATTTTGCGCCAAAGTCCCTTCCAGCTTCAACCCGCAACCCGTGCAAATACCACCACAGGACATACACCATTTGGCAACATCCACGTTCCCGTCTATACTGTTTTTGAAGCGTTGAGCGAACAACAGACCAATAAGGCGTGATCTTATGGCGGAAAATCCCTCTCACGAAGCGCCCGTGCATCAGGCGAGTGCGCTGCCGGTTGCTCTCCCCGGAAAAATTGCTGGCCGCGAGAGCTTACTGGCACAGGTTTACGGCCACCTTAAAAGCAATAAAGCCGTGTTATTGTACGGCGCATCCGGCATGGGCAAGACGGCAGTAGCGGCCACGCTTGCCAGCGCCTATACCGAACTACCGGGCGGCGCAGTGTGGCTGAATGTGAACGACCCCACGCTGGAACAGCTGATTGCCCGCGTGGGACGTGCCTACGATGTGCCGGAAATCAAGACCGCACAGAACCCGCTGGGGATGGTGGCGGGTGCAGCCAGCGCGCTCACGGCGGGCAAGCCGCTGCTGGTGCTGGACGGCAAGCAGAGCGCCGCGACCGCTGATTTTGTGACGCGCTGCGCCGCCGGACTGCCCGCGCTGATGATCTCCAAAGAGCGCCTCGAAGGGCCGTGGACGCCGGTGGAAGTGACCAAACTGGATGCCAAGCCCGCCATGCTCATGCTGCGACACGAAGCCGGCCTGCCCGCCGAAGGGATGGACAGCGAACTGGACGAGCTGACCAGCATCCTCGATTACACCCCGTTCGCCCTCGCGGTGGCGGGTGGCACGTTGCGTGTGAGCAAACAACTGCCGCAGGATTACCTGACGGCGTTCGAGAAAATCCCTAGCAGCGCCGGGGCGACACCGCCGCTGCTGGCGCTGACGATTGCCTTCAAAGGGCTGAACAACGCGCTGCAAGGCGTGCTGCTGCTGATGGGCGCGACCTTCGGCGTGGCGGTTTCGGCGGAGATGCTATCCACGATGGCGAACGCGCCGCAGCCCACCATCGAGCAAGTGATGAATTTGCTGGCGCAGAACAATCTGGTGGAGCGTTTCACCCGTGCCGGATCGCCCGTATACCGCCTGCACGAGATTACGCAAACCTTCATGACCACATGGTTGCGTTCGCAGGGACGGCTGGATATGCTCCAGAATAAAACCCGCGACGCAGTGCTGACCTTCGTGAAGAAATACAGTACCAATACGCCTGTCGCGCAAGATCGGCTGGCGGAGGAGATGGAAATCATCCTCGCGGCAGCCAAATGGAGCGCCGATCAGGGTGAGCGCGATCTGGTCAACCAAATCGTAGTGGGTTTGATGCAGGCTGGCGATTTCACCCACAGTCGCGGCTATGTATATGACCTGCTCAAACTGCGCGAACTGTCGTCCAGTTTCACCACCCCGTTCCCGGCCTATCCTGCCCCACCCGCCCCGCCGGTTATGCCCGCGCCGGAAGATGCCTTTATCGCCGAAACTGACGATGACGAGGACAACGAGGATGACGATCTGGTAGTGGATTTTGACGGGGATGAGGACGAGGATGACGACCTGAGCGACACGCTGGAAGATGGCGACACAGTGCGCGGTCTGGCGGCGTCGCCCTCACTGCTTGATCTGGAGGCCGAAGACGACGAAACCGAGGACGATGTGCTGCCGGACGATGACCAGAGCGATACCGCCGCTGGTATTCCGGTTCCCGCCGTTCCGGTGGATGAACAAACCCGCCTGCATAACGCGCTGCGGGCTGCCAAACAATCGAACGATCTGGTGCAGCAAGTCGCCTTGCTCAAGCAATTGGGGGAATATCAGGCGCGAAACCAGATGGAAGTGGAAGCCATCAGCAGCTATGACGAGGCGCTGACGGCTTACGAAACGCTCGGTCAAAAGACCGCCATGCTGGATACACTGGATATTCTGTCGGCGCTGATGGTGAAAACCGAGAATTCCAGCGCGGCGGTGCTACATGCCACACGCGGAATCGCGCTGGCGGACGAACTGAATGACCGCGAGACTCAGCTTCAACTGCTGGTCACGCTGGCAGATGCCCGTCAGCAGTTGGGCGAAAGCGACGAAGCAGCCCGCGCCTATAGCAAGGCGCTGGAAATTGCCCGCACCACCGATGACCGCCAGAACGAGGCGCTGGTGCTGTACAAACTGGGTTACGCGCAGCTTGATACCAACCAACCGGAAGTGGCAGCGGACACATGGGAACAGGCGCTGTCACTGTTCAAGGGGCAGAGCAAGCGTGACTACGAAGGCCGCGTGCTGGGGGCGCTAGGAACGGCTTCCGGCGAACAGGGGCGATGGGAAGAAGCGATCAAGTTCCACACGTCCGCGCTGTATATCGCCCGCGAGGTAAAAGACCGCGAGGTGGAGGCGCTGGAACTGGGTAATCTAGGGTATGCCAGCGTACAGGCTAACCAGCTCGGTCAGGCCGTTACCCGCTACCGGCAGGCTCTGCATCTGGCCTATCTCGCCAATGACCGCGACAACATCATCAGCAACATTGTGGACTTGGCGCGGCTGCTGACTGAGAGCAGGAAGCATCTGGAACTGGCGGATATGCTCATCAACGACGCGATTCCGCTTGACCCGACCGACCGCGACGTGCTGAAGCTGAAAGAACGCATCACCAGCGGCAAGATGCAGGCGCTGGCAGAAGATGTGGTTCTGCTCAAGCCACAGGGCAACGCGAAGGACTACGCCGCCAACGCCTACGCCCTGCTGGAGGGGTGAGTCGTAGGGGGAAGTGTTTGGTTAGTTGAAAAGACGTAGGTTGAAAGTCATTGCAGATTGAATGCCGATTTCCTCAACCACACGCGAACTAATAGGCAATCGCTCAAGCGAACGCGGTTCTACTTTAATTGCGCCTGAACCATACGATTTGCCTACTCGATGTAGATTCGCCAATGTTTCGGGATGTTGTAAAACAGCCCATAATTTCTCAATGTATTCTGCGTCATTTGACCGGGGATATATACATAAAAACCCGGTCAGGGGAACGATTCCCGCATCATTCTTGATGAACCGAGCATTGCGCCGTCCAAGATATGCGAAAAGAAATTTGGGTACTTCTCGAACCTCCATTTTGTACCAAGGTTGCCTTGTCGCAATCAAAGTACGTTGAGAAATACCACTTTCTTCGCCTACACGAATATAGTTTTTGACTGAATTAGGCATGGCATCCCATCTGAC
>CAIPFY010000436.1 GCA_903864435.1 uncultured Chloroflexota bacterium | reverse complement strand
GCGTGAAGGGGTTCCTGCATTTTTGCTGGTGCTGGCAGCCGCTGGCTTGTTTGGCGCGTTTGTGTGGCTGAATGCGCGTTCGTCCGAGTCTGTGCGGACGATTATTCCCGCGCAGGCAGTCCCCACCGAAAATCCGCAGTCGTGGCAAACGGTTCTGCGCGAGGGATTCGGCAGCAACAGCACCCCGTTGCCAACGGTTGCCATTCCTACAGCCTCTTTCGCGCCGCCTACGCTGGCAGCTGTTGGCGCAGATACCAACCTGCTTCCCATCGCGCCAGCCGAGGTGAGCAGCGATTTACAGCCCACGCTGAACGCGATTGTCACGGCCACCCGCCCGCCTCCTGCACCCGAACAGGCTGTTTCGACGGCTGCATCTGTGACCGAGCAAGCCGTGACCCGACCGCCTGCGGAGTGGCAACCGCCGCCGCTGATGCCGCCGATCAACCGCGACCCGTTGGGACGGGATCACTACTGGTTCTTACGCCCTGTGGATTCCAACGCGACCAATTTTGCCCTGTTTTCGTATCTGTTCGGCTCGGATGGCCCGCAGCAGGATAACCCTTGGCGCGTGCATCATGGCATTGATATGCCGAATCCCATCGGGCAGACGGTGCGTGCTGCCGGTTCCGGCGTGGTGATCTGGGCGGGGCAGGGCTTTCAGGATTCGGCCAGCTACGGCAATGTGATCGTCATTCAGCATGATTTCGGCTATATGGGACAGCCGTTGTTCACGTTATATGCGCACCTTTCCGGTATTCTGGTGAACGCGGGGCAACTGGTGAACGGTGGCGATCCTATCGGGCTGGTGGGGAATACCGGACGGGTGAGCGGCCCGCATGTGCATTTTGAAGTTCGTCTGGGCGAGAATCGCTATGGCGCGACGTATAACCCGTTGCTGTGGATGGTGCCGTATGTCGGGCATGGGGTGATTGCCGGACTGCTCACCGGCGTGAGTGGCGATCTGCTGCAAGATGAAACCGTGACAGTGCGCAACTACCGAACCGGGCTGGTCATACAATCTGCGACCACGTATGTGCTGCTGGATAACGGATCGGATGTCAATTCTGATCCTGAATGGCAGGAGAATTTTGTGTTTGGCGATATTCCGGTTGGTCGTTATGAAGTGATCGTGAATATAGATGGCCTGCGGGTTTCAAAGATTGTTGATGTGCTGGAGGGCATGACCAGCTTTGTCGAATTGTCCCCGCAGCCAGCCGACCCGACAGCTACCCCGACCCCGTAGCGCAGGGAAATCGTCATCTCCGGCAATAGCGCCTCGGCTTATGTTACGCTACACTGAGAAAGTTGTATTGTGATATTGCGAGGGAGGATAATCCCCCATGAAGGTTCGATATTTCGCGCTTTTGGCGTTGATCGTTCTCAGTGTAGCGTTGACCGCTACGCCGATTGGAGCGCAGGACACAACGACCAATCGTATTTTAGCGCCGGATACTGCTGTCAGTGGCAACCTCGGCTCTGAGGCGCTGGCGCAGGTGTATACCCTGAGTGCGCAAGCTGGTGACCAGATCACCCTGACAGCGAGCGCCGGAGATGCAGTCGTGGGGCTACTCGTCACTGATGTGGCGGGCGTGACTGTGGCGCAGGACGCCGGCAGCGGGAGTGTGACTTTCCGTGCGGCGGCGGCAGGGACGTACTATGTAACGGTACTGCCAACGAATGGCGTTCCCGAAAGTTCGCTGAATTTTGAACTGACGTTGACGGTGAGTGCTGCGATTGCAGCCACGCCTGTTCCGGTGGTCGAAGCGAGCTTCCAAGTGCCGGGGGAACTGCTGACTGCGACCGGTTTGCAGGTGAAACTGGGCTGGAGTTCGGGCGCGAATCTGGATTTGGAAGTTCGTGATCCGGTGGGCGGCAGTTTGTTCTTTAGCACCCCTACTGCGGCCAGCGGTGGGCGCTTTGGCACGAATACCAATAGCGATTGTTCCCGGTTGGTGACGGATGCGCCATCTGAAGATGCCAGTTGGTCGGCGGGTGTGATCCCCACCGGCAGCTATGAAATGCTGGTTTACTATCAGCCTATTTCGGCGTGTTCAACTTCCGATTCGGTGCCGCTGACCCTGAGTGTGACGGTGGACGGTACGGCGCTGCCGCTTTTTGAAGGGGCGCTGCTGCCCAATCAGGTGTTTATCGCCAGTTTTATCGTGAATGCCGATGGCACAGTGGTGGCGGGCGTGAGTGGGGTTAAGGTAGACCCGCCCACAGCGGTAGGCATTACCCTGAGCGATGCGCAGGCGATGGCGCTGGATGAGACGATTCAGAGTTCGGTGATGAGCAGCCAACCGTACCGGTTGTTTACCTTCAGCGCACAGCCTAATCAGGTCGTGAACCTGTCTATGGCGGCACAGAACGGCAGTCTGGACACGCTGCTGCTGGTGCTGGATGCCAATGGCAACATCGTCGGGAGTAATGACGATGCGGCGCAGGGGAACACCGACTCGACCATCAACAACTTGCGTTTGATTGCGGGCGGCGCATATACGGTGGTTGCCACCCGTTACGGGCAGGCGTTGGGCGGGACGCAGGGCGATTTCACGCTCACCCTTTCTGGAACGCCGATTACAACGACTGCGAGTGCAGGTTCAACCGTTCCAGAGTTCCCTGACTTGCCGAACGGTTCGGTGGAAGTCAGTGTGCAATGGGGTACGGCTGCCGATTTGCAACTTCTGGTGCGTGATCCGGCTGGCGAAGCGGTTTTTGATGACCGTCCTCAGATCACCAGCGGCGGGACGCTGGCTGCGAACGGGAATGTGAATTGCCAAGTTTCGGATGGCAGCCCGGTTTCCTACATCTACTGGCCGGAAGGACGGTTGCCCGGTGCTGGCCCATACGAAATCGAAGTGCAGTATCAGAATGCTTGCAACGATACCCGTCCGGTGGCTTTCACGCTGAACGTAGTTGCCAATGGACAGGTGATTCTGGCGACTACGCAGACCATTCGCCCGACCGAGCGTTTTGTGGCGAGTTACAACATCGGCGTGGATGGGACGTTGACGCCGGGTGAGGGCGGCATTGTCGGCACGGTACAGCGCCCGGATTCGAGCGCGATTGATTATGCGGTGGCGCTGGAGAGCGCGGCGGTGCTGACGAGCAATCAGACGGTGAGTGGCAGCATCCGGTTGAACCGCAAGTTCGATGTGTACGTGTTTGATGGCACCGCCGGACAAAAAGTGAGCATTGGGATGGAAGCCCTGAACGGAACCCTCGATCCTGTTCTGTTTTTGCTGGATACGGCAGGGGTTCAGGTGGCTGAAAACGATGATGCGGTGGGCGGCGGCACTACCAATTCGCTCATTAGCGAGTTCACCTTGCCAGCCGATGGTCGGTATATTATCATTGCCACGCATTTTGGGGGTCGCTATGGGGTGACTGCGGGCGATTATAACTTGACTCTGCGGTTGAATTGATCGCAGAAATGCGTACAATACAGGGGTAGTTCAATTTTGAGCTATCCCTGATATTCACGAACTGCCTGAAAGTGAAAGCGCAATTACTATGAAGTTACGCCTTATTGTACCGGGCTTACTGGCTCTGGTAGTTCTCCTCTCTGCATGTGTCCCCATTCCTAATCTGCGCAATCCGAAGTTTCTGAAAGATGACAGCCTGATCGCGTCTGAGCCGCCGTGTGCCGCCCCTTGTTGGCGCGGAATCACCCCCGGCGAGACAGCATGGAGCGATGCGCTGATTATCCTCGAAGATGCGACGGATTTCGAGAACCCGGAAGTGCAGACGACGGATAACGGCCCGCAGGTGGGCGCTCAATGGAAGCCAATAGATGGGGAATCCTGCTGCCAGATTTACTCGGAAGATGGCAAGACGGTGAGCTTGATTCTGCTCCAGTTGGCGCCAGATATGACGCTGCGGCAGGTGATTGATGCGCGGGGCGAACCGCAGTACGCGATTGGCACGCCGGGGAACGACGATCAGGCGATTGTGAGCCTGTTCTATCCAGACTCGTCTTTGATCGTGGTGGCGTTCGTGGCTGGTGCAGCAAAGGGCGAATTGAGCGAGAATAGTGAAGTGATTGGCGCGTATTATTTGACAGCCGATCGGATGGATGTCATTCTCAAGACCAGCAGCCTGTATGGTTGGAAGGGTTATCAACCGTTCAGTGCGTATGCCTCCGATGCTGAAAATGCAGATTTCGCCATCACGCCTAGCGTGACCCTGACGCCGACTGAAGCATCGCAG
>CAIPFY010000435.1 GCA_903864435.1 uncultured Chloroflexota bacterium | reverse complement strand
TACAGAAATCCAGATGAACACAGTCCGCTTGGACGCTATTTTGCATGACCCATTGACCACTACTCCCAGTCTTGTTCTTGACTTCAATCGAATCAATCGTACCTATGACACATTCCTGCGTGAATTTCCCGGCAGCGAGATTTTCTACGCGGTGAAAGCAAATGCCAGCACAGATGTGATGCGTCTGGTTGTTCATAAGGGCGGCGGATTGGAAATCGCTTCTCTGGCTGAACTAGAACGTTCGCTAGAGGTGGGAGCGTGCGGCGAGCAGATCATTTGCAGCAATCCAATCAAGAATCCGGTCTTCTTGCAGCGTATGGCCGACGCAGGCGTATACGCGATGGTGGTAGACTCGACTTTCGAGGTCGAGAAAGTGGCACGGTATGCTCCGGGTTCCCGAGTGTATGTCCGGTTATCTGTGGATAATCACGGAAGTGTGCTGCCACTCGCAGGCAAATTTGGTGTTAGCGGCGCTGATGCGCTCGATTTGTTCCAGCAAGCACGTCATCTCGGTCTGGAACCGATCGGATTGTCGTTTCATGTGGGTTCCCAATGTCTGAAAGTCCAGAATTGGGTGAACGCCATTCGTACTTGCGGCGAGGTCTGGGAACAGGCCATCGCTCAGGGGTTTGGCCTTCATTTTCTCGACGTTGGTGGCGGTTTTCCTGCCGGACACTATCATGATGCCAGCATTCCGACGATTGAGGAGATTGGTCGTGCGGTTATGCAGTCTGTGCGGGATTTTATTCCGCACCCGAACCCACGCCTGATTCTGGAACCGGGTCGTGGTCTGGTGGGTGAGTCTGGTCGTCTACTGGTGACAGTGGTGGGCAAGGCACGCCGGGGCGATGAAATGTGGTTGTATCTGGATGCGGGCGTGTTCAACGGGTTGATGGAGACTTACGAAGGCTTTCCGCCGGTCGTTCGTCACCTCGATCCGAACGCAGATGATCGCCAGATCGCTCATTACACGCTGGCAGGCCCCAGCTGCGATAGCTGTGATGTGATCGCACGCGGCTTTGAAATGCCGGAGACGCACATCGGCGACCGACTGGTGTTTCTGGACACGGGCGCGTATACCAATGAGTATGCCGTCCCCTTCAACGGGTTTCCGATTCCGATGGTTGTCCCGCTGCACGCGCAAACGACTATGGATTGACTGTTGCGTAGGGCGTGACGCCTACGCTGGAGGGGGTCGCTTTAGGCGATCCCCTTTTTATTTGACGGGGGGATGACCACCGCGAAGCGTGCAAATGACTGCATCTACGTTGTCCACAAGATAGATTGGTTGTAGCGAATAAGGTTCATTTCGGCTAAAATGCTTAGCGTAGCTAAATAAACGATCCAGTGAAGATATCTTCCTGTGAGTTGTGTTCGTTTAAGTACGTTTGGAGGGAGTCGTTATGGCCGCTACTGCTGTTTCTTCTATTTCATCACAAGCGCCTGCTTTAGGGCAGGATAAGCCAAGTTTTTGGCTGCGCAACAAACGCTGGGATATGATTTTCATTATTCTCAGCGTGCTGGTTGTGCCGTTGCCTTATGTGTTCTACGTTATCGGTATGGATGTATTCGGTCTGGAATCGGACGTAAGCCGCAATGTCGTCAACGGGTTTGTCGCTATTGCAGTCGGTGGCCCGCACATGATGTCTACGCTGCTGCGAACCGGTTTGGATGGCGGTTTCAAACGTCGTTATCCGATGCTGATCCGGTCGTCGTTGATTATTCCTGTTATCGTGATTGCGCTGGCTTTCCTGAACTTGACGCTGCTGCTGACTATCTTCTTTTTCTGGGCGATGCTGCATGTTTTGCATCAGGTGACGTATATTGTCGAGCTGTATAACCACAAGGAACATGCCATCGTTAAGAATGGTCAGAGCGCGGTTAGCCCGATGGCTCGTGGGCTGGACTACGCTGTGGTGCTGACTTGCTTGTTCCCGATGGCGGCATTCAAGATTGCTGCGGGAGCGTTTAAGGTAGGGCAGAACGATCTCACACAGTCTATCCCTGCATTTTTCCAGCAGTCATGGTTGTTTTATGCCGCTGCTGCGGTGTTCTTTGTTGCGGCTGCACTGTGGATTATTAAGACGATCCGCGAAGTTCAGTCCGGCATTGTGAACTGGCCTAAGACCATATTTATCGGTCTGTCGGTGATTGTGTTCTTCCCGCTGGCTGCGTTCCCCAATCTGGATACCGCGTTTCAGGGTGCGAATATGTGGCACTCGTTCCAGTATCTAGCGATCACGTTCTACATCATCAAGATTCGCCAGCAGTACGGCGATCTGAAGCAGAGCGCCCCGCTGGTTTCGCGCTTTAGCAATCGTAAAGACTCATGGGGGTTGTTCGCGCTGAGTACGATGATGCTGGTTGGGTCGTTGATTGTGTTTGTGGTGGTTTATGTGGCTACACAACTGATATACCCCGGCATTGACTCCAACAAGCATTTCGATACGGCATACTACACCGCGATCCTCTCGTTCTTGTGGATTCATTACTACCACGATCATTTCCTGTTCACGAACTTTGAAGCACTAGATGAGGCTTTTAAGCCGTCTGCATAGGTGACAGTACACTTGATCTGAAATCAAAAAGAGGGCATGAGTGCCCTCTTTTTGATTGTGATTTTGTGGAGAGATTAGGGGAACGGCTGTTGAACCCACTGCATTGGATCAACGGGAAGGCCATTGACCCAGAGTTCCCAGTGCAAATGCGGTCCGGTCACGCGGCCAGTAGACCCGATGGTGCCGATGACCTGTCCGGTGCTGACGATATCCCCTACGCTGACGTACTGTTCAGTCTGATGCCAGTAGCCGGTGTAGATGCCCCATCCGTGATCTATGATGGTGGCGTTGCCGCGTATATTGAGCCGATCTACCATCACCACAACGCCTGAAGCTGCCGCAAGGACGGGCGTTCCGGGAGCGCCGGCAAAATCGGTTCCCGAATGAAAGCGATCAAATGGGCCCCCATTATAGGAACGGTTTCGCCCAAAGGGGGAGGTGATACTGGCGGCAGCAGGAAGCCCCATTGGGCCATCGAAGTAACGTGTGGGTGAGAAGCGCCCCATGACGCTTTGAAGCACAGCCTGCTCTGCTGCTTCCACGTTGGGGTTCAGCAAATCAGCTTGATCTGCCCCGATGGTCAGCGATTCGCGCCCGTAGCCACCCGCAACAATCTGTAGATTGAGGGTGAGCGAAGTTTGTGCGCCATTGGCATCGGTGAGTACGAGGGTGACTGGATAAATACCCGCCGATGTGAATACGGGTATACCGACAAAGATGGTATGCCGGGTATTGCTTTCTTCCGAAGCCACGTTCAGCGTTTTGTCCAGAAATGTTCCGCCGACGTTCATTGGAACGGTAGATGTGAATTGAATACGTGCGGATTTGCCTTCCACCAGCAGGGTTGGACTTACGTCAAGCTGGCTGATCGTGGCAGGTAAATCCAGCGCGATCTGTGGCGCTTCTCCAGCGGGTATGATGATTTGTTGACCGGCATAGATGAGCGTGGGGTCGCTGATGCTGTTGGCTTGCGTAAGCGTGTTCACGGTGACGCCATAGCGCGTGGCTATGCGGAAAAGCGTATCGCCTCTCTGAACCACATAAAGGATGCTATTGGCGCTGGATGCGGGTGCGGGTGCTTGTGCCACCTGTGCGATAGGCGTTGGCTGTGGTTGCGTGGGGCTTGGGGCGGGGGACTGGGCATTAGACAGTGCCAGAACCTGCCCAATATACAGGGTATTTATATCGGTGATGTTATTTCGTGCTGCGAGTTCTTCGATGGTTTGATTGTACAATTGCGCGATACTGCGGAGGGTTTCGCCAGCCTGTACGATATGCGTCAGTGGTTGTGCAGGGATGGGGTTGCCTGCTATGGGTACCAGCAAGCGTTGCCCGACCTTTATATTGCTAGGGTCAAGGAGGCCGTTCAGCGCGGCAAGGTCGCTGACTGTGAGACCGTACTGCTGAGCAATCCGGTATAGCGTTTCGCCGCGCTGCACGACATGGATCGTGACATTGGCGGTGTTGTCCTGAGCTTGCGAAGGCCAGACAAGTAGGAAGGCAACCATGAAGAACAGTAGTAACCCACGCTGGATCATGCAGATTCCTCGTCAAAGCGCAGCACATCCCCGATTTTAACCCGATTGAGGATGATGGGATTGGCTTCCACGAAGAACTGCGCTGGTGCTTTAGGCGCGTAGACAGGTCGCCAAGGTTTGGCGAGGCAAGTATCTACGACCTTGCCCCGCGCATCTAGCCAAATGACGCCAATACTGAAGAACATGAAGAGCATGTGAATGCTGGTGTTGGAACGACTTTCCGAGTCCGTCACAAACAGCAGCCCTTCGTCCTCCGGCAAATGGCGAACAAGTTGAAGCCCTCTGAAGCGTGTCCAGAACGTATCACATAGGCGGACACGCGCTAAGATGACTTCATGTTTGCGAATGCTGCGCAGCACACGCCATTTTGTACTCATGGAATGACCAACACTTGCCCAACGAAAATGAAATTCGGATTGTTCAGGTTGTTGGCCTGCATCAACTGCGCAACGGTGCGCTTCAGGCGCAGGGCGATGCCATAGAGCGTATCGCCGCCCCGGACGACATAGGTGGTACTTTGTGCGACTGGAGGTTGGGTAGTGGCACTTGCTCCGGTCACATCGCCACCTGACACCTGACCATTCGGGATGAGCAACCGCTGACCTAACCGGATCAGGTTGGGGTTGGCAATGCCGTTCAACTGGGAAAGGGTGGCTGAATTGGTGCTAAAGCGCACGGCTATGCGCGACAGGGTATCGCCGGGTTGCACCACATACACAAATGTCTGTGAAGAAGGATTCGGCGGCAGCGGTGTGGTGATGGGCGCAACCGGCGAGGGGGTGGCGGTGGCTGGCATGATCGGCGGTTGCCGCACTGGAATAACCAGGCTTTGACCCACGCGGATGAAGGCGCTACTCGCTAAGCCATTGGCCTTGATGATGGCATCAACCGTACTTCCATAGAGGGTTGCCAGATTTCCAACTGTATCACCGGTTTGAACCACATGGGTGATATTGCTCTGGAAGCCACCTTCCGGGGTGGGGGGGACACTCGTAAATGTGGGCGGCAGCGGCGTTGCGCTGGCTTGAAGGGATTCCTGCGTGGGCGTGGCGGAAGCAAGCGGCAACTCGGTGTTGGTTGCAGTCGGCTGTTCGGGGATGGGAGTCGCGCTCGCGGATTCGGGCGCCGCAATTGTCGCTTCTGGCGTTGCGCTCGGCGGAACTGGCGTGGCAGAGGCTTCAGTTTGCGGGGTTGGCGAGGGCTGTTCCGTATTTGTCGCGCTCGGTTCCGGCGGCAGCGTATTGGTGGCCGTTGCAACTACGACTGCACCGGTTGTGAGAGAGGCATCATCCACGTAGATGTTGTTGTTTTTAACGGGGATGCTCACGGTTGAACGGATAAACACCGTGATGGCACTTCCCTGTGCGGTTGTCGTGACTGTGTACTGGTTGTAAGCATCGTACTGGATAGTCGGTTGCGACCAGATGATACCGCCGCTTGTGCCATCGGTTCCGCCGGTTGGGTCTATACCGACCTGAACGACCACATCACCATCCTGATCGCTTTTGTTTACGTCATCGAAGCTGCTAGACCACACGTATATATAGGCGCTGAAGGTCAATTCATCCCCTGCCGAAACGCCGTTTACGCGCTGGAAAAGTCCGCCGTCATGGGTGGCGAAAAAGGTTTGGTACTGTTGGGCATCGCTGCCGGAACGGATGCGCGGTACTCCGAGGCCATTTGTGGTATCGGAGGCCGGATAATACTCCGGTTGGATGTTTTCTGAAGCAGAAGCCCCACCAGTGACGTGCCAAGGCGACCAACCTTGTGCCACCTGCCGGGGCGGTACCCCATCGAGGGATTGAAAGGAAGGCTCAAATCCGGGGTTCGTAAGCAGATTCTGCCCCTGTGCCGCCGCTGGAACCGCGACAAGCACCATTACGAGGCTGAACAAGCAGCAAATGATCGAGAGTAGAATCCGTTTTCTCATGACAATCCCACCTATGTGCGACAGAGCGACGAGGCACAGAGATTATACAGAGGATATAAGATTTGCGAAACCGAAGAAATGACGTTTTATGGAATTGGTGGGTGAATTTAGGCGTTTTCGGCGATGACCCGGCGCACACTTTCCAGCAATTCGGTTGGCCCAAACGGCTTGGTGACGTAATCATCCACCTTAGCGATGTGCAACCCGAGGACTTTATCTATGCTTTGAGCGCGGGCAGTAACCACGATTACCGGGATGTGGCTGGTGGCGGGGTTGGCCTTCATGCGCTGGTAGACTTCCCAACCATCCATATCGGGCATCATCAAGTCAAGCAGGACAAGGCGGGGTTGTACGTCCTCGATGATTTGTAGACCTTGCATCCCCCCCGGAGAACCGATGACTTCAAACCCATCCCGTGAGAGTATAAGGCGCATCAAATCGATCATTTCGGGTTCGTCTTCGATGCAAACCACACGGATGGGGGTCATTAACACGCCTCCAGACATTTAGAGGAAATAAAGCACAACCTCTTGATTGTCTAGTCTACCATGACTGTTTTAAGTATGTCTATTCAATTTTTGTGAATAGCATGTAATTATAAATCATAAGATTGTAAAGTGTGCTTATTGGTTTAACGCGGTACGTCATGATGTTCGCGGCAACGAGCTTCATAGGCTTCTTGTGCGCCAACGAAAATGATGGGGTCATTATAGTTTGCAGGTTTGCCGTTGACGAGGCGTTGGGTGCGACAGGCATCTTCGCCGCAAATGACGCAGATGGCGTGTAGTTTTGTGACTTCTTCGGCAATAGCAAGCAAGCGGGGCATGGGGCCGAAGGGTTCACCCCTGAAATCCATATCTAAGCCTGCCAGAATGACACGTACTCCCCGGTAGGCTAATTCTTGAACCACCGCGACGATTCCTTCATCGAAGAATTGGACTTCATCCACCGCGATGACGGTGGTGGCGGCGGCGAGGTTTGAGGCCAGTTCAGAGGAGTGGCTGATGGGGAGCGCCTGATAATCCTGCCCGCTG
>CAIPFY010000434.1 GCA_903864435.1 uncultured Chloroflexota bacterium | reverse complement strand
TTCATGCGTGCCTACGACATGAACAAAACCGCCCCTAGCGATGTAGGGGCGGCGAGTGATAGCTGGCGGCGGGCGATGCGCCTGCTGGCAGGCCGCCCGCGCTGAGGGGTTACACCTCGGCTTCGTCCCCTTTGCGGCGCGGACGCCAATCGGGGTAAATGTTCAGGTAGCGCACGCCTAGCGTGAACGCCGTCCAACTGTATCCCACAATGCCAATCGACACGCCCCACTCGACCAGTGCCGGCTGATAACGATTCACGGACAGCACTTCCTTCACCCCCGGCGACCAGTCCATCGGGATCACGAAGCCCGAAAGCGTCATGTTCCAGCGGTTAATCACCAGCCCCGCGATAATCATAACCGACGCCAGAATCAGGATGTTGCGGTTAGCGCGAGTGCGCGGCCACAACAGCAGGATCATGGGAACGAACGCGCCGAACAACACCTCGCCAAACCAGAAGGTGAAGTTGTACGGCGTGTTCTCAGCCAGAATTTCCGCGCCCAACTGCTGTTCGGGAACATGGCTGTAATAGTTCGTCGCCAGCCAGCTCCACATCTTCAGGTACAAATACGCAAGGCAGGCATAGCCGATAAACCGCGCCACGCCGTTCATCACCTTGCTCGGAACCATCTGGCGGTTGAGCAATCGCCCGGAAACCAGCGTCGCCAGCATGGTGAGCGAAGCGCCCGCCGTCGCCGCCGACAGAATGAACAGCACCGGCGCACTGGGCGAGTACCAGATCGGGCGGGCGGTCAGAATGCCGTAAGTCGCGCCCAGTGACGACTGATGCAGCAGCGACAGGCATACGCCGAGGAAGGCCACATACGGCATGAAGCTGTGCAACGTGTGGGCGAGTTTCCGCAAGAACGCCACATTATTCAGCTTGGTACTCTCGATGATGATTGGAACCAGTTCGGTCACAAGCACCGTCGAATATAAGAGTACGCACATCGTAATTTCCCACAGCACCGAGTGAACATTCCAGTACAGCACCGGATGATAGAACCGATCCGGGCGACCAATGTCAATAAACAGCGCCAGCATCGCGGAAGTGTAACCGAGCAGGCCGACCAGCACCGCAGCACGGGCAATCGCCTCGTACTGCTTCAGCCCCATCAGGTACACCGCTGCCGACAGGCTGAACGCGCCCGCGCCCAACGCAATCGAGGACAGGTCAACCGTGATCCACAATCCCCACGGAAGTTCGTCGGTCAGGTTGGTGACGCTAAGGCCGTTTTGCAGCACATACAGGCCGCTGACTGCGCCCACGCACAGCATGGCGAACAGCACTAAGAACCAGAAGCGTACCCACACACCACTGCCGCGAAAACCCAGCGGCTTGAATGGATAAGCAGGAACATGCGCATCATGCGACTCGTGCGGAGTCATTGCAGGGGTGTTGGCAGTCATTAGATAATCCCCTTCGGCGGAATATAGTACACGCTCGGATCGGTGCCTAAGTCTTCGCGCAGGCGCAGCGTGGGCTGGGCGCTGATGATCTTGGCGACGCTGCTGGTCGGGTCATTCAGGTTGCCGAAGTGACGCGCCGTCACCGGACAGATGTTGACGCAAGCAGGCGTGGCTTCCGGGTCAACACCGGGCATCAAGCCGTTCGCCAACCCCGCGTCAATGCGGTGGATGCAGAAGGTGCATTTTTCGACCACCCCACGCGGACGGCGCGGCACTTCCGGCGTGCCAAAGTCCGGCGTGTGCGTATTGACATCGGTGCGTTCGCGCCAGTTAAACTGCCGCGCCCCGTAAGGGCAGGCCGTCTGACAGTAGCGGCAACCGATGCACTTGGCATAGTCCATCACCACCAGCCCGTCCGCCCGCGAATAGGTCGCGCCCACCGGGCACACCTGTACGCAGGGCGCGTGCTTGCAGTGCAAACACGGGCGGGTGACGAAGAACGTATCGCCCAACGGCGTTTCGTCCGAAATGCGAATGTTCCAGCGCATCTCATCGGCGGTGTCGTTGGTGGCTTGGCAGGCAAACACACAGTAATCACAGCCGATGCACTTGCTCAGGTCAATCACCATGCCCCAGTGATGACGGGCATCGCCTTCATCGGCATGGGTGGTGCGATTCTGCAAAATATCTTTAGCGAACGTATTCAACGGCTCGGCAAGCGTTGCGGCCAACACCATCGAAGCGCCCGCGCCAATCATCAAAGTCACAAACTCTCGCCGTGACAGCAGTTCAGTACGCGACTCCGGGGCAGACTCTGGCTCTTTCGGAGTCAGAGCATCTTGGATGTCGCTCATCCCCGGTTTGTTATTCATTACGCGCTCTCCTCAATTCCTTCTTCATTTCCTTCGCTAACCCCTCCCTGAATGGAAGGGGCTGAAAGGACTGCGACAGGGATACCCGCGTTAGACCCGCCGATTACCACGAGCCACGAACACCGCAGCAAAGGTGGCTCCAAAGCCCAGACCGAGGATCAGACCTTGCAACAGTTGGACGAAATCCGCCTGCTGTGCATCAGTCGCCACCGCTTTTTCAAGATCATTCTGCTCAGTCAGCACCGGCGTAGCCGTCGCACTGGGGGCGCTGGCATCAGCAGGCGTGGCGACAATTGCCACCGACTGCCCACTCAACTCCTGCTCCTCATGACAGTTGGTGCAGGGGGCGCTGTCCAGAAGCATACTGTGTCCGGTGGGGCGCTCACCTGCAGGGCCAGTCAGGGACACCAGCTGCGAAGGATGCTGGTCGGTGTACATGTGGCAGTTGGTACAGGTGACATCCGAACCTTCTTTGATGTGGTTGGAATGTACCCATTTAGGCTGCATTTCTTTGTGGCAATTCACGCACAACTGCTCCGACGTTTGACCGTTACGGATGGTCTGCGTGTGCTGCGAATGGCAGGTCGCGCAGTCCAGCGGACCAATATCCACATGCGGGCTGGATTGCCATTCGACTAGCGTGCTGGTGTGGCAGTTGCCGCAGATGCCAGCCACCAGTTCCGGTTCACGGGCAACCGGACGAACCTCGTGGGCGCTGTGGCAGTCAATACACACAGCGGCTGCCGTGTTGCCCGCCATGATCGCCCGTTCGTGCATACCCGATTGCAGATCGTTCGCTTCTTTGGTGTGGCAGCCCACGCACAGCGCCACCGCCCGCAACGTGTACTGGCGCTTGTCTTCCGGCGTCGCGGTGCGGTGCGGGAAAGCGCTATCGCCATGACAGTCCACGCAGCCTAGCGCACCCTGCGGGTTCTTCGTGCCATGAATAGAATCTGCGATGCTCTCCGGCGGCACGTACAGGTTCAGGATGTTGCCATCCTTCAGCGTGACCGCCCGGAACGGCTGGTTGTGGCACACCGCACAATAGCTGTTGTTGCCCGTTGGCTTAATGGTCGGTGCCGCCGCCGTATCGTAGACCGGAGTGCCTTCGAGCGCGGCGATAGGCGCGACATCAGGAGTCGCTTCAGGTGTCGCTGTATCTTGAGCCAGCGCCATCAGGGGCAGCAGGCCAGCGATCAAGAGTGTAAGACCGGTTCCGGCGCAGAAGATCATCAAACGCCGTCGCATATTAACCATCATGCTTGCTCCTCTAGCTGCCCGACTGGACGATGCCCAGTTCCGCTTCTACGGCGTCCAACAGCGTGTCGGCGTAGGTGTAATTGTGGATACCCCGGCTGCCATCGCCCTCTACAAAATCCAGCGCCGACGTAACCCATGCAGGGCTGGTCGGCTGTACCGCTGCCCGCGCTAAGGTAATCCGTTCGGTGACGCTGGCCTGAATGTCGTCAATCAACCGCTGAATACCCGCCGCATCCGTCTGGTCTTTGTGGCACTCGGTACACGAGTCCTTCAAACCGGGGACGCTGGGCGCACCGGGCAGAACCGGCGTCATCGAATGGCTGGCGCGGCTGGTTCCGTCTACAGGCGCGGCGGGAATATGGCAGGTCGCGCAGGACGGGCCGTTGTCGTTCTCGAAGTGGCTACCGGGAACGCCCGCGATTTCGGGGATCACCGTCTGCCCTTCGTACATTTCCTGCACCGGATGGTGAACCATGCCGGATTGCACACCCGCGTTGCTATGGCAGCCCACGCAGCTTGCATACATCTCCGCCACCAGCAGGTTCGGCAAACCGGCTTCGCTGTGGGGGTCGTGGCAGGTGGTGCAGGTCACACCGAAGCGTGCGGTTTGAACCGTCACCGGATCGGGCGCTGCGCCATCCCGTTCACCCGCCTGCACCGCTGCGATCTGCTGATTGGCGAAGCGGTAATCTTGACTATGGCAGCTCAAGCACTCATCTTTCGCCGCATCACCCGCGTTATCGCGGAAATTCTGAAGCGCACTGGAATGGGCGCTGAAATACCATTCGTTGAACTGCATATTGGCGTGGCTGGCCTGCCCGCTGGCATACCAGAAATCGGTATTGGACGGGTCAAACAGGGTGTAAGCGCCATTCCCAAGCAGGTCGCCACCCGGCTTATAGTGGATGGGGAAGCCTACGCCGCCCTCCGTCAACACGCCCCGGCTGTGACATTGACCGCAGGTCTGCGGGTCGGTGGCGTTGTTGATCGCGCCACGTACCGCCAGCAGGGTCGCATCATCCGGGCTATTGCCGGCATCGCCAGCCAGATCGGCATGACGTTCGCCCGGCCCATGACAGGCTTCGCACTGCACGCCGTCGTCTTCCCATTTGCCGCTTTCTGCGTCAATGCCAACCGCGTGACATCCCGCGCAGTTGGTGCTGAAATCCGAAGCCGGCATCGGCCATGCTTCAGCCAGTTTGTATTCTTCCCAGCGGCGGGTGACGGTGTTCCAGCGTGCCGGAAGCACCTGATATTCGTTGCGTTTGACTTCGTAGACGTAAGCCTGTGTATACCGCCCCGTCCCGATCACAAACGAAACATCGTCCGCCGTGAAAGGCCGGGCGGTGTCTTCGCCGGGGAACTGAACAGTACGCAGGTCTTCGCCTGCTGTAAAGTCGGCTAGAATGGGTGCTTTGTCCTTCTCCACATCTTGCAGAGCCAGCGTATGCACCGATTCTTTGAGGGCGTTCACTACGGAACGATGGCAGGATGTACACCGTTTCGTTCCGATGTACTTGCCGGGGTCTTCTTGGGCAGCAGCAGGCGTCGACATCATCAACAATCCCGCCACAACCAACGCGCACCCGGCGATAGTCAAGAGCCAGAGTTTCATGCGTGTCATACGGCGTTCCCTTCTGAACAGTTTCCCGCTCCCTTCGGGAAAATTGGTGGTGAGAAGCTTCCCCTCCCACCACCATGACCACGCGGGTCAGGGAGATCTACTGGGTTACAGACCCAGCGTCGTCACCAAAGTTTTATAGGGGCGTTTCAGCGCGGCAATCAAGCGAGGTAACGGCGAAACCGGACAGGTTTCACAACGCATGAGAGGGATTGTTTGTCGCACGCCCAGATCAAGCACTTCAGAGTGGCAGCCCGCGCATTCACCCGGCCAGCCATCCGGGTTTTGCTGCACCCACGTTCCGATGGCGCGGTTCCACACGCCCGGCACAATGGTAAAGCCTTCGCCAGTCTGCATCAGATACCGCTGCGGCTCGTGGCGGTCGAGGGTGTTCGCCAGATACGGCGTGGTAGCGCCACCCATTTCCACAAGCCGACCTTCTTCCTGCACCACCGTCAACACAGGCGCTACCGATTCGCGTGCGCCTTCAATCGTCATCGGTTGCAGTGGTTCGCTGTCACTCATATCGCGGTGACAGGTGAAGCAGGTGTCCTCACCGATATAAGTCACCCCATCAGCCAGTAAGTGCGAAGCGGGAAGTTGGGCAAAAAGCTGCGGAGCGCGGCTGGTGACCAGTCCAAAACCCGTCACCAACACCACTGTGCCAACAAGGGCTAACGTCCACCGAATCCGCTTGACCGTTTGCTTGCTCATCCGGTTCCCGAACACACTCATAACCTGCTTCTTCCTAACGCATTTATTGTCGCTTTAAGCCATTCACTTGCAATCAATCCGTATGATGATTCTCAATCATCCGGTGGGATGATTTATCAAATAATCATTAAGATACGCCGACTACGTCACCAAACCCTGCCGCACAGCCATCAAAGCGGCCTGCGTGCGATCCGAAACGTGCATCTTATGGAGGATATGCTGTACGTGGGTTTTGACGGTGGGCAGGCTGATGCTGAGGGCGTCGGCGATGGCGCTGTTATTCAAGCCGTTCACCATCAACCGCAGCACGTCCCGTTCGCGCTCCGAAAGCGGGTCGGCATCCAGTTCGGTCGGTTCGGGCGAAGGTGCCGCCGGATCAACCGCATAGCTGAGTGCCGCTTCCAGCAGCGAACGATCAATCAGCGGATCGCCCGCCGCCGCCAATTCCACCGCCCGCACGATCCGGTCGGGGTCTGTTTCTTTGGAGAGATAGCCCGCCGCGCCGCCATTGATCGCCCGCGCCAGATAACCGGGGTTGGCGTAAGTCGTCAACATAATCACGCTGGTACCCGGCGAAACCGCTTTGATCGCCGGCAGGCTTTGCAGCCCGTCGCCATCTTTCATGCGGATGTCCAGCAGCATCACATCGGGCTTCAATTCCCGCGCCAATTCCACTGCCTGACTGCCGCTTTCGGCTTCGCCCACCACTTCGATTCCGGGACGTGTGAGTAGCGCACGGAGTCCCTGCCGCACAATGCCATGATCGTCCACAATCGCCACGCGAATCACGCGCTCCAGCGTATCAGTCATCATTGTTATTCGGCTGGAACCCCCTACTTTTAGGTACGGGGATGAAAGCCGAAACTCCTTTTTTAGGTTAAGTGGACGATAATCCCCAAAGGGAGGGAGAGATTTAAGTTACCTATGGCCTCTCCCGTACCTGCCCCCTTGCGGGGGTGAAGTTCACCTTGACAATGTGAGTAGCCCGTACTATCCCAACCGCACACTGATTTAGACCTTCAATCTGTTTAA
>CAIPFY010000433.1 GCA_903864435.1 uncultured Chloroflexota bacterium | reverse complement strand
GGAACGCACGACGGGCAGCAGTACGCCCCACGCGGGCAAGGTGGCGGACGGCGCACAGATCATCCACATGGGGCAGTTGGCGCTGAATACGCCGGTGGCGACGCATGTCACCGAATATGTGGCGCGGTTGATTGTGGCGACGCATCCCGAAGATGCCAGCGCCCCGCCGCGTGTGAAGCAGTTCGCCCGTTACGGCGCGAGTCCGCGTGGGGCGCAGGCGCTCATTCTGGGCGCGAAGATCAATGCGCTGCTGGAAGGGCGCTTTAACGTGGCCTTCGAGGATGTGCGGGCTGTCGCGTCGCTGGCGCTGCGCCACCGGCTGTTGCTCAACTTTGAAGGGCTGGCGGAAGGCGTGAGTACGGATGATCTGGTGGCCGATCTGCTGGCGGCGGTGACTCCATGAAGGTCGAACTACGTGAAGTCACCCGCGATAATTGGCTGGCGTGTGTGCGCCTGAAAGTGGCGGAATCGCAAACGCGCTGGGTGGCCTCCAACGCGGTGTCGCTGGCGCAATCCAAGTATGAGCCGGAGTGTGTCCCGCTGGCAGCTTATGACGGCGAGGCGATGGTCGGGTTCGCCATGTATCGCCCGGAGGATTATGGCCTCTCCAAAGTGTGGTTCATTGATCGGCTGATGGTCGGGCAGGATGTTCAGCGCAAAGGCTACGGGCGGGCGATTATGACCGCGCTGCTGGAACGGTTGCGGGCGCAACCCGGTTTCGCGGCCATCATGATTAGCTTTGTGCCGGATAACGAGGCGGCGCGACGGCTGTATAGCAGTTTGGGATTCGAGGATACAGGCGTGATCGAAGAAGGCGAAATCGTGTTCCGGTTGGCACTGTAAAGCGTACCGCATGACCGACGAAACGCTGTTTGACGAAAAGACCCGCCGCAAAATGGAACAGCTCACGCTAGTCGCCACCCGTGTACGGGCGGGGGCTATGAAGGGTGAGCGTCGTTCCAGCAAGCGTGGTACCAGCATCGAGTTTGCCGATTACCGCGACTATGTGCGCGGGGACGATCTGCGTCGCCTCGACTGGAATATCTACGCACGGCTGGAGCGCCCGTTCATCAAACTGCTGGAAGATGAGGAGGATTTGGCGGTTCATCTGCTGCTGGATGTGTCGTCCAGTATGGATTGGCCGCGAGAAGGTGTGCGCGACCAGAATAAACTGCTGTATGGACAGCGATTGCTGGCGGGGCTGGCGCATATTTCGCTGGCGACGCAGGATCGGCTGACGCTGGCGGCGCTGACGGATGCCCCTATCGCGCAATTTGGCCCGTCACGCGGGCGGGGATATACGCTGGCGATGCTCGATTTTGTGGGCAGATTGGAAGCGCAGGGCGTGACCGATTTGAACGCGGCGCTCCGGGCTTATGCGCTGCGCGGTGGTAGGCCGGGGCTGTGCTTTTTGATGAGCGATTTATTGTCGCCAGACGGATTCAGCACCGGATTGAACGCGCTGTTGGCGAAAGGCTACGAAGTGGGGATTATTCATCTGCTTGCGCCGGACGAGGTTGACCCGCCGTTGGGCGGTGATCTGCGCCTTGTGGATGTGGAGACGGGGCGGGCGCAGGAAGTGACGGTGGACGGCGGGATGCGAAGTTTGTACATCAAACGACTGCACGACTGGCAGGATGGAATCCGCGCCGACTGCGCCAAACGCGGCGTGCATTACGTTCCGGTGGTGACGGATACCCCTTGGGAGAAGGTCATCCTCGGCAGCTTGCGGCGGTTGGGCGCGGTGAAATAAACGATGGCCTTCCTCACCCCTCTCGCGTTGCTGGGCGGCCTGCTGGCTGTCCCCATCATCCTGCTGTATATGCTACGGTTGCGGCGGCGTGAAGTCGTCGTCTCCAGCACTTTTTTGTGGCAGCAAGTGGTGCGCGATAGCGAAGCCAATACGCCGTGGCAAAAACTGCGCCGCAATCTGCTGCTGATCCTGCAACTGCTGATTCTGGCGCTGCTGGTGCTGGCGCTCATGCGCCCGTTCATCGTCGTTCCGGCTGTCAGCGCGGGGCAGATCGAACTGCTGCTGGATGCTTCCGCCAGTATGAACGCCACCGATACGCCTGACGGGATCACGCGCTTCGAGGCGGCGCGGGCACAGGCTTTGAGCATGGTGGATACGCTGGGGGCGGGCGATACCATGACCGTCATCCGCGTGTCGAACGTGCCGGAGGTGCTGGTTCCGCGCACGGGCGATGCCAATCTGTTGCGGCAGGCCATCAATGCGATGCAACCGGGGCAGGCTGCCGCTGACTGGGTGGCGGCTTTTACGCTGGCGGTGGCTGATGCGGCGGGCGCACAGGATTTCAATCTGGTAGTGGTGAGCGACGGCGGGTTGGGCGCTGCCGAAGGGTTGCCCGGTGTGCCGGGGACGGTGCGCTATCTTCCGGTGGGGCAGTCGGGCGATAATCTGGCGATCACGGCGCTCTCGGCGCGGGCGCTGCCCGGGCAGCCGCCGCAGTTGTTCGCGCAGATCACGAACTACGGCGCACAGGACGCGGCAGTGATCTTCGATCTGCGCGTGGACGGGGCGCTGCACAGCGCGGAACGCCTGACCGTTCCGGCGGGGAGCAGCTTGCCCGTAATCTCTACCGATTTACCCGCCGATTTCCAGACGGTGCAGGCCGGATTAACACTACCTGCCGGGGCTGTTGTGCCGGATTATCTGGCGCTGGATGACCGCGCATGGACGGTGAACAGCACGGGCGGCGAACGGCGGGTGCTGCTGATGAGCGCGGGCAACCTGTTCTTGGAGCAGGCACTCCGCAGCTTGTCGGGGATTGAGGCGTTTCAGGGCGACCCGACGCGCCCTCTGCCCGCCGAAGCCTATGATCTGTACATTTTCGACGGTTGGCTGCCTGCGGACGGCGTGCTGCCGCAGGGCGATCTGCTGTTCATCAACCCGCCGCAGGATACCAGCCTGTTCAAAGTGGGCGCGGAGAGCAGCGAAACGGGTGCGATCAGTGTGCTGTCCAACGATGCCCGTACCGCCTTCGTGGATTTCGGCAGCGTGAATATCCTCAAGTTCCGTCCGGTGACAGCGGATTGGGCGACACCGCTGGTCAGCGCGGCGGGCGGGGCGCTGCTGCTGGCGGGTGAAACCGATGGGCGACAGGCTGCGATTCTGACGTTTGATCTGCACGACTCGGATTTGTCGCTGCAAATCACATGGCCGATTTTGATGGCGAATCTGATGGACTGGTTCACGCCGCGCAGCGCGGTCAATGTGCCGGATGGGCTGCATGTGGGCGATTCGCTGTCGGTGCGGCCTCCCGCCGGGGCGACGCAGGTGCGCGTGACGCTGCCCGATGGGGGCGTGCGCGATCTGCCCGTTGAGCGCGGGACGGTGGTGTTCGCGGATACGAATGCGCCCGGTTTGTACCTTGTGGATTTGCTGGCGGGAGAACAGGTGCTGCAAGCGGCGGCGGTGGCGGTCAACTTGTTCTCGCCGTTGGAGAGCGCGATTGCCCCGCGTGAGCAAATCACCCTCAGCGGCGCGACGATTCAACCTGCCGCGCCGGATGCGGTGGGGCAGCAAGAATTCTGGCCGCTGGCGGCGCTGCTGGCGCTGGTGGTGTTGCTGGTCGAGTGGTGGGCGTATCAGCGGCGGATGCAAGCGCCAACCGTGTTTCAACCGATTTTTCGCCGTCCGAAAGTGATTGCCCGGTAAGCAACCCCGCACCTAAAAGTGGGGGCTTTTAACAGCCCAATGCTTACCCGAATCAGCCGCAAGGCTACGTTAGGGACAAATATATAGGCACTTCGGAATACCTCACCAGTTCCGAACTCTGCGGTACAGGATTAAACAGGCTAAAGGGGATATGCCCGT
>CAIPFY010000432.1 GCA_903864435.1 uncultured Chloroflexota bacterium | reverse complement strand
TGACGTAGATGGCGACACCTACGCAGTCGGTGTGGACTGCAACGACAACGATGCCAGCATTCACCCCGGCGCGACGGAAGTTGCCGATGATGGCATAGATCAGGATTGCAGCGGTGCCGAGCTGGTCACGCCCCCACCTGCTGATGTGGATGGCGACACCTACACAGTCGGCGCGGACTGCAACGACAACGATGCCAGCATTCACCCCGGCGCGACGGAAGTTGCCGACGATGGCATAGATCAGGACTGTAACGGGTTTGATCTGGTCACACCGCAACCTGTGGACACGGATGGCGACACCTACGCGGTCGGTGTGGATTGCAACGACAACGATGCCAGCATTCACCCCGGCGCAACGGAAGTTGCCGACGATGGCATAGATCAGGACTGCGACGGCGCGGACGGCGTTAAGATTGACAGCGTGCCGCCCACCACCACCAGCCAATCCGTTTCTACCAGCATTCCGGCACCAGTGGGCCGTGCGCCCGAATGCGGTCAGACGGGCAAGGGTGGGAGCAGCGGGCTGGTGCAGGTCTGGTCTACCGGCGCCGATCAGTCTTTCTACTGTGACAGTTCGCTCAGTGGCGCACAGATTGGCATTCAGGCCGTGCTGGATCAGGGCGTGATAAGCGCCATTGACCTGCGCGTGATGGATGCAAACGGTCAGGAAACGGGCTTTATCGCCCCGGCGATGGTGTGCTTGCAAATTCCGGCAGACGTGACCACCCCCGTTGGCATCATCTATCTGGACGCCACCGGACAGCCGCGCACGGCACAGTGGGTCAGCGCCATCGTCAGCAATAACTACGCCTGCGCTGCCATCCCGAATCCGGGCATCGTGGTACTGGTTCACAAAGCGTAACCAGCCCCGCCCGCCCAACGCACTGAAGGTTGAACAGGACGAGTACCATCTCGTCCTGTTTTTTTGATGGCGAACAGGCTGCGTTAGAATAAGAGGTCTGAGAGGCTTTTTTGGAGAGGATGACTCAAAATGGCTGTGAACAATGCTTTGAATCCGCAGCGGACAATTGATGAACTGAAAGAATTACGGGCGCTAACCGGCAATGCGGACGGTGCGCAGCGCGTGGCATGGACGGAAACATGGGCGAAGGCGCGTGCCTTCTACAAAAGCAAGCTGGCTGAACTGCCGGTGACGGTGGAACAGGACGAGGCCGGCAACATCTGGGCGACCCTGAAAGGCGAGTCCGAGAATACGCTCATCATCGGCGGTCATCTGGACAGCGTGCCGAACGGGGGCTGGCTGGATGGGTGCTTGAATGTGTTCGGCGGGCTGGAAGTGCTGCGGCGGATCGCCAGCGAAGGCACACCGCCCGTCACGGTGAAACTGGTGGACTGGGCGGACGAAGAAGGCGCACGCTTCGGGCGCAGTTTGTTCGGCAGCAGCGCGGTGTCCAACACCATGAATCCCGATGATCTGCGCCATCTGGCTGACCGCGACGGCATCAAGCTGGTGGACGCGGTGGCAAAATATGGCGTGAGTCTGGATACTGCCAAGCAAGCCAGCGCCCGCTTGAAGAACGCCAAAGCCTATCTGGAACTGCACATCGAACAGGGGCCGGTGCTGGAAAGCATGGATTTGCCGCTAGGGGTGGTGCTAGGGACGTTCGGTGTGGAGCGTCACGCCATCCGTTTTGTCGGGCAATCGGCTCATGCAGGCTCCACGCCCATGAACCAGCGCCGCGATGCGTTGGGCGCTGCCGCCAAGCTCAGCCTCGAAATCCGCGAGATTGCCAAGCGGCATGGCGGGGTTTGCACCGTCGGTAGCGTCGTCACCAAGCCGGGGATTGTGACGGCTGTAGTCGGTCAATGCGACATCACCCTCGACCAGCGCCATCTGGACGCGAGCGCGCTGGCGACCATGCTGCGCGACGCCAAAGAAGCCAGCGAACGCTTCGCCGCCGAGGAAAAGGTCAGCGTGGAATGGAATCGCATCTGGCAGATCGAACCGCTGCCCTTCTACCCCGACCTGATTGAAATGTGCGATGAGTCCATCCGCGAAACGACGGACAAGGTTCACCGCCTGCCCAGCGGCCCGCTGCACGATGCGGCTGAAGTCGCACGGGCGAAAGTCCCCACGATCATGCTGTTCGTGCAAAGCCTGCGCGGGCTGTCCCATGCGAAGGAAGAAGATACCAAAGAGGAACATCTGCTCCTGTGCGTGGAAGCGTTAGACCGTCTGGCGACGAAAGCCCTGCGCTGGGTGGAAGACCGCTAAAGCGTGTTTGGTTGGGGAATCGCTGCGACAAAAGTGGCGGTTCCCCGCGCCGGTTGCATCCGCAGCGGTAGTTCAACGGTGAAAGTCGTGCCTTCGTTCAGGCGGCTGTCACAGTGGAACGTGCCTTTATGCGCCGCCACATTCTCCTTGACAATCGCCAGCCCCAAACCCGTTCCCTGATAGCGGCGAGCATTGGTAGCGCGGAAGAACGTCTCCCCCAACCGCGACACGTCCTGTTCCGACATGCCAATCCCCTGATCGCTGATGCGGAACCGCGCCCGATCGTCCACCTCGTCCATCTCGAAACGAATCTCCCCGCTTGTGGGCGAATACTTCACCGCATTGGTCAGCAGGTTGACAAAGATATGCTGGAGCAGGCGTTCATCCATCTCAGCGCCGTCAAACGTGCCATGTGCATCAAAAACAAAGCGGTGCTGCTTGTCATCCGTCAACTGAATCTGGTTGAACAGATTTCGACAGAAGGGGACAAGATCAATAGTCTCCGGCAAGAATTCCATCTTCCCGGCGCGTGCTTTCCCGATGGTCAGCACGCCTTCCAGCAGTTCCAGAATGTACTGGATTTGCTTGTCAATCTCGTTGAAATGTTCCTGCCGCCGTTCTTCGGTCAGGCGGGAATAATAGTGCTGAAGCGATTCCTTCGACGACAGGATGATGGCAATCGGCGTGCGGAATTCATGCGACATGCGCGAAATGAATTGCTCTTTAAGCTGCACCACCTCACGTTCCTGTTCCACCTGCAACCGCATACGCTCGGCTGCAATCTGCTGTTCGCTGGTGCGCTTGCGTTCGGTGATGTCAATCCCGATGCCGAGGATGCACGGGGTATGCCCCAGTTCGATGCGCTGGGCAGAAATCATGATGTCCAGTACCGCGCCATTCTTGGTGCGCCACTGCACTTCACGGGGCTGTTCCTTCCCATCCCAGAGCAGCGGTTCCGGGTGCATGCCCGCGCTGCCAGAAACCCAGATCGGCAGTTCTTGAAGATGGGTCGCCAACAGGTCGTTGCGATCGTAACCGATTAGATTGACGAAATAATCATTGACGTTCAACAGGGTGGATTGTTCGATATCGGTGAGGGTGATCGCCACCGGAACGCTCTGGAAAATCGTGTGGAACAGGGATTCGCTGCGCCGCAACAGTTCCTCGGCGTGGTGGCGTTCGGTAACATCGTTCACCAGCGTCAACCGCGCCGGACGGCCTTCAAACGTCATACGGTGCGACGAGATTTCGACAAACAGTTCGCGCCGATCTTTCGTCCGGTGCCGCCAGACGCCACTCCGCCCGTACTGGCTGCTATCCTGCGCGATGTCTTCGAGCAGGCGCGGCAGATCTTCGGGCGGGCGGATGTCCTTGATGGTCATCTTTAGAAATTCCTCACGCGAGAAGCCGTAATGCGCGACAGCAGCATCATTCACCGTGAGAAAAGCCAGCGTGTCGAGGTCATACACCCACATAGGCTGCGGGCTGTTCTCGAACATCTGGCGGTAGCGCAGTTCGGATTCGGCCAGCGCCACCTCTGCCATTTTGCGCTCCCGCAAATTGTAGGCGGCGCAGGTGATTCCGGTCATGCGCCCCTGTGCATCGCGCAGCGGTTTCACATACATATCGAACCACTGACGTTGACCGCCGAGGATAAAGGTTACTTCCTTGCGGACAGGCTGACCGGTGCGAATAGCCTGCGATTTGACGGACATCAGGACTTCGGCGCTGACCGGATCAAGCATGTCTACGTCGGTTTTGCCGATAATACTATTGGGATCGCGCAGGCTTTTGTCGTTGTACATCCATGTGTAGCGCAGATCGAGATCGTGGTTAAACACGATCACAGGCAAGCTGTCCAGCGCGACTCGCAGGCGTTCCTCAGTTTCGCGGGCTTCCCGTTCACTTTGCCGCGCCCGATACAGGTTGCGAATCAAAGAACGTTCGACGCCCATTGCAAAGACCATCATCACCGCCAGAAACAGGATTTGCGCCAGAAATGCGGTAGACGGGTCGTATTTGTCTTCCGGTATCCAACCCTTCAGGTGCGCGGCATAAAGGCCGATCATGCTGACAAGGCACAGCAGGAAGAAGGCGTTACGGGCGCGTGGGCTGAGGGTAAAAACCGAAAACAACAAAACCATCTGGTACACGCCCAACACAATCACATTCATCCCGCCGCTGGTGTACAACGAGGCGGTAGTGATTGTCCACAACGACAGGCTGAACAAGCGGCTCACCCATTCGACCCGCCGGTACTGCCGCAGTAAAACCAGCAAAATGACAACAATGAGGGTAATCTGAAGGCTGGTGTTCGGCATCCCTTCGGGCAAATGGGTGATGCCGAGGAAAATACTCAAGCTGTATAGAAGCACCGAGATCAGAGAGATCACTAGCACTTTGTTCAGGATGTCCGCAGCGTTGCGACTCTGTTCATCCTCAATATAAGGCAGGGTGAACAGCTTGTTCTTGATTTGTTCTATCCAAGCAACCATCGGCAGACCTCATTTTCCGCCGTGTCGTGCAATCGAGTAGCGCCATTCTATTTTAATCGAAATTACGGGGTTCAGATCATAAAGGTTATCATAACGTTGGATTGAAACAAACAAAAATTTTAGCAGTTCGTTGGGGCAGCGATGCGCGACGAGAGAAGATGAGGCGGATTCAGTCCAGTTCGGGCAACCGGACAGCCTCCCGCGATTCGGCAGGGGTTTGTGTCGCGCTCAAGATTCGCTTGCGGTTCATAAAGCCTAACCGCTGAAGCGCCAACTGGCTGTAGGACGAAGTCGCATTTTCATGCAGGGTACAAGGGGGCGCACACAGCAGCGGCAGACGGATACAGAACGTGGTACCCATGCCGGGGGTGCTTTCGACTTCGATGGTGCCACCGTGTGCCTGCGCGATCCAGTAGGCAATCGCCAGCCCCAGCCCGGAGCCTTCGGTGTCCTGCCCGCGTGTGCGCGAATGGTCGGCGCGGTAGAAGCGATAGAAGATTTGCGGCAGGTCTTCCGGCTGAATGCCCACGCCGGTATCCGTCACCCGCAGCGCAGCACCGCCCTTTTCCGGGCGCAGCGACAGGCGAATCTCGCCGCCGTCCGGCGTGAATTTGATCGCGTTGGTCAGCAGGTTCAGGATGAGCTGCTTCAGCCGATCCGCGTTGCCTTTCACGCGCACCGCTTCCAGATGGTCAATCTGCACCCGCAGATCACGCCCCTGAATGAGCGCCCGCGAATCACGCTGCACGTCACCGAGGATCGAATCGAGGTCAACTTCGGCCATTTCCAGCGTCAGGCTGCCATTGTCGGCACGCGCCAGCAGCAGCAGATCATTCACCAACCGCTGCATCCGCTGCGTTTCGCATTCGATGGCTTCGAGTGATTCGGCATCCATGCCGTAGCGTTTGGCGAGATCGAGATTGCCGCGAATGGTGGTGATGGGGGTGCGTAATTCGTGGCTGACATCGGCGACTAACCGCTGCTGCACGCCGAAAAGATGCTCGATGCGATCCATCATGGTATTAAAGACCGAGGTCAAGCGCCCCAGTTCATCCATTGGGCCGTTCCATGACAGACGGATTCGCAGGTCTTTCGCCGAGGAAATACTGGCGGCGGCGGTGGTCAGGGCTTCGACGGGTTTCAACACCAGATTGGAGAGCCACGTTCCCAGCATGAACGCGCTGAACATGGCAAGTGCGGCGAACAACACCATGAGCAGCGCCATCTTCTGAGTAGCCGCGTTGATGGTTTCCATCGAGGCGGCCACCTGAATGCTGCCAAAAACGCGATCCTCCCCCAGCACGCGAATCGGGCTGGTAAGCACGCGCAGATCAGTTCCTTGCACGTTGGCGATGGTATAGGTGGCGGTTTCGGAACCGAGCGCGGCTGTGTCCAGCGGGTCATGAAAATCGCCCAGATTATCCGAAGCCGCGCCAAATTCGCGGGTGCCATCGGTATTGATAGACCACGCCTGCACCATCACGCCGGATGCGCGGAAAATGTTGAGTTGCGGCAAAATGACGCCCATGCGAAGCGGAGCGCCAAATTCACGGATGGGATAGGAACGGCTGTTGCTGATGACCTGATCGGTGGTTTCGCGCAGGGTGCTGTCCACCGTTTCGATCCATGTGGAACGGATAACCGAAAAGATCACCAAGCCAAATAGCATGATGACAATCGCCAGCAGCCCCGAAAACAGCAAAATTAGCTTCTTGCGAATGGTCATACACACACCAGCAGACTGTTCTTATTCTTCCTCACGCAGGACGTAACCCACACCGCGCACGGTATGAATGAGGCGATGCGCACCATCGGCTTCGGTCTTTTGCCGCAGGTAGCGCACATACACTTCGATGATGTTGCTCTCGCCACCGAAGTCATACCCCCACACGCGATCAAAAATCACGTCGCGGGTCAAGACCTGCCGGGGGTTCCGCATGAACAATTCCAGCAGTTCATATTCTTTGGCAGTCAAATCAATCGGGCGTTCGGCGCGATAAGCGCGGTGCGTCCCGGTATCCAGTGTAAGATCGGCAAAGCGCAGAATTTCGGGGCGCGAAGCCGGCACCGAACGGCGAAACAAGGCCCGAACCCGCGCCATCAGCTCATCTACCGAGAACGGTTTCACCAAATAATCGTCCGCGCCCGCGTCCAGCCCGGTCACGCGGTCTTTGATGTCGTCTTTGGCGGTCAGCATCAAAATAGGGACATCGCTGGCAGCACGCAAACGCTTGCACACTTCCAGCCCGTCCAACCCCGGCAGCATCCAGTCCAGCACGACCAGATCAGGCGGATTATCACGGGCGATCATCAAGCCAGTTTGACCGTCCCGCGCCACGCTCACCCGGTAGCCTTCATAGATCAACCCGCGTTCGATAAACTGGGCGATACGTGCTTCATCCTCGATCACCAACACTCGTTCAGATGGCATATTGCCACCTCCTTCGTTGCAGCAGACCATTTCACGCTGGAACAAGCCGGAACCTGCGCGTGATAAAAACTCGCACTTTCTCATTAATGTTACAAAGGGTTGTTTAACGTGAGATGAGTATTGGAACATCTGCCCGTGAACGGCGCAGCAAGCCAATTCCGGGGTGAGTTTCCACGCGCCGCGTGACCCGCCCGATCAACGCAGCAAGACAATCCCCACCCCGATCTCCGTGACGAAGAACGCCAGATAATCCACTGTCACTCTGGGGCGGTCTAGCAGATAGGCGAGGACACGCACGGCTGCCGCGCCGAGGCAACCACAGCCCAACAACTGAAAAACCAACGGATCGTTCATCACGAGGGCAAAGAGCGACAGCCCCACCAGCGACCCGTGCGCGACGCGAAACTCACTGATCGCCCGTCCTGACGGCAAATCATGCGCCAGAAACCGGGCTGCCCACTGCGGTTTGATCGCGCTGGCTATTCCATAAATCAGGAGCGACGCAGTTCCTATCCAATGCAGCACATCGTTCATGGTCTGTTTCCCTCCACTAGAGCAGCAAGACAATTCCGAGCGCCATCTCTGCAAGGAAAGAGACAAGGCTGATATTTCGTGTGGGGCGGTCTGGCAGGTAGGCGAACAGGCGGATCAGGGCTGCGCCTATCCAAGCCCAGCCCAAAGCCTGATAGACCAGAGGATTGTTGGCGTAAAGCGCGAAGATGGATAAGCCTAAGAAAAAGCCCCCGTGCGCAATCCGAAACTCGCTAATGCCGCGCCCCGACACGAGGACATGCTCTAGGGTTTGAGCGACAAACTTTGGCCTGACGATGCTCACGATGGCATAGACGAGAAGTGCGCCCGCCCCTACCCAATGAAGCACATCATAGATCGTCATTGTGGCCTGCCTTGTTTAGTCGGGCGCGGGGGTTGCTTGGCTCAATTCCCAGTCTAGCACAACAACGTGTTCGGGGCAGGCAGATCACAGAACGTCCGGTTGCGCGGGGACAGGCTTAACTTCCCCAATGGACATTCGTCACCTGCGGCAGGTCGCGGTAGATCACCTGCCCGCCCACCCGCAGATCGCGCACCGTGATC
Source organism: uncultured Chloroflexota bacterium (assembly GCA_903864435.1). GTDB lineage: Bacteria > Chloroflexota > Anaerolineae > Aggregatilineales > Phototrophicaceae > CFX2. Next base: position 1,289 of record CAIPFY010000432.1, on the reverse strand, counting down.
GGGCCGGCATCATGCACCTGACCGATCAGGAAATCGCCATCGGGCGACAACTGCGGAAAGACCATAAAGCCGCCGCCGCCGCTGGCCGCCGGGGTGAACGCGCCGCTGAGGGTATCCATTTCGACCACATTCACCGCACGCGGCCCCGCTTGCAGGAAGCCTAGCAGCAGGCGGGCGCGGCCTGCTGCCACCTCACGCAAGCCGAGGATGCGCACCGGCGCGGGAATGATCGCCAACGTGCGCAGCACCGCCGGCGCGGAAGGGTCGGCGCGGTACAGGGTGGTCACGCCGGGGGTTTCGTTCAAGCCGCCGCCATCGCTCCACGCCAGCAAGCCGCCATCATTCAGCCACACGCCGCTGTCCGCCACGCCCACTTCGAGGCGCACGGGCGGCACCGCCATCAAATCAACCACGATCAACTGCGACGGGTACTGGTTGGCGTTCAGCGACAGCAGCAAGGCGCTGCCATCCCGGTTAAAAGACGGGTTGCCGAACACGGCGGACGGTGGCGCGGGTATATCCAGCTTTTGCGCCGCGCCGCCTTCCGGGACAAGCCACACCGCCCCGCTGTTTCCGGTGGTGAAGGCAACCTGTGTGCCATCGGCGGACAGCGCCAGCCCACCGATTCCGTCCGGCAAATCCGCCAAAGGCTGCGGCGGCGTGTTCTGCGTGGTGCTTTGCCGCCACAACTGCCCGCCGCTGGCATAAACGATCTGCGAACCATCTGCCGCCAGCGCATAACGCAGCACTTCGGCGGCGGCGTGGGTAATCGGTCGGGCGGTGCTGCCCTGCCGCGAAAGTTGCCAGACCTGCGGAATGTCGCTGGAGTCTGGCGTGATGAAATACGCATCGGCGGGCAGGATGACATTCACCGCATCCGGCAGCGGGTTTGGCCCCCAGCTATAAGCGACGGCATCGCCTACGGGCAGGGTCAGCCCATCGCCGGAGACAGGCAGCACCAGCGCCAGCGCCCCGCCGCGCAGCGCCACCATCAAGCCGCCGCCGGGTGCCCAGTGCAGGCCGGTCAGGTCAACCGCCGCGTCACCGAGGTTCTGAATCTGCGGCGCGCCGGGAGCCAACCCGATCAAGCGCCCACTTCCCGCCGGGATGCTGGTATCCCCTTTTTGACGACCGAAAACAGCCAGCACGCCACCCGGCATCAGGTAGGGCATACGGTATTCCCATGTCGTATCGAGCAAAAGCACCTGCGTGTTGCCATTCGCCATATCCATGCGGAACAGGCCACCGTCCAGCGGCGCAAAGACGACCTGCGCGCCACTCACCCATGT